>JAFUVZ010000011.1 GCA_017471185.1 Bacteroidaceae bacterium
ACCGGTGATATCCTTCTTAGCCTGAGTACCGTAACCTACGACTACGACCTCATCCAGCGTCTCAGCGTCTTCCTTCAGCTCAACGGTCAGAGCGCTCTGTCCGTTAGGCAGGTTGATCTCCTGAGTGATGTAACCGATGTAAGATACAACGATCACTGCACCGTTAGGCACGCCCTGGATAACGGCGTTACCGTCCATGTCAGTGATAGAACCGATTGTAGTGCCTTTCACGAGAACGTTGGCACCGATGACTGGACCCATTGCGTCGTTAACTGTAACGGTAACCGTGCGTCCGTTCTGCTGGACAGCGGCTACGCTTTCAGTTGACATCGCGTCCACGCCTGAAGCCAGCGCAGGGCTTGCGGCGATCAGGAACAAAGAAGCTCCGCAAAGGAAGGTCCTTTTCCAAAAGTTAATGTCATTCATAATAAAAAAATTTAAGTTAATGTAAAACTTTTCTTTATAATTATTCTTTTATCTCTTAGCCAAGGGTATAATCCTAACTTCTGTAGGACTCACCCATAACAATAATGTATCGCATATCCTCCTAATTCATAGGAACTTGCGCTACATTTCGCTTGCTAAAATCGCTATTTTAGCTTAAATTCAGTTCACAAACTTAAATCTTTTTAACCAAATGAGCAAATATTGTTAGCACTTTTTTTCAATTCGTGGTGAAATTTCCTTTTAGGCTATATCACTTGCTTTTCCACTTTCACGCCGCATATAATAAAGGTATGAAATTTGTGTTCGGTTTTTTGCCTCAGATATTTGCTCGTTTAAAAAATATTGTGTTACTTTGCAAAGTTTAAAATGACGCTGATATGATGCAAGTAATAATTTCCCAACATACGGCTAAGAATATTCCGACGATATGACGCTGCTTCCGTTATAGGAGGCGGCGTTTTTTTTGACAGTTGATAAGGAAAACATTATATAAGGTATGAAACAGAATTTGAAAAAGGTATTGGTCTTGGGTTCAGGTGCACTCAAGATCGGGCAGGCAGGAGAGTTCGACTACTCTGGCTCTCAGGCTTTGAAAGCACTGCGTGAGGAAGGTATCAGTTCCGTGTTGATTAACCCTAATATCGCTACCATCCAGACTTCGGAGGGTATCGCTGATAAGGTGTACTTCCTGCCTATTACGACAAACTTTGTGGAGAGAGTGATTGAGAAGGAGCGACCCGATGGCATTCTGTTGGCTTTCGGTGGGCAGACCGCTTTGAACTGTGGTACCGACTTGTTTAAGAAAGGTATCCTGGAGAAATATGGCGTGCGTGTGCTGGGCACTTCTGTAGAGGCTATCATGAATACGGAAGACCGTGACCTCTTTGTGAAAGAGCTTGACAAGATTCCTATGAAGACTCCTAAGAGCCATGCGGTGAACAATATGCGCGAGGCGTTGGATGCCGCTCATGAGATTGGCTTCCCAATCATGATCCGTTCCGCATACGCGTTGGGTGGCCAGGGCAGCGGTATCTGTCAGAATGAGGAGGAATTCATGAAACTGGCTGAAAGCGCTTTTACCTTCAGCAGTCAGATTCTGGTGGAGGAATCCTTGAAGGGATGGAAGGAGATAGAGTTTGAGGTGATACGCGATGCCAATGATCATTGCTTCACGGTGGCTACCATGGAGAATGTGGATCCGCTGGGTATCCATACAGGCGAGAGTATCGTGGTGGCTCCTATCTGTTCGCTGAAAGATGAGCAGACCAAGATGCTGCAGGAGCTTTCTGTAAATTGTGTACGCCATTTGAATATAGTAGGTGAGTGCAACATTCAGTTTGCATTCAATGCCGAGACCAATGACTACCGTGTGATTGAGGTGAATGCTCGTCTGAGCCGTTCTTCTGCCTTGGCTTCTAAGGCCACCGGTTATCCGCTTGCATTCGTAGCCGCCAAGATCGCGCTGGGCTATACACTCGACCAGATTGGTGAGATGGGTACCCCGAACTCTGCATACGTGGCTCCTCAGCTGGATTACCTGATTTGTAAGATTCCTCGCTGGGACCTCACCAAGTTCGCTACCGTAAGCCGTGAGATCGGCAGTAGCATGAAGTCTGTGGGCGAGATTATGTCTATCGGACGCTGCTTTGAGGAAGTAATTCAGAAGGGCTTGCGAATGATTGGCCAGGGCATGCACGGATTCGTGGGCAACAGCCTGCAGTTCGATGACCTTGATCACGAGCTGTCTCATCCTACTGACCTGCGTATCTTTGCCATTGCGGTGGCTTTTGAAAAAGGCTATACCGTAGAGCGTGTGGAGGAACTCACCAAGATTGACCCTTGGTTCCTGAACCGCATGAAGAACGTGGTGGATTACATGAACAAGCTGAAAGGATATAACTCGTTGGAAGAGCTGCCTGCAGAAGAACTGCGTGAGGCTAAGCGTCTGGGATTCTCCGACTTCCAGATAGCTCGCTTTGTTCTCCATCCATCAGGCTCAACTTATGAGAAGGAGAACCTGGAGGTACGTGCCCGTCGTAAGGCGTTGGGCATATTGCCTGCTGTGAAACGCATCAATACAGTGGCTTCTGAGCATCCTGACCTCACTAACTACCTGTATCTGACTTACGGCACTGAAGGATATGATGTGCGTTATTATCATAATGAGAAATCTGTGGTGGTCTTAGGCTCTGGCGCTTACCGCATCGGTTCGTCAGTTGAGTTCGACTGGTGTTCTGTGAATGCTACGCAGACAGCCCGCAAGCTGGGCTATAAGTCCATCATGATCAACTATAACCCTGAGACGGTATCTACAGATTATGATATGTGTGACCGCCTCTACTTCGATGAGCTTTCATTTGAGCGCGTGATGGATATCATCGATTTGGAAGAGCCTCGTGGCGTAGTTGTTTCAGTAGGCGGACAGATTCCAAACAATCTGGCGATGAAGCTCTACCGACAGTCTGTTCCAGTGTTGGGAACCTCACCTGTCAGCATAGACCGGGCTGAGAACCGTGATAAGTTCTCCCGTATGCTTGACCAACTGGGCATTGACCAGCCGGCTTGGCAGGAATTGACCAACCTGGATGATGTGAAAGACTTCATCAAGCGTGTGGGCTATCCTGTTTTGGTCCGTCCTTCATACGTGCTCTCTGGTGCTGCCATGAACGTATGCTACGATGATAGCGAACTTGAGACCTATCTCAAGGCTGCCGCCAAGGTGTCAAAGGAATATCCGGTGGTGGTATCTCAGTTCCTGCAGAACACCAAGGAGATAGAGTTTGATGCTGTGGCTCAGAACGGTGAGATTGTGGAATATGCCATCTCAGAGCATATCGAGTTTGCGGGCGTTCACTCTGGTGACGCTACGCTGGTTTGTCCTGCCCAGAAGATTTACTATGCTACTGGCCGGAAGATCAAGCAGATCAGCCGTCAGATTGCCAAGGAACTGAATATCTCTGGTCCGTTCAATATCCAATACTTAGCACGCAAGAACGAGGTGAAGGTGATTGAGTGCAACCTGCGCGCTTCCCGAAGCTTCCCGTTTGTGAGCAAGGTGCTGAAGCGCAACTTCATCGAGACCGCTACACGCATCATGCTGGATGCTCCTTATACCAAGCCGGATAAGTCTGAGTTTGACATCGACTGGATTGGTGTGAAGGCTCCTCAGTTCTCGTTCTCACGCTTGCAGAATGCCGACCCTGTATTAGGTGTGGATATGGCTTCTACCGGTGAGGTGGGCTGCTTGGGCGATGATGTGAATGAGGCTCTGCTGCAGGCGATGATTGCCGTTGGCTATAAGATTCCTCGTCCAGAGGTAGGCATCATGGTTTCTTCTGGTGCCATGAAGTCGAAGGTTGATTTGCTCGACGCTTGCCACACCCTTCATCAGAAAGGCTTCAAGATTTACGCTACGGCTGGTACCTCTGCGTTCCTCAACGCACATGGCGTGAACACTGTGCCAGTGTTCTGGCCCGATGAGCGTCCTGATGCTGCCAACAACGTGATGCGTATGATTGCCGGTCATCAGTTCGACCTCATCATCAATGTGCAGAAGAACCATACCACCCGTGAGGTGACTAATGGTTACCGCATCCGTCGTGCTGCCGTTGACCATAACATTCCTTTGATTACTAACGCCCGTCTGGCAAGTGCGTTCATTGAGGCTATCTGCCAGGTGGATGAGAAGGATGTCAAGATCAAGAGCTGGCAGGAATACGAGCTGTAAAAATGACGTTTCAAATCGGGTATAGGGGCATGACCGTTTGGGTATAGGCGAATGATCGTTTGGGTATAGGCGAACGGTTCCTTCCCTACGAGGCATTCCATTCTCTTAGGTGAAGGAGTTCTTTCTCTTACGTGAGAGAGTTCCTTTTCAGATACTAATAGTATCCCGTTTTTATGGGCAATAACGGTCACAAATGGTTACATGGTTACACTGTAACCATGTAACCGCAGAGTTGAAACCAAGGGATAAATCCTGCAATAACAGTTTGTTTTATAGATATTTGTGTTGTTTTAACTAATGATGTGAATGCTCAAAAGGTTACCTGGTTACACTGTAACCATGTAAC
>JAFUVZ010000043.1 GCA_017471185.1 Bacteroidaceae bacterium
CAGCTCCTTGCTCAGCTCCATCATCTTCTCCAACAGGTCGTATGAGGCCTTGAATATTGGCAGTTCCTCACTGTTCATTATTATGCTTCGCATCAATTCTGTCGCGACTCGGCATAGCCCAAGCAAGCTTTGGCTCTGCTCTCACTGCTCCAGAAAGTCATTATACATTATTCATTCTTCATTATTCATCCTTCATTCTTCATTATTCATCCTTCATTCTTCATTATTCATCCTTCATTCTTCCTAATTCTCTTTTGCAGTTCGCCAATAAACATCATGGCCTGTAGAGGCGTGGATGCTGACAGGTTGAAGCCCATGACGGCATCCTGCAGCCATGAAAGCCCGGCAGGCTCTTCCTTTGCCACGGCTTCAGCCGCAGGCAGCTGCTGGCTGTATGTTCTCACCACGCTCTCAGCCTTGATCATCCCCTCGTCGGGCGTGCCGTCTATGCCGCAGAAGAACCACGTCTTGCCGTCGGACTGCAGCTCTGCGCTTCCGCCCGCCTCCTCTATCTTCTGCACCACCTGGCCCAGCCGCTCAACAGGAAAGCCGCAGGTCAGTATGTCACCCATCCTGCGGTGCTTGCGCCTCACGCTGTAGCCCGTGGCACGAGCCAGGGCGAAGGCCCCGTTGCCGTAGGCGTGAATGAACGAACCTATCTGTATCAGCCAGAAACCCTGCTGTCCGTTCTCCTCCTGCTTTTCCAACACTTCTCTTTCAGTCATATATATCAGTTACAAGTTACACCCTACGGAGTATTCATTATAAAAATGACTAACTGGACACACAAGGGAAAGGACAGAAGCATATCTCCTTTATTGTAGCATTATTTCGAAAAGCGAAGACAGGACGGACACTGTTGGTATTGTTCGCCTTGTTGTTATTATTCCAATTGCCATTCGCTGCGTTGTACCTCCACGCGTTGGTGGCACTGTTCTCACTAACACTCCAGTAGTTACCAGATGTTTTAGTCACCAGTTTTGCCTTTACTAAAGATGAATTAATAATTAATAATGAATAATTCATTATCCACTCTCCATTATCTTCAGTCGGTGACCCTTTTCAAAAAAATACAGCTCACTCCCGCAAGCCTTGACCGACGGGACTCTCGCAAGCGATATATATAAATAAAATGTATTCAAGTTTGCAAGCAATGAGGCATTTGCATACATTCGCCCCGAAGGGGCAGCCTGCACTTAGCCCAGGGCAACGCCCTGGGTATGCGGATTGTGGTAATTGCGCCCTGAAGGGGCAACAGCATTATATGCATATCAAGGCTTTTGCCCTTACAGGGCGAAACGTACCTGAACCTTTATTCCCAGGGCGTTGCCCTGGGCTGGTGGCGTGCTGCCCCTCCGGGGCGCTGGCCTGCATACATTACTGCACAATAAGAACCGTCCCCACTGTGCAGGCTGGTAGCGTGCTGCCCCTCCGGGGCGCTGGCCTGCATACATTACTGCACAATAAGAACAGTCCCTACTGTGCATTTTTCTACTATTCTTCCCCTGTGTGCCAATAAGTCATAAATCGCTTCGGATGATTTTTCATCCATTGGTTACGGGCGGCGGCTTACACACGCCGCCCGCTATTACAAATGTTACTTTTCCCTGCGGTGATGGCAAGGGGGAAACATCCCCCTTGCAACCCCCTGCCGGAGAAGGCGGTGGCAGAACCTGACGGTTGCGCCACCGCCTTAAGTTACCCTTGCTCTTCCTCTGCCGACGGTGGCAGCAATCTAACGATTGACGCCACCGCAAAGAGGTAAAGAGGTGAAGAGGTTAATAAGCGAAGACAGGACGGACACGGACGTAAGTATCCGACTTACCGGCGTTAAGCCAACGCGCGTTGCCAGTGTTATAGGACCATGCGCTAGTAGCATTGTACTCACTACAACTCCAATAAACCGCGGATGGTAACTTAGACATAACGCCTTCATTTGTACCTGTAGGACCACCAGAATAATATCTAACCTTACTTGCACCCATGTTAATCATCTGCTCAACTGTCGGCAAGAACCAATGATACAAAGAAGCATCAATTGAACCGGCAGTTCTGTCAGCATCTGAAATTGCATTACCAGCACTAAAGCCTGTCAGACCAAGTTGATTAGCATCACTCAGATTATAATTGAATGCTTGAGGAATAGCTAACATTCCTGTAACATCTTTATTATCATTAGATATTTCGTAACCATTGATCTTTCCTGATCGCATACCATATACAGTACTTGAACCATCAAGCAACTCACTTTCCAATTTCTTAAACTTGGCGTCTCCATCAGCAGACTGCGGAATTGTAAATCTATCTCGGCTTCCGTCAGCAAGCTCAGTAGTATTAGGATCTGCCCACATAATAGTATTCTGCAAAACGCCTGGTGTAGCAGACTCCATCATTACGTCATTTGCTGAAATCACCATAATACGAGCGCTCTGCAAAGCTGTTGTTGAGTTATCAATCTTGCTGTCTTCCCATTCCATCTGAGCAATTATACCAATGGTAGAGGTTGACTTGCCACTACCGATAGAACCGTCAGCATTTACATACAGACCAATATACTTATCCCTCAATGCAGCTATAGCGGTGTTTGCTTCTTCTGCTGTCTTGGTAGAAGCATCTACAGCAGCTTTCAGTGCATCAAGCTCATCCTTCACATCGCTTAATTTGCCGGCAATATTGGCTGGCATATTTGTTGACTGAGCAGGTGTAGTAGGAGTTTCCCATTCGCTTACAGAAGCCTCGAACTTGGCACCAACCATACCCAAGTGAATATTCAGGGTATATTTGTATCCCTTGCTTAACTTGAAACCAGAGATTGTCTGTGTGATGCTGTTCTCAATGCTGGTTCCATGAGTGTCACTGCCAGACAGGTAACCAGGCAGGTTACCAACTTCAGTTTCCACATCATAAACGATGTTTACACGCAGTTCCTGACCTGTAGGAATCACCATGATAGGATCTTCACGGTTGCCCTTTACATCATCGGCTGCCAGATAGGTAGCGTAGTCAGATTCAAAATTAGCATCTGTACGGTTTGTTGGCTTCACAGATGTAATAGCGATATCAGATTTGAAAAGATTGACAGGCTCCTCTGTAACACCAGGCATGACATTATAACCACCACTCTGTACAACTTTTGGATTGAATGTTGCAGGTGTCTCATTTGTTGCTTCATATACAGCCTCGCGACCATTGCTGCGACCATCGAAAATGGTCACCGACCCAGATACAGGATTGAAACCAGTCATATCGTACCAGTTTCCGTCACGCAGGTTCAGCATACCCTTGTCAGCAAAACCCTCGAATGTAATGCTGCGTACATAAATACGAGTCTTTGAATCTAATGGATTCTTCACTTCCACATCATCAATAGCTGCATCAATCTGCACGTTCAGCTGTGCCAAAGCATGCTTGAAGTCAAAGTTCAGCCTGTCTGATGCTGAAAGTTTGGTCATGTTAAGCATGGCACTTCCCTTTGAAACGGTACCTGTCTCAGTAGCATAATCCTGACCTGCCCTTCCATAGCAAAGGTCAACTCCGGTAGCAGGACTCGGATCAACTGTGTATTTAATCAACGGATCACCGGCAGATGTATTACGAGTCATACCAACGATGCCACTGGTTTGAGATCCTGTAACCACACCTGTACTTGCTGTAACTTCCACATAAGGAGCATAAGCGAAGAAACTCACGCGGTCAATGTCGTCACTCTCGGCATTTACACCTGTTTCGTTTGGCCAGTAACGAACGGGGCTGTAAGTCCATGCCTTGGTCGCATCATCAAACTCCGGTCCTGTTGCCTCACGAGTTGCACTTTTATACACACGCTCGTTGTACATAAAGTTAGGTTTTGCTGTCTCGCTGTACAGGTCATTGTCTGTGTAGAAAGCAAACACGCCAAAGCCTTCACCCTCGAAACCACTCCATGCTGCTGGTGTATCATCAGTATCGTCAGTGTCTGTTCCATTGTCGCTATAAGCGGTGAAATTAGTCCATCCTCCAGCACCGTCTGACTCATTGTTCGTCAAAGGTCCTGCATAGCCGGCGCGTGTGGTGGCACGGTTCAGATAAGCTCCGAACGAGATAGGGGTCGGTCCGTTGACTACCTCAGTGGGGTTCTGAGCAATTTCAGGAGCGCCCTGAACTTCTTTCAGGTCGTCCGAGCAGGCCGCAAACAGCATTGCGGCAGCTGCCATCGTTAAAAATTTCTTGTTCATAGTCACAATTTTTTAGTTAATAAATAAAAACTGTTATAATAACATCAGTTATTCAATATCCGTTATTCCAGGGCATCAGCCAGCGTCACCCTGATATCCATATTCTTGCCATATTCCGCACTGCTCATCAGGGGCAGGCTGACCGTGCCTGTGCCATCCTTCAGCATGGTGCCGGCTTGGTCGGTCACCTCCACCTGATAGCCCACGGTAATGGTTGCCACCTGCGCATTGTCAGGCGACTCTACGGGTATGAAGAACACACCATGCCCCGTGTCAGTCCAGTCAGAGAGGTTCTCATGAGTACCGTCGTAGGTATAGATGGTCTGTGGCAGTGAGCCTGTCAGCTCTGGGGTGCGGCTGATTAGCGCCGCCTCGCTCAAGATGGGCTGCCAGTTAGGCTCACCGTCCTTGTTCCAAAGCACCAGCCTGCCCTTCTCCGTCAGGGTATAGGTGATGCTGACCGATGTGATGCGCAGAGTGATAGAGACAGGTGACACCGCTGCCACATAGAGGTCTCTCAAGCGTTTACGCACTGCGGAATTGGGGTCTGCAGACACGCCTACCGACACCTTTTCACCCACACATGACAGTGCATGGCCAAACTGGAACTGAACCTTGGTGTCAGCGGCAGGCTTGGTCATATCCAGCCGCTTGGCATAAAGCAGATCCACCTGGTGTGAAAGGTCAACATCTTCAGGCAGCAGGCGGTAGGTAATCCAAGGGTCGCCAAAACTGTGCGCACTGCTGAAGCCAGATATGCAATAGTCTGCATAGCGGTTGGCTGTCTGGTCTGCCGTCGTGAAATCGGCATCGCTATAGGGTGCATAAGCGAAGAAGCTCACGTAACGGGGTGTCTCAGCCGTCAGTCCCTCACCGGCGGGCCAGTAACGCTGAGGACTGTACTGCCAGCCTTCAGCATCATCGTAGCTCACCTGCTCATTATACATGAAGTCGGCAGAAACGTCACTCTCACCGTAGCGTGACAATCCCGTATGGGCGGCAAAAACGCCAAAGCCCAGATCCTTCAGGCTCACCTCGTTGGCACCTGTGCCGTCGAGGGTCATGGTGCCTGCCACTGACCGGGTGGCGGCGGGGGCAGTGACGGAGAAGCCTATGGGAGCCTGCTCCATCGCAGGCTGAGCCTCCGGGTCCAGCTGCCGACTGCACCCTACTGTCAGCAGGGCCGGCATTAGTAACATTATGCAACACTTCTTGTTCATATCAATATCTTTTAATTTCCATCGTTCAAAAAAATTGACACAAAAAAAACACCCTGGCTGATGGTCAGCCAGAGTGCCGCAAGAAGTTCAGACAAGCGTATTTTTTGTTCTTTCTTAATTTTAGAACAGAAGAAACGTCTTACCAAGCAATCTATAATGAACGTCTATTGAGAATACGAAGACGAATAAGCAATACGATTGCAACGATGCATATTCCTAATAAAAAATAAAACAGTGCCATAACTTTATTTCTTTTTGTTTAATCCAGTTTTAATATACTCTAAACCTAACAGAATCAATAGCACGATAGCTACAATCCCTATTAGTATCAAATAATTTGTCTCAACAGACAAATCCTGAATCCCCGTAAGAAATACACCGGCAAATGTCAGTTTAGACAAATCAAGCAGGAGTTTCCCCTTCTCAATTGACAATTCGTCTTTCTCGTTTGACTGTTTTCGCTTAGCCACAGCCTGGGATTTTTGATTCAGTGCAGCCTTTTGCTGCTGTTCCTTCTTTTTATTCATAGCTTAAAAGTACTGTTAATGATGAATACTGTGGCAAAGATAAACAGAATCTGCCAATGCACAAAATAATTCAGGCACTAATCTTGCTTCTTGCGGCTTTTTATGTCAATAAGTCATGGTTCGCTGCGGACTTTCGTCCTGTAGTAGCGGAGCCGGCTGTCACGCCATGCCCCGCCGAAAAATGAATCAAAGGTCTTTTTCAGTCAGTCATGCATCAGGGGCAAGGGGGCGAGCCCCCTTGCTTAATGTTAAACAGCCTTCACCGTGATGGTCTCCTCTGGAGCGTCGCCGGTGCGTACAGTGATTTCGAAAATATCACCTGCCACCGCGTCAATGCCCAGTGAGATCTTACCTGTATTATAATCGAGCTTAAACTCGTTAGCCGGAGAAGCGCTGAAAGTACCCACCTTAGTCAGTGCCGTACCATTCTTCTTAACTACAATCTTCGCAGTCTTTGAAGGGTCAGAAACAGAATCCTTAAACCAGTTTGCGCCAGAAGCAGGGATAGTGAAGCCTGTTGTGGTCAAGTCAATAGTTACACCTGCCGTGAAAGTATTGGCAGTACCCACCTTCAGACCGAGCGCATGAGCCTTCTGTATGAACGCCAGCTGAACCTCCTTGCCGCTGGCAGCACCGGTCCAAGTCAGATTAACCGGAGCAGTGTCGAAGATTGTATTGTTAGCGGCAACAGTAACGCTCTGGATAGCCGTTCCGCTGGAATTAGCGGCGTTGTCGGTTGGTGCAGAGAAGTTTCCACTTGCAGCAGGAGCAGTAACGCTCTCACCACCGTTCAGGGCAGTGATGGCAAACTCATATTTGTCCTGGGTTGCAGTGAGATAAACATTAGTCGCAGGGCTACCTGCTGCTGCAGCTGCGAAAGCAGGAACGTTGAGAGGCAGGTCAACCTCAGCCTGTGACGGAGCATCCACCCATGGAGAAACGGTAGCGTCGAGCTTCACGCTGTTCATGCCCAAATGCAGGTGCAGGGTATAGTGCTTGCCGTTCTCCAGCATACCGCTGTCGCCGAACTTCACGGTCTTGTGGATGCGGTTCTCGATGCTTGAGCCAGGAGTCTTGGCATCGCTCACATAGTTAGCCAGCTGCGGGTCAATGGTCTCCACGTCATATATGATTTCCACTTCCATTTCATCGCCTGAAGGGATGACCATGATAGGACTGGTACTTGCCGTGTACACGCCTGGAGCGGTCTCCTCACGGAAAAGGCTTGCAGGAGTGTTGGTCACACCAGCGGGACCAGCTGCAGCCCAAGCCTTAGGAGTGGCGGTATAGTCAACGGAATTCTCAGTCTGGATGAACTGAGGATTCAGGCCCAGCACCTTCTCGTTGCTGGCAATGGCGCCGCTGGCACCTTCCTTGCCATCCTTACGGCCGTCATACACCAGTACAGGCTCACCGTTCTCTAAGTCGGCAGTACCGTTGTAGTCCAGCCAGTAAGCCTTACCAGCACCAGTCTCAGTGTTATTCAGATTCAGAGAACCCTTCATGGCAAAGCCCGTGAAGCTGATGCTGCGGATATAGATTCGCGTCTTGGAATCCAGCGTTGTGCTATTGTCTGTGCCATCCACGAAAGCGTCAACATCCACTGACAGCTGTGCCAGGGCATGCTTGAAGTCGAATGACAGTTTCTGTGAAGTCTGGCTCGGACGCAGCACGTTCATCCAAGGCATTCCCTCATCCATGTGCTGATAGTCAACAGCCGTCGGCGTGTTGATGATGTTCCATTGGGTGCTGGCAGTACCCACGGTACCCCAGAGCAGGTCAACAGACTTGGCCTGGTCGAAGCTGGCGATGTATTTCACCAGCGGGTCACCCGTGGCAGAGTTGCGGCTCAAGCCGGTGATACCCCACTTGTCGTCGTCGGCATTCACCTTGACGAGTTTGCCGGTGCTTGGCACCACTTCAACATAAGGAGCATAAGCGAAGTAAGTCACCTTGTCGTTGTCGTCAGACAGAGCGTCACCGAACTCGTTAGGCCAGTACTTCACCGGGTCATAATACCATCCGTCAGCAGCTGCAGGCGTACCGGTGGCATTATTTCTTGAAACCAGCTGGTTGTAGAAGAAATTAGGCGTTGCCTGAGGGTCATAGTCATTGTTGTTGGTATAGTAACCGAAAACACCGAAACCAGACCCGGCAATATCCGTCCAAGCGTTGGCAGCGCCATCCCACTCACCGGCAGTCATAATGCCAGTTTCACCCGCACGGGTAGTGGCACGATTCACATAGGCGCCGAAAGACACAGGCATCTCCTCAACGGCAGGAGTCACCTCTTCAGTCGGTGTCTTGGCAACCTCAGGAGCGTTCTGTATCTCCTTCAGGTCATCAGAGCAGGCTGTCAGCATGGCTGCAGCCGCCATAATTGATAAATACTTCTTGTTCATAATCTCTTAATTTAATTAAGGTTAATATTGTATCAGTCATTTTATCATCAAGATACATCCAAACTCTCCTTACTACCTTCAACGCTACATCGTAGTGTCAGCTGTTCCGCCATCCTCCCAAGGCGTAACCGTAGCATCGAAACCGGTGCCGCTGTATGCTTCCACGAAGGGCAGGTCAATCGGGTCGTCCCAATCAGGTCCCAGTTCAACACGCAATACCAATTGCTCATCAAAGCTTACCACCATGTGCCCCACGTTGAAATGGTAATACAGCGTGGTAGCGTGGTCACGAAGCACGAAGGCCAGGTTAAGCCTGAGTTCCTCCGGCAGGCAAAGGCCTGTATTGTAGGAGTACCAATCAGGGTTGTTATAGTCAGGCTCCTCATCTCCAACACGCGTTGCGCTGTGATGCTCGTATGTTGGCAGGATGCTGCCCGGCCGCAGACCGAAGGTCATCAGCGTGGTCTCTATATAACCACTGTTCTCACCTGTGCGCGACAAGGTCCAATTCTCAAGGAAATGGATGCTCGGTTCATCTGTATTTCTGTCAAGCGGCAGGTAATGGCCGTTACTCAGCCCCGTGATGCTCGCAGGTGTCTGCCACAGGTAGTTGAACCCGCTCCTGATATACACCCGTATGCGCATCTTCCAGATCAGCGTCTCAGGCTGTGAGAAAAGTTTGGTAATCTTAATAGACGACTGATAAGTATCACTCTTCTTCCAAGGGATATAGTCGCCATATTCGCCACGATCAACATAGCGGTTGTTCAGCGTGTCAAGTCCCATCTCCTCGGGCTGGTTGCCCACCACATACAGGCCGTTGTCCAGCACGGCGGGACGGTGGGTGTGCAAGGAAGTCCAAGCCACATCGCTGAACAGCTCGGGGTTCACATCGCGGTACATTCCATGAGGAACGCCCTCGCCTGCCACAATCAGCGAATCGGGTTGGTACATGGCAGGTGTAACCTCCACCCTGGCCTTCGTGAGTGAGTCAAGATCCAGGAACTCCTGATGCGAGTACTCCTCAGGTGAATAATCAATGACTACGCCCTGATAGTTACCGCCAGGAACATAAAGCTCGTGATGACGCACATTGGCCGTAGTGCTCCGGTAAGGAGCCACCCTGTTCTTGGCATCCAGCGGATAGAACCACACCGTCATGCCTCCGGGGTCACTCGGCGCATAATTACGCCAGTCAACTTCCAGTTCCACGGAACGGAACTCGTCGCCATAGACGTATAGCTCTCTGCGCTCGCAGGAGGTTAATGCTGCGAGCAGCATTAACATAATTGACAATTGACAATTGACAATTGACAATTTTACCCTGCGGAGGAGGGAGCGCAAAGAGTTGCCAGACTCTATGCCATAAATTGGCAATATTTTATTATAACTAAGCATCATAATTAATTATCAATGTTCAATCTTCAATCTTCAATCTTCAATGTTCAATCTTCAATGTTCAATCTTCAATCTTCAATGTAATAAGTATTTTCTCTCAGCGTTCTCCATTTCACGTTTCAACCGCTCCTCATGACGCTGCAGCTCATACTCCCTGCGTGCTCTCACCTTCTCCAGCTTGCGCTCAAGCCTTGCCTTTTTCTTTTCTGCCTTGGCATCGAGCTTTGCCTGTCTCCTGGCATCCTTCAGCGCTTCCCGCGCGGCTTTTCCCTCGGATGTCTTCGACCACTTTTCAGCCGCGTCTGACAGCCTTCGGTGTTCCTGCTTCTCCTTGCGGAGCTGCTCCTTTCGCAACTTCTTGGCCAGTCGTTCATGCTCACGAAGCTGTTTCTCCTCAGCCTTGGCAGTCTTCTTGTCTATCTTGGTATTCAGCTTGGAAACACGCTTGAGCGAATCCATCGCGGCACGTGCAGCCTTGCGCTCTGCCTTTGTAGGCAGCAGCTTCACCTGTTTCTTCATGAATTTCTCAGCAGTACTGATACTATCCCGTTCAAAACGGTCGCGTGCCTTGATACTGTCACGCAGCTGAAGGTAAGCGTTACGGTCTATATCACGCAGGGCAGATCGTTCACGCCTCCATGAAGCGTCTTTCTGAGGGAACACATAGCCTATGGAGATGTTGAAGTGAGGTGTTCCTAACCAGTTGGTGTGCCCTGTCTCGCGCCACATCAGATGGTCTGTCTGCGGCTCTTCCTTCCCTTCGGGGAAGATCTGGCTACCACGATAGCGTCGCCAGTCTATATGAGCATACCCCAATCCTACGCCTATATCAAACGCCCACTGTTTGCGTCTGCCGAAACGACGTTGCCAGCCGAAGTTGAGGAAGCCTGAATAAACCTCCGCCAGAAAACCACGGTTGGTCCATTCCAGGTCGCCGTAGCCACCACCGATTCCCAAGCCGATGTGCCAGCCGTCGAGCGTGTGGTGCCGCCACCGTTTGCCAAGCCAGTAGCGCAGTTCAGCACCGCCGTAGATAATCTGGTTGGCATAGACATTATGGGCGAAGGTCCACCATGACCATACGCCTTCTATGTTGACGCTCCAACGGTCCTTGCGGTCGAGCGAGAACTCCGCCTGCAGGTTTGGCGTGCCGGTACCTAAAAGGGGAAGATTGGTCTTAAGCGCCCACACGGGATAGCGGAAGACTGGATTCAGCTTCTCTATCACCTGTTCGGCATGCTTCTCCACGCAGTCGATACAATCTGACCCACCTACCACGGGCGTAGGGGCAACGGTCATGATATAGAGCGTATCTTTAATGACCAGCGTGTCACGGATGGCAGCCACACGCGCAGGATCCCAGCTCACGATGGCTGATCCACCACTGCGCAACGGAGGCAGGTAGGTGCTGAGCAGTTTTTCCCAAACGCCATCCCCTAAGGTGTGGCGCAGCAGCCACTCACGGCGGTCACGTCCGTTCTCGTTGACGGAGGCGGGCTGGCGGATGATGTCCAGGACCTCATCACGCCATGCTTCATCGCTCGCCTCCACTGCATCATACAAACCTTGCCAGCGTGCTGCCTCATTATGAATGACTATATTACCCACTCTGCCACGAAGGCGGCGCTCTATGAGCTGCTTGATACTCTCGCCACGCTCCTGACCTAACCAGCGGTTGTGCTCAACGGTACCTTCGGGTGAGGCGCCGGAATAGATATCAACAATGATGCCCAGGCGGTTCTTGTCGCCAAAACGCATCATGAAGTTACGTTCAAAAGTATTCCATCGTTCCATGTTGCCTGCGAAGTGCATATTGATAAGTATGCTGTCAAGCTTGAAGCGTATCTCCAGGGTGTCGCTCAAGAAGCTGAGAGCGGAGAGTCGGTCTGGCTCTGCAGGTATCTCAAAATCAGACAACGGTGAGGCTATCGGTAAGGATGCCTGCGACTCAGGCTCTACGCCACTTGCGTAATTCACTGTCTCTACAGGCAATGCGGGCGATACAGATTGAGCGGAGAGAACAGAATCAGCAGACTCTTCAAGCCGCTCAGTCCCAATGGAATCATTTACTTCTGTTATATGGATATTGTCAAGTAGGCATACGTTGAACTTTTCACGGGTGCTGTCAGTAATAGTCTCCGTGGCTAAGCACAGCGAAGCTCCTTCCATCCAGGCCTGATAGCGGCCTTTGAACTCCATTTCTATATATATGCGGTTGTTACGCACGTTCATCTTTTCACCATCCTTAACCACCAAAGTCTGAGGGGGCAAGGTGACACTGTTGCCAGCTTCGTCTCTGAACTGTGGACTGAGATGGATGTTACGCTTCAGCATGTCAGCCCCGTAGTGGACCAGCAGGTTCAAACGCACTTCGTTGGCAACCCTCGCCAGTACTGCACGGCTAACGGTGATCTGTCCGTTACAAATGGTTCCCAGTTCTGGCTGTACCTGTGCCCTTACAGGTATGAATAAACCCGTTGCAACAAGCCATATCACAAGGCATGCCTTCTGCAATATATTATCCAGTCTGTACATTCTATAAGCTTTTGAAACTTACCAAACAAGTAATCAAACTTTTGCATTTCCTATTGTTTTTCAGGCACCAGCATACCCTCGTAAAGTGTGTCAATGTAGGTATTGCGCACACTGTTCTTCTCCACTTCCTCACTGAGGAAACGCAGTGAGATGTCCTGCATCCAAGGCTGGTAGGTGCTCGTGAACTCGATATCAAAATAGAACTGCCCATGCGTCTCGTCAGCCACCACAATCACTTCCTTTTCACGCACCAGCACCTTACGGCTTCTGCCATCGAACACCATTGAGGAGAACAGGCAGCTGTCATCGCCTTTCGCAAGACGCGGGCTCACGTATAGCTTCTCGCCACGGTTCAGCAGGTCATTGCTGTAGGCGACACGCATAGTGAGATGCACCTTGCTCTCTTGAGAAAACACCTCCACACGGCTCACATGAAGCTGACCCTTCTCTCGTGCCCTTGACTTAGCGTTGGCTGGCAAAGACGCAAGCAAAGCCAAAGTCACTATCCCTATCAGTTTACATAATTTCATATCTCGATTATATTTATTCTTCATTCAATCTCAGTCCGACATCAATTTCAGAGCTTCCAAGGCTGCCTCTGCCTCGGCAACACCTTGAGAAGCAGCCATCAACAGATAAACTTCCGCCTTTTCTGGCTCACCGTTCAACATGTAATATACCCCATAGTTGCAGTAAGCACGGGAGTCGGTCTCCAAACCGTAGAGCAGGCTGGCTGCATGCTCCAGATTACCGCGCATCAGCGCCACCCCGGCAGCATTGATACAGGCCACTACACTGCCAGGATAAAGACGGGCAGAGAGGTCGAGCAGGTCGTTAAACTCTCTTGTGCCTTTGATAAATCCCTTTGCCGTGCGGTACATCTCGGTCAAGCCCACGGATTCTTCAGGCAGGGCATCGGGCGAGAAACTGCCCTCACGCTTCAACACCGCTGTGAATTCTATGCGGCTCACTACGGGGAACACAGTCTGGCTCAGATACTTGTATAAGGCACCGCCATCCAGCATCATCAGCTGTTCCTCACGTCCGGCCGTGACATCAACATTGCGTATGATGTCAACGGCAGCGGACTTGAGTCTAACATCAGAACCTGAAATATTAGTAAGGATACCATCCCAGTCCTCGGCGGTCCAATTCAGGTCAAGGCTGTTGGGAGTCCAGCCATCAACACTGAGCAGGTACTGCTTCAGTTCCATGGCACGTGCTGTGGAACGCACCTCGTTATTGCGGTGGTTCCCCGTAGGCGCGCCGAAGCCCTGGATGGTAAGCTTGGACAGTGTAGTTCCTGGCACCATCAGGTGGTCAGACAACTGGCGTTGCAGTTCCTGACCCACAGCCTCTACGAATCTCTTGTTGGAAAGACTGCCGAGATGACGGCTGTCTGCC
>JAFUVZ010000044.1 GCA_017471185.1 Bacteroidaceae bacterium
ACTCCATACGATGTATCCGATAAAGTTCCTTTTTGACTGCAAAGATACAAAATCAAATCGTCGCACCCGGAATTTCTCTGTAACTAACTATATTTCAATCATTTCAAAGAACGTTTAGCGATTTTTAGTGGACAGCAATGAATTGGCATTGCTTTCTATGAAAAACAAGCAAAAAAAGAAAAGGGCTGCTCACTAAGGTGAACAGCCCCTTTAAACCGAAAGCTATAGCTTTGAACAGATTATTTCTTGATGGTACCAGCGAAGTGGTTATAATCAACCGCCTTGCGGCCGGCACGCTTACTCATGGCCGGGAACCAGATATCTGAAGCGGTGATGCCACACTCCTTGATAGCCTGGATGGCATATTCACACTTACCGAAGTCGGCGTCAACATTGTTGGTTCCGAAGGTGAACTTCAAGCCGCGGGCCTTAGCCTTCTTAATGACATCGAAACTTGGAATCTTATAACGAGGACTGATCTCTAAGGCGATGTCATACTGCTGCAGTACATCAAGCACCTTATCCACACGCTCGTCTGTCCAGTACTGGGCATAGTCGGCGTTCATATCATCCGGGATATAGGTAGCGTTGGCATAGATATCAGCAGGCTCATTGGTGAGGATCTTCACGGTCTGATCTACAATCATATCCATGTACTGCTGCTTGCTGCGGCCATCGAGGTGCACTTCCTCAGGACGGTAGATGCGGCAGATTCGGCCCTTGTCAACCACTGTCATGGCATCAGTAAACAGATAGTCGAACTTATTGATGGCCTCTTCAGAGAACTGCACGATCCAGCGGCGGCCTTCACCCTGCGCACCCATCAGGAATGCCATGGGCTTCACCTCATTGTAATAAGCGAATGCTTCCTCATCGTTAGACAGCATACGGCCTACACCACCCTCTCCGAGGTTAGGAGCCACACCGTAGTTGATGCCATAGTTCATCTCCATAGCGTGAGCCATCTCTTTAGTCAGACCACCCTTGAGGTGCACATGATAGTCGATGACTGGGAAGTTCTCCTGCTGCAAGCGGATAATCTCGTCAGTGGTCTCATCAACCACAGGCATGGTATCGTTAGGATTGGTGACACCATCGTGTAAACGAGTAACGGTAAGGTTCTGCAGCTTAACATTGCCCTGCCTGCCTATCAGCGCAAAACCGCCCTTGCCCAGCACCTTGTCTTTGTTGGCCTCAGTGCGGTAAGGCTGGTCAGGCTCAGTGTAGCATACCACATCCGTACCGTTGATCTTGATAGAGATATTCTTTTCGCGCACAGCTATGTCGAAGTCAAACCACTGGTTGTCTTCACCCAATGAACGGTAGAGGTTTCTTACAGTAGCCAGGCTACCCGTCTTGCGAGTGCCATCGATCGCGCCATTGTGCAGTATCACCTCGTAACCCTTCTTGCCATCAGAGTGGAAAAGCAGAGAAGCCTCTGCACCAGTCTCAAGCAAAGCCTGGCCTTTCAGTTCAAAATTACGGTAGTCGCCAGCGGCAGTCAGCGTCTCACCGGCTGTCACTTGCAACTCTTCACCAACACTGCCTTTATCCGACTTCCAGTTGTCTAAAGGCTGAGCCACATCATAGGTAGGTCCACAAGCTGCGAAAGCTACAGCCATCAAACCTGCCACTGCATAAAAAAGTTTCTTCATTGCGATATTTGTTTTAAAATTAACATTCTGACTGCAAAGGTAATAATTTTATCAAGTTAGATAGTGCAGAATCAGAAATTTATTTGTTTATTTGCATGATTAAATCCGGATCAACCATGAAGACAAAGAAGACAATATTGCTGGCAACGGTACTTTGGTGTATGCCTACCTGCCTGATAATGGCCCAGGACGCTAAGACTGACTCCATCCCCTCCACCCGTGAGGAGAGAAACAGAAACGTCATGCTCAACGCATCAAGTGACGTTCAGCCCAGACAAATCTCCATAGGTTTGCCTGCTAAGTTCACGACTTTCATTTTTGAGGACGGGCTACCTGTATCATACTGCTACTGGCCTATCCTGCCCTACACATCCTGGCATAGCGGAGTGAGTCAAAGCAGCTCCTCCCTGATGTCGCTTGGCGAGAGTGCCTTGCAGTATGGCAGCCTGGAATATATCGTATCGTCAAACAGCCGCCATGCAGGTGACTCATTCCAGGGACTTGGCAGCTATACGCTCAACCATTACGGCAAACAGCAGTTTGACGTGAACCTGTCTGGGCCTATCGCAAAAGGATGGGGATTCTCTTTGGGTGTTTATCAGAACTTTGATCCAGGCAGCAACAAGTTAGATGTCTCGAAAATACAAGACCGCATGGAAATCTATAGAGTAGGAATCAATAAACGCTGGGCTGAAGGGCGTGGGGAAGCCAAGCTGCTGTATCAGTATGCCACCTATACCTCCATCGCTGACGCCCGCGGTCCTTTCTACTTCAACGGTGCTGACGGAAGCGTGGATCAGTTTGAAGACTTCAGGCTGGGACGAGACCAATATCTCCCTAATTATAATCCCGTTCATTTCCTGGACCTGGAGACCAATACCGAGGAGGACAAGAACATAGTGGATGCCAACCGAGACCATATTCACCAGCTGACGTTCAATCTGGATTATGAATGGGACAACGGCACCAAATTTACCTTTGGAACGAAACTGAAAGATGGCGAAGCCCTCAGTGCAGGCTTCACGCCAGCAGGCATCTTCAAGGTGACAGCCGCTGATGGTTACACCTATCAGGACGGAACGCCATACGAAGGCTATGTGCAGAACAGACACGCCATGATGCCACGGGGCATTGAGCGCAGCTGGATGACTACCGCCACCCTGAGTGGCACAGCCGGCAAAGACAGGCAGCACAGCTGGCGCATGGGAATCAACGAGTGGTGGAACTACCAGCGTATGTCTTATAACTCAGGCATCTACCCGCACGAAGTGAAAGAGAACCCTCAAGCCTTGCTGATTCATGGGAATATAGGGACCAACTACAATGCAGGGGCTGACTATTATCACGGACATGAGAACCGTCTGGGCTTCTTCATGGCTGACGACTGGACAGTAAACAACCGTCTGTGGCTCTCTGCCGGCTTCCGCATCGAGTGGCAGAACACGCATGGCAAAGGAGCCTTTGCCTACACACCTGACGGAACACTGTTTGAGCCTTCCAATATACGAAGAGAAGGATTCAACATCGTTGAAGGCAAGCCTAACAAGTTTACGGGCGACTGGGTGAATCCGGTCTTTACCTTCAATGGCAGATTCAAGATAGCTGGCGGACTGGGCCTCTTGGGTGAGTATGTATATGCACGCCAACGCCCGAACATGCAGGATTACGCCGGATGCTACCTGCCGTTGGAAGACCCCATCAACATCAATATGCTGCGAGGGGGCATCTATTTCAACGCCAACTGGATTCAATTGACCTCGCAGGTGTTCCATATCTCACAGACGAACTACAAGAGCCGTTCGCAGTTTACGAACCCAGCCGACCAGAGTGAGACGGTGACGCTGCCTATCGTAAATGACGTGGCTACCTTGGGATGGACCACCGATGCGGTTATCACGCCGTTCAAGGGTTTCAGCTTCCACGGACTGCTGACCTTGCAGAACCCACAGTATAAGAACTTCACGTTCCAGCCTGTGTTCAAGGACGGTCCGGGGCAGCTGTATGACTTCAACGACAAGAATACGACCGCCATGTCAAAAATGATTATCGAGCTTGATCCTTCGTACCAGATAGACAAATGGCGTTTCTGGTTGAGTTTCCGCTACCAGAGCAAGCAATATATCAACAAGACGAACACCTTGTATTTCAAAGGCAGGTGGGAGACCTTCGGAGGCATCGACTATACGCTGAACAAGCATGTTTCTTTCGCACTGAACGTGGTGAACATCCTGAATGTCAAAGGTGCCAGCGGCAATATCCCGGCTGCCGACTTAGCTACGGACGTGAGTGCCTACCAGCATCATTACCTGATGGCTGGCAATTATATCCGCCCGTTTACCCTCGAACTGAAGACTTCTTTGAAGTTTTAATATATAAAGATGGTGCAATTGTGGAGAAAAAATAGTATATTTGCCCCATGATTCAGATTGAGACAATTGTCAGCATCATTTTCAAAGGAATGATGATAGGTATCATCGCCTCAGCTCCCATGGGGCCAGTAGGAGTTTTATGCCTGCAACGCACCTTAAACAAAGGGCGTTGGTATGGATTTATCACTGGCTGCGGAGCAGCCCTCAGCGACTTAATCTACGCTCTGCTGACTGGTTACGGCATGAGCTTCGTATTCAACTATGTGAGCCATAACATCTTCTACCTGCAGCTGTTCGGAAGTATCCTGCTGCTATTCTTCGGCATCTATACTTTCAGGAGCAATCCCGTGAAGGCGTTACGTGCGCCCAGTGGACAGAAGGGCAGTTATTTCCACAATTTCCTGACAGCATTCCTCGTGACTCTCAGTAATCCGCTGATCATTTTGCTATTCATCGGTCTGTTTGCCCGCTTCTCTTTCGTGAGCGAAGGGGAACTGGTAAGTGAGACGGTGACGGGTTATCTGTCGATTGTAGGGGGTGCATTGCTGTGGTGGTTCCTGCTGACAATGGGAGTGAGCAAGGTCCGCTCTCAGTTTAACTTACGGGGAATCTGGATGCTGAACCGGGCAATCGGGGTGATTGTGATGATTGTGGCGATAGTGGGATTAGTGATTACTTTCCTTGGAGAATCATTTTATTAATTGAACGTTGAACTATTGAACATTGAACATTGAGCATTGAACATTGGACATTGAGCATTGAACATTGAGCATTGAACATTGACAAATGATAATTTGGCTTGCGGAATGGATTATAAACGAGATACGAGATGAAGACAGCGGAGAAGTTGAGGAAGGAGAATTTGGCGGAATACCTGCTGTATATGTGGCAGATTGAGGATATATTACGGGCATGCCGCTGTGACATGGAGGTAGTGAAACAGCATATTCTGCCTGGGTTTCCCGAAGAGGACAGGAAACAGGAGGAACAGTGGCTGAGTGACTTGTGTAACATGATGCATACGGAGGCTGTAACGGAACGTGGGCATCTGCAGATAAACAAGAACGTGATGCAGGAGCTGACGGAAAAACATAACATGCTGCTGGCTTCTCCAAAATACCCGCATTACAGCGCCGCTTATTATAACGCCCTGCCGTTCATCGTGGAGCTACGTGCCAAGGCTGGCCCTGAGGCTGCGCCTGAAATAGAGACTTGCTTCAACGCCTTGTATGGGGAGCTGTTGCTGAAACTGCAGCATAAACCGGTGAGCAAAGGAACAAAGGAGGCTATGGAAGCTATTAGCAAGCTGATAGGAACGCTTGTTAGAATGAAGATTGAAGAGTGAATAATGATAATTAAGGCAATAATTTAGCAGTTGGCAAAAAATGCAGCCTGGTAAGCGACTCGAACTGAATAGCCGCCCCGAAGGGGCAGGAAGCCAACAGCCCAGGGCGATGCCATGGGTATAGAGTCATTCAGGGACGTGCGCCCTGGAAGGGCAAAAGCTTTGGAAGCATATAAATGCTGTTGCCCCTTCAGGGCGGAAACAGGGTGGCTGCATTGTCCCAGGGCGATGCCATGGGCTAAGTGCAGGTTGCCCCTGCGGGGCGTTTGGTTACAAATGTCTCGTTACTTACAGAAAATGTGCCAACTGCAATATCATTGCCTAATTAAAAGGGAAAAGAGAAAAGTGAAGAATCATGAGAGTATTAGTAACTGGAGCTAACGGACAGTTAGGCAACGAAATGAGGAGGCAGTCAACACTCCATCGGCAACATCAGTATTTCTTTACGGATGTGGCTGAACTGGATATCTGTGACAAGGAGGCTGTTGACGCTTTCGTGAAAGACAATGCCATCGAGGTGATTGTGAACTGCGCCGCTTATACGGCTGTGGATAAGGCTGAGGATAACGTGGAGCTGTGTGACAAGCTGAACCACATCGCTCCTTGCTATCTGGCAGAGGCAGCGCAGAAGCAGGGGGCTTACTTGATCCAGATATCTACCGACTATGTGTTTGACGGGACGGCTCATAAGCCTTATACGGAAGAGGATGAGACTTGCCCGAACTCTGTATATGGAAAGACAAAAGCAAGCTGCGAACATGATATCATGCAGCTGTGTGCCCGTACGATGATTATCCGTACCGCCTGGCTCTACTCTATCTTTGGCAATAACTTCGTGAAGACAATGGTCAAGCTGGGGCGTGAGCGTGAACAGTTGGGCGTGGTGTTCGACCAGATAGGTACCCCTACCTTTGCTGCAGACTTGGCAGCTGCAATTTACACGGCTATCAATAAGGGTATTGTGCCGGGTATCTATCATTTCAGCAATGAGGGCGTTTGCTCGTGGTATGACTTTACATTAGCCATTCACCGACTGGCAGGTATCACGACTTGCGATGTACGCCCGTTGCATACTGACGAATATCCGGCTAAGGCTCCCCGTCCGCATTACTCGGTACTGGACAAGACGAAGATTAAGCAGACTTACGGAATCAGGATTCCGCATTGGGAAGTGAGCCTGGAGAAATGCTTAGAGCAATTAAGAATGAAGAATGAAGAATTAGCCATGCGGCATTGGAGGTTTGACGATAAACGATAAACATGTTAAAGAGGGTATGACGAAGAGAAATGTAGCAGAGGTATTGCTTTCGCTGTTGCCAGTGATTGTACTGGTCGTGATGCTGGCAACGGTGATCAGGGTGTTCGGAACGGCATCTCTTGATGGTGGAAGCCAGGTGTCATTGCTGGTTTCGGCAGGGGTATGCACTGCTATCTCTATCCTCTATTTCCGCATTCCCTGGAAAGACCTGGAGGAGGGTATCAAACGCAGTGTGGGAAGCGTTACTACTGCCATCATCATTCTGCTGATGATTGGTGCGGTTTCGGGTATCTGGATTCTCAGTGGCGTGGTACCTACACTGATTCACTATGGTCTGATGCTGATTCATCCCAAGTTCTTCCTGGTCACCACTTGTCTGATCTGCGCCATTGTCAGTGTATTGACAGGTAGTTCCTGGAGTACCATCGCCACCATCGGCATCGCACTCTTGGGAATCGGTCAGGCACAGGGGTTCAGCAGCGGACTGATAGCCGGCGCTATTATCTCCGGGGCTTATTTCGGTGACAAGATGTCTCCCTTGAGCGATACGACAGTATTGGCATCTACCATGAGCGAGGTGCCTCTTTTCAACCACATACGCTATATGGTCTATACCGTGGCGCCCACTATGGTCATTACCTTGATTATCTTCACCATCATCGGACTGAACTATAACATATCTGACGCAACGTTGATTGAGACATACCAGCAATCGCTGCAAGAGCATTTCAACCTGTCACCCTGGCTGATGATTGTTCCTGCAATGACACTTATCATGATTGCCAGACGTTGGCCAGCAGTAATTGTCTTGTTCCTCAGTTCGTTGATAGGAGCCATATTCGCTTTGTTCTTCCAGCCTCATATACTGGCAGAAGTGGCAGGCGAGACAGAAATAAGCGCCTACAGCCAGTTTGCAGGCGTCATGAAGGGGATGTATGACATCACATCAATTGACATGGGACATCCGCAAGTAAGCGAACTGGTTGCCACGAGGGGTATGACGGGTATGCTCAACACCATCTACCTGATCCTTTGCGCCATGTGTTTTGGCGGTTGCATGACCTCCAGCGGTATGCTGCAGCGCATCACAAGCCTGATATTGCCTTTCACACGTAGCAGAGGCTCTTTGGTTGCCAGTACGGTAAGCACCGGCGTATTCATGAACTGCATGGTAGCCGACCAGTATTTGAGCATCATCCTGACCGCCAATATGTTCAAAGGGGTTTACCACCGCAGGGGCTATGAAGACCGACTGATGAGCCGAAGCATTGAGGACAGTGCCACCGTGACTTCTCCACTGATACCGTGGAGCAGCTGTGGCATGACACAGGCCACTATTTTGGGAGTGCCTACCCTCACCTATCTACCCTACTGCTTCTTCAACATCCTGAGTCCGTTGATGAGCATCACCATAGCCATGATAGGATATAAGATATTTAAAAGAAAGCCATAACCTTGGATTCCCAGGTTATGGCTTAGTCTCTAATGTGGCGCAAGATTAGAATGAACGCTTCTGACCCATCAGTTTCTTAGCACGTTCTTCAGCTTCCTTACGTTTCTTTTCAGCTTCCTCGTAGTCGCTCTTCTTAAACTTCTTGCCTCCGGCAACTTCATTCAGTTCCTCATCCTTGAGTTCTTCTCTTAAAACTTTCTTTTCTTCCATAATCATAACACATTTAAATTAACAATTATTTGTATATCTCATCATCAGCAACTATCTCACGCCACTGCCGCCACCGCCTGAGTGACCACCGCCACCTCTGTATGAGGATCGTCCGCCACCACCACTGGATCGTCCGCCACCTCTATAACTGCTTCCAGATGAAGAACGTGCAGCCCTTGCCGCCTGTATTTCCTGAACCGTGCGGAAAGTTTCAACGAAACGGTAACTGCGATTCATGGTGGTTATCAGGCTGCCTACCAGCACAGCTGATGAACCTGACGCCAGGAGCATGCTGGTGATGTCATCGAGCTTGGCGATATCTGGTGCTATCTTCTTCATGGCCTTACGCACCTGATCAGCCATGCCATACAGTGAAGCGAACACCATGTATTCCTTCCACAGGCTCACCTCAGTCATCTCACGCTCATTGACCAGCGTGAAGTCCTTGAGGAACTTATGGAAGCAATATACCTGCTTGGCTTCTTCTTTAGGGATATTGCCTGTCCGCACACTGGCATTGACCACATAATTCACTGCTGATGCGTATGGTCTGATCTTCAAAGGATTGGCTTCAATGTAATCTTTCAGTTCATCGGGCTGAAGCAAGTGGTCTTCTCCAGCAGCAGCATAAAGCAACCGGTGGAGCAGATTCTCCAAATGCTCGTCATCTATCTTTACCCCAACCTTAGCCTCTTTGAGACGGATAGCATCACGTATGGGATCACTGTACAAGCCAATGATTTGCTGATGATCCTTATACTCCTCATCAATCGAAATCACGTCAGGTTGGGAAATCTGAAACACATCACGCACCTTATCATTCTCGGTCGTCTCAGTGGTTATCTGTATAGAACCTTTGTAAAGCAGACGCAGCATGAATGCCTCTATCAGCTGGCTGATACCCAGTTCCACTTCCGGACGAAGACCTGTAAGGATACGTTGGGAGAAAGTGAGTTTGCCTCCAGCTGGAGGGTCACGGTAATAAGGCAAGAGCCTCACATCCTCGCCAAGTAGCTTGGACATGTTCTTGTCCCATTTCTTCTGGTCTATCTGCTTGCCCCAGATCAGGCGGCGTATGAAATAGATGATTCCCCAAAGGGGAAAACCAATCAACAGAACGAAGATCAGGATGGCTATTCCCTCGACAATTATGTTTTCCAGCATAGAGGTCTGGCTGTCACCGCCCATCAGTGATGCCGATACTTTGTCGGTTCCGTCTTCCTCGTCATCCAACGTGTAGTCACTGTCGTAGAAAGCACGTACCTTGATGGTCTCGAAATTATCAACGCTGCCCTTCATGGCAGGATTGAACATGCCTTTCTCAAACTCAGCCATGATGATGATGCTTTCGCCTTCATTCATCGGCAAGGAGTCATTCAATGCCCTCAAAGAACCGTCAGGATAGAAATCAACATAGCCATTATAGCCGAATGCCCAGGCTTTTACCCGAGGGTGACTGAGCGTATCTAACTTCTGCTCATTATGATTTACTTTATTCTGATTCTGAAAGTTGGCAACCAGTCGAGGATGCTCCGACAACACGGTGACTAAGGAGTCGATAGTGATGTTCAAAGAGTCTGCTATCTGCCTCAGTTCCATCAAACTGAAAAGCGGTGTCCTAACGGCATTTGCAATAGGCTTTCCCCAAGGAGTCATGCCCTCTTGCTTCGTAACATCATTCTCGTCATCCACCTGATTTGCAAAAAGCTCCCCTTCGTACGCCAGATTCCGGTTCACCCAGTCATCTAACGAAGTTACTTGGAAATAAGGCAGGTTCCAGATATCCTCTGACGTATGAGCTATGGAATCATTGCGCTGCAAGGCATGAATCACCACAAAGGCCGTGTTAGCCGGAGGATTAGCTGCCTCGTAAAACGAATGGTTGAATCCGTCAGACTCTTTATAAGACCTTACCAGGTTCTTGATGACATACCTGACCATATAGGTATGTGGTCCCATATCTCCGATACCCCAGCAAATCTCAACACCCGCTTCTGTAGGATGGAATCCACAATGATATGCTTTCAGGGTCCTGCTCCGGTTGATATTCCAAGTTTTATCAACGGTATAGACAATGGTGTCTTCACTCACAGTCAGTCCCTGGAGCTCCATCCCTTCTGGCAGGTTATTAAAAGAGATGTAACACTCCGTACCCTGACTGCCGATATCCATTTGACGCAATTCCTGAACATAGGCATCACCATTGGTGTCGAGCACTACATTCATCATCATGTAGTTAAGCCTATGCTGGGCAAAAGCGGTGGTTGCCATCACAAAGAAGGCAACCACTGTAAGTAGCCGTTTCATAATCACCGACAAGCTTATAGGTACTTATTATGACTGGCTTGGCATATCACCCTGGGAAGCTGCAGCTCCAAACGGATTGCCCACGTTCGGCATGTTGCCAATGTCACGTTTGTTCTCGTTGTCAAGCTTCAGGTAGCTGCGAGTGGTGAAGTTCAGCATACTGGCAATGAAGCTCGACGGCCACTGACGCACGTAGCGGTTCATTTTGGTGGCAGTGTCATTATATACCATACGGCTGGAACGCACATTCTCCTCAAATTGAAGAGCCACATTCTGAGCTTTCTCATATAATTTAGAAGCCTTCAGCTCAGGATACTGTTCGGTAAGAACCATCAGACGGCCCAGTATAGAACCGAAAGCACTGTTCTGGTCATTCACATCATCCGCAGTCTTGATCTCAGAGCCTCTGCGGGCACGGATGGTCTCAACCAGGGTTTTGCCTTCATGGCCTGCATAATTGGCTGCCTGCTGTGCCACCTGCAAGATAGCGTCCCAACGGCTGTTGAGCTGTACCTCAATCTGGCTCAACGCATTGTTACACAACTCATCAAGATTCACCAACTGACGCTGGGTAGAGATAAACCAGTTCACTAAAACGATAATCAGCAGGACGACAACGCCCAAAACAATTAATCCTACCATAGTCTTTTAAAGAATTTAGTTTGCACTTATTGCCGTAAAGGTAATCAATTCTTAAGAAACTGCCAAGAAAAAGTGAAATATTTGCAGATATTGCTGATAAAAAATACAGGCAGAGCCGAAGCCCTGCCTGTAACTGATAATCGTTTTTGAGGTGATACTACAATGCCTCTACTTGCTCTTTGGTCAAGCCAGAAGCCTGCATGATAATGTCAATGGGTACTCCTAAACTCTTCAAGTTTTTCGCCACTTTAGCTTCTCCTTTTGCTTCACCCTCAGCCCTGGCATACTCACGTTCACCTCTCAGCATATTGTCATAGTCCCACATCTGCTTCAAATAACGATCATATGCAACTTGTTCACTCCAGTCCAATTCCACTTCCATATCGATATCGAGAAAATTAATAATTTCAGGAGGTGTACCAGCTTCGTATAACTCAATATTCTTCTTGATGGTTTTTTCTATTTCCGCCCAATACTTA
>JAFUVZ010000012.1 GCA_017471185.1 Bacteroidaceae bacterium
ATGAAAGACAAGATAAGGCTTTTGCCCTTTCAGGGCGAGCCTAACCATATCCCTGTACCCAGGGCGATGCCCTGGGCTATTAGCATCCTGCCCCTTCGGGGCGCTATTCATAGTATATTCATTCACTTGCGAAACTTTAGTAATATAAGAAGTACTTTATTTATTTGTGAAATATAGTGAATCAAAATACATTAAATAGCCTACATGCCTACATGATTTTTGCGTAATATACCTAATATTCAGTTGTTTAACTTGCTTTATGTAGGCTTTATGTAGGCAGTAATGATACTTAATATGCTTTAAGTCTGTTAATTACATCTAAATCATGTAGGCATGTAGGCTTAATCTTACTTTTGAGAGCAAATAATAGAATAAAAAGGCAGTTATTTCTCGTGTTGGTACACAACTTTGTGGTCCACAGATTTGTGTACCATGTGATTTTTGGTCTATATGTGTGTATTTCTGCACTTATCTCCTCGCATCCAGCCTTACAAAGTCGATGATGTTTCTGTCGAAGGCTTCCTGCAGGTTGTTGAGAAACCGGATGCGGATGGGTAGGGCATAGAGATGGGTTTTGATGATTTCTGGCAAAAGGGACTCCATCCCTTGCAGACGGGCAGCGTCTTTTTGGGTGGTGATGATTCTTTTTTCGCCTTCGATGCGCTCAAAACGCCTGGCGATGTTATCAAGGTCATGCTTGCTGAAATCATGATGATCAGGGAATGACATCAGTTCTACATGCGGAGTGAGCTGACGCAGATATTCTGTCATTGGCTCAGGATGAGCAATGCCCGTAACGGCCAAAAGATGAAGGGAATCATCCGTTTCTGAAGGCCAGGCTTTCGCTTGCTTGAAGACTGGGGTAGGGGTGTCGTATGCTATGGTAGAGAAGAACAGCTGTTGGTGGGGCAACAGATTCAGGCGTGACTTGATACCCTCGAAATCGCTTTCACTCATATCAGATGGACATTTGGTCACTACAACGAGGTGTGCCCTTTCGGCTCCACGCTTGCTCTCTCTCAACCGTCCGGCAGGCAGAAGCATATCCTCTGTGTAAAGACGGTGGTAATCAGTGAGCAAGATGTAAAGTCCGGCTTTCACGGAACGATGCTGGTAAGCGTCATCCAGAATGACGGCATCGATACGAGGATGCTCCTCCTGCATCAGTCGCTCTATTCCGTGACAACGGTCTTCATCAACGGCCACAGTCACTTTCTGCAGATTGTGTTTCAGTTGCCAAGGTTCATCGCCAATTTCCTGTGCCGTGTGTTGTCTGTTGGCTATCAGGAATCCTCTCGTCTTGCGTCCGTAACCTCGACTCAAGGTAGCTACTTGCAAACCCTGTTCCTGCAACAGTCTGACGATATATTCCGTGTGGGGAGTCTTGCCTGTGCCACCGACGGCCAGGTTGCCCACACAGATGACAGGCAGGGGGTATCTCTTAGACTGAAGCCACTCCTTGTCATAAAAAGCATTCCGCAGACCAGTACCTAAGCCGTATGCCCACGACATAGGTACCAGACTGCGGAAAATCTGTATGTGATTACGAGTCACCAATATTCTATACTTTAGCGGATGATGATGGCGTTAGGCATACGAGCCTGAACGCGATCCATCTTCTCAATCTGGCTGATGGTATAGACATCGTTGAATATCTGGGCAGCATCACCTTTCAGAACGCCATTCAAGCGGATGCTTTCGTTCATCATACCCAGGATAGAGCTCAGCATACCGCTTTCCTTTTCAGGATAATTCTTCAGTGTGTAAGCTTCAACGCCAGCTTTCTTGACAGCAATGTCAATCGCATCGTCAAGTCCGCCCAATACGTCAACCAGTCCGAGTTCCAAAGCCATCTCGCCTGTCCAAACACGACCTTGTCCAATCTCATCAATCTGAGCCTGAGTCTTGCCACGACCTTCAGCACAACGGGTGGTAAACAAGTCGTAACCACGCTCAATCGTCTTCTGCATCAGGGCTTTCTCTCTCTCAGTCATCGCGCGGTAAGAATTACCCATATCAGCCAAAGCGTTGGTTTTCTCAACATCCACATTCACGCCAATCTTCTTGGTTACCTTCTCGAAATTAGGCATCATGCCGAAGATGCCGATAGAACCAGTCAGGGTAGTAGGCTCAGCCACGATGGTATCGGCGTTGCAACTGATGTAATAGCCACCAGAAGCCGCATAGTCGCCCATAGAAACGATGACAGGCTTCTTAGTCTTGAGCTGACTTACGGCATACCAGATCTGCTCAGAACCGTATGCGCTGCCACCAGGAGAGTTCACGCGAAGCACCACGGCCTTCACATCTTCGTCATCCTGCAGCTTACGCAAGTCCTTGATTACCTTCTCAGACTCAATGCCGTCAGAAGATCCCCCCAGGATAGAGCCTGTATCGTCAATGCCTCCGTAAGCATAGTAAACAGCCACGATGTTGCCGCTCTTGTCTTTAGGAGTGTTGCGCTTCACACCACGCATCTCGCTCACACCGTATGAGCTGATTTCCTTGTCCTCTTCCAGGCCCATATACTTGTTGAGGTAAGCCCTCATGTCATTCTTATAAATCAGAGAATCCACCAGTCCGGCAGCAATCATCTCCTCGCCAGTCTTGAACAAAGCGCCTTCATCTGCCAAATTGTTCAGGGCATCAGGAGTAAGGTTTCGGGATGCAGCCACCTCGCTTGTGAACTTATTCCAGATGGAACCGATGTATGCGGCAATCTGTTCACGGTTGGCGTCACTCATCTCTGTCAGCATATAAGGCTCAACAGCACTCTTGAAAGTTCCCACCTTGAAGATTTCCATCTCGATACCCAACTTGTCCATCAAGTCCTTGTAGAACATATTCATACCAGCCAGACCGTGCCAGTCAACAGAACCTTTAGGATTCAACAGAATCTTATCGGCTGTACTTGCCAGGTAATACATCATCTGGTCATAATCGTCACCATAGGCGATGATGAACTTGTCTGTATTGGCCTTGAAATCCACCAAAGCGTCGCGGATCGCTTCATAAGAAGCAGGCTGGGCGTCTAATGTGGCGGCTTCCAGGTAAATACCCTTGATGTCTTCATTCTCAGCGGCTTTCTTGATAGCTGATAACACATCGTCAAGACCGATGCTTCCGCCACTACTACCCATTGGGTTCATATCGCCCAGTATGTCGAGTGGGGAAGGGGTAGTTGCCCTTTCGGACAACACGCCATCCAGCTTCAGCTTCAATACCGAATTACTTTCTACAGTTACGTCTCCGTCAGAAGAAGAGGCGAAGCCGAAAATGGTCAATACTCCGAGGAACATCATGACCAGTCCGGCTACGATGAGGCCAACAACAGTGGCCAACACATACTTAAAGAAGTCTTTCATTGCTTTAGATAGTCTTAAAATTAATTATATTAGGAGCAAAGTTAATAAGAATTGTTGAATATTCAGCAAGGAAAGATATAAAAAAAGAGACGAAGCAATGCCTCGTCTCCAAATTCATCGCTATTGAGTTCTTTACATCAGGTCCTTGATACCTTCGGCAATACGCTTCAAGCCTTCTGCCAGACGCTTGCGGGGGCAGGCAAGGTTGATGCGGATGAAATGGTCATCGCCATACATCGAACCCTCGTTTACATATACCCAGAAATGCTCTACCAGATGTTCTGCAATCTCATCTGAATTGTATTTAATGGCAGAGCAATCTACCCAAGCCAGATAGGTTCCTTCCAGTTTCGTAATAGGGAACTGGGGCAATTCCTTGCCAAAGTATTCCTTGAGGTAATTGTAGTTACCGAGCAGATATTCATTGAGTTGACGAAGCCATTCTGCTCCTTCATCGGTATATGCGGCTTGCAGAGCAATCACTCCGAATGGATTCACGTCGCACACCTCATTGATATTAATCGCACGGTCTATCTTCTGGCGGTACTCAGGGTTGTCGCTGATGATATTGGCTATCTGCAGGCCAGCTGTATTGAACGCTTTGGAAGGGGCGTTGCAAGTGATGGAGTGATGCAGTAGTTCATCGTTGATAGAGGCGAAAGGCACATACTGATGTCCAGGGAACACAAACTCGCAATGTATCTCATCGCTCACCACCAGGACATTGTGCCTGATGCAGATTTCTCCTAATCTGGTCAGCTCCTCACGTGTCCAGACTCTGCCTGCAGGATTGTGAGGGTTGCAGAGTAACAGCAGCTTAGCCTTAGGGTCAGACGCCTTGCGCTCCAGGTCCTCATAGTCCATCGTGTAGGTCTGGTCTTTGTATATCAGCTTGTTCTCCACAATCTCACATCCGTTGTTGCGGATAGAGGAGAAGAAGCAGTTATAGACAGGAGTCTGCACAATCACTTGGTCGCCAGGCTGTGTGAAAGCCTTGATGATGACGGAGATAGCCGGCACAACACCAGAGGTGTAGAGTATCCAGTCTTTCTGCAGGCCCTGCCATCCGTGACGGTTCTTGAACCAGTTCACTACAGACTCATAATAGGAATCCGGCACCTTGGTATAGCCGAAGATTCCATGAGCCACTCTTTTCTGCAGAGCTTCCACAATGCAGGGTGCCGTCTGGAAATCCATATCTGCCACCCACATAGGTATCACGCCTTCCGGGCATGAGTCCCATTTGTAACTGTCAGAGTTCCTCCTGTCGATCATTTGATCGAATTGACAATTGACAATTGACAATTGACAATTATCAGTAGCTTTATTATCATTACTACTTTGTTTCATTGTTTTTTATTGTCTTAATGATAGAGGTCAGCATAGCTGCAATTTCGCCGCAATCTTTATAGATGGACAGAAATTGCTTCTCTTCTAAAAAATCAGTTTCATGTAATAGCTCAAGCCAATACTCAGTTTCATCTGCTTCTTTTAAAGCAATATTTAATTTGTTTACGAAATCAAGTTTGCTTTGAGCGTTAATACTTTCTCTAACATTTGCTCCAATGCTTGTTCCGCTTCTCAATACCTGCTTGGAGAGAATAAACTCTTGTTTTTCCTCTCTAAGGAATCTGTATAATCTAATTATCCTGATAGCGAACGACTTGCTGTCTTTTAATATCTGATTATCTTTTTTAGTAATCATAATTGTCAATTGTCAATTGTCAATTAAACAATCATCCTCTTGTTAAGATCTGGCAATTTGCAGGAGCCTTGATGTTTTTGTCAATGATGATTTCGCCAATGCTATCGGCAACGATCTTACCGCTTGTCGGGTTCTTGATGCTCTTGATGAAGCCCTTGATGTCAGCCTGAACGGTAGAATATTCGAATGCACGGTCGCACTCAGCGTCGAAAGTACAGTTCTCAAGCACCAGGTCGTGTGCATAGCAGAGAGGTTGCTCACCAGCGATGTGGCAGTTCACCAGACGCAGGTTCTTAGAGTGCCAGCCTAAGTACTCGCCATCCAGGTAAGAGTCATAAATCGTCACGTTCTCTACCTCCCAGAAAGAGTCTTTGGTAACGATGTGAGCGTTGTGTACCTCGATGTTCTTGCAATACTGGAACACATACTTGCTGTCACTATCCAAGCCTAATACCTTGATGTTGTTGCAATGCATAAAAGGATAAGTACCCTCATGAAGAGTCACGTTATTCAGCACCAGTCCGTCGATGCCCCAGAAAGTCTCGTCAGCATCATTGATAGTCACGTTGGTCAGTTCCAGGTTCTTCATCTCACGGAAGAATTTCGGACCGTTGATCACACAGTCGGTCATCTTCATATCGTCAGAATACCAGATGGCAGAGCGTGACCCAGGAGCGAAATAACAGTTGGTTATCTCAGAACCCTTCACGTGCCAGAGCGGATATTTGCCTTCAAAATAGCAGTTCTTACAGACTATGTTGCTACACTCCTTGATACCGGATTCTCCGAATGTGATCTTCACATGGTCGAGAATCGTGTCGTGAATCTCAAACAGAGGTCTCTCACCTCCAAACACTTTGTTCTTAATTTCTTCCATATCATTAGTTTATTTTTCAATTTCAATTATAATTGTCAATTGTTTATCGCTTTCATCCAGTTTCCCCATCGCAATCTGCACAGGAAGATAACCCCACGGAAGCAAAGCTCTCCACACATCGCAATCCAGACACCCTTCAGGCCTAAGCTTGCCGCCAGTAAAGCCGACAATGGGATACGAACCGCCCACATGCTCACTAAGTTCATTCCGCTTGGTATCAGCGTGTCAGACGCTCCCACGAATACGCCATAGCATACGATAGCCGCAGCAAACATAGGCTCTGCGAACGCTTCGATGCGTAAGGCCATCACACCTAATTGCCTAACTTCCTCCACTGGCGTCATGATGCCCAGGAAGACAGGAGCTCCGACAAACATCACCACACCCATTACAGCCATCACGCTCATACCCAATCCCACAGACATATAGGCGAATTTCTTCGTCAGGTCTTTTCTGCCTGCTCCCATGCTCTGTCCCACCAGAGTGGTAGCCGCATCAGCTATACCGTAGCCAGGCATGTAGCAAAGGCTCTCCACCACGATGCCGAATGAATGGGCGGCGATGGCGAATGTTCCTAAAGGAGCCACGATAATGGTAGTAGCGATGTAGGCGCTACTCATGATAATCTGCTGGATGCTCATCGGACCGCCGATGTGCAACGCTTTTCTGATATATTTCCAGGCAGGCTTGAAAGAGCCTTTCTCCAGCGTAAGCCTCAGGTATTTAGAGCGGAAACAAAGGAAGTACATCAGCAGGCTGGCAGTGATGAGTTCTGCGCTTACCGTTCCAATTGCCGCTCCCACTACTGACAATCCAGCTCCTGGAATCAGCATCTCCATACCCAGCACATCAACCGTTCGGGTAGGGAATATCAGGAAGAAGTTGAATATCACGTCGAGTGTCATCATCACCGCGCTCATGATGCTTGGAAAGATCATGTTACCGCTGCTTCGCAACATACCAGAACCCAGCATGCTGGTCTGGAACGCTGGGATTCCCAAAGAGAAAATGGCGAAATAAGCCGAAGCGGTGGAGTTGATGTCTTCATTGCCACCCAGCCAGATGGGAAGCCATGGACTGATGATGAATCCTATCAAACCCATCACACAGCCGAATCCAATTACTGCTGCTAAAGCCTGACGCAAGACTGAACGCGCCTCTTTCTCGTCATTAGCACCTAAGAGATGTGCCACTTGCACATAAAAACCAGCTGCCGCACAAGAACACACGCTACCCATAAGCCAGGTGGTGGTCTCCACCAGTCCGATGGAAGCCGAAGCGTAAGCACCTTGGCTACCCACCATTGAAGTGTCGATGTATTGCATCATCGTGGTGGTAAGCTGAGCCAGGATGGCAGGCGTAGAGAGTTGGAGCACAAGCCTGAGCTGTTGCGCCGTCGTCATGGGCTTCCCTTGTCGGATGAGCAATAAAAGGTCGTCTTTGTTCTCTTTATTCATGAGGTATGGTAAAAAGGTCTGCAAAGATAGTGAAAATATTCAACACACGCAACATTTTTGCTTTCATGACGAAAAAACACCGATTAAAAGGGAAAATGTGAATAAAATGCGTATCTTTGTCGGATATAACAAATATAAACGAAATATGGGAAAGAAAATAGTAACTATGGGTGAGATTATGCTCAGGCTCTCAACGCCTGGCAACACCCGTTTCGTTCAGTCTGACGTGTTTGATGTGGTTTATGGCGGAGGCGAGGCCAATGTGGCAGTGAGCTGTGCCAATTATGGGCATGACGCTTATTTCGTGACCAAACTGCCTAAGCATGAGATAGGTCAGGCTGCTGTCAATTCTTTGCGAAAGTTCGGCGTGAAGACCGACTATATAGCACGTGGTGGCGATCGTGTTGGCATTTATTACCTCGAGACGGGTGCTTCTATGCGTCCCAGCAAGGTGATTTACGACCGCGCTCATTCTGCCATCGCTGAGGCTGATCCTTCCGACTTCGACTTCGATTTCATCATGCGTGGAGCCGACTGGTTCCATTGGTCAGGCATCACACCTGCCATCAGCGACAAGGCTGCTCACTTGGTGAAGTTGGCTTGCGAAGCTGCCAAACGTAATGGAGTGACCGTATCTTGTGATTTGAATTTCCGCAAGAAGCTTTGGACGAAAGAGAAGGCACAGAGCGTGATGAAGCCGCTGATGCAATATGTGGATGTCTGCATCGGCAATGAGGAAGACGCAGAGCTTTGCTTAGGCTTTAAGCCTCAGGCTGATGTGACAGGTGGCAAGACTGATGCCGAGGGATATAAAGGTATCTTCGAGGCGATGGCTCACGAGTATGGATTCAAATATGTGGCTTCTACTTTGAGAGAGTCATTCTCTGCTACGCATAATGGGTGGAAGGCCATGATTTATGACGGCAAGGAGTTTTATGAGTCCAAACGTTATGACATCAACCCGATTGTGGATAGAGTGGGTGGTGGCGATTCTTTCTCAGGCGGTCTGATTCACGGCTTGCTCACCAAAACTACCCAGGGTGAGGCACTTGAGTTTGCCGTTGCCGCTTCTGCCTTGAAGCATACCATCAACGGTGATGTGAATATGGTGAGCGCAGAAGAAGTGGAGGCTTTGGCTGGTGGAGATGCTTCTGGTAGAGTGCAGAGGTAATGGAGAATGGAAAATGGATAATGGAAAATGGATAATGATCGAATCTGATATTATGAAAAAAGTATTTGGAGTTTTAGGACTGGCATTGGCGTTGCTAACAGTCAACAGCCAATGGTCAATGGTTGATGCACGTGAAGTGACATCTTTAAATCAGGAGTGGCAATTCAGAAAAGGTACGTTTGGCGTATGGGGTGTCTATCCCAATATCTATGTGCCAAAAGGTGAGAAGGTGGTTAATCTGCCTCATACCTATAACGCTGAGGACTTTATGAACGATGGCGGTTACTATCGGGGTGAAGGCTCGTATATGAAAGAAATTGATGTGCCTGAGAGCTGGAAGGGCAAACGCATCTTCGTGAAGTTTGAAGGTGCTGGCTCTGTGGCCAATGTGCAGGTAAACTGGGTACAGGTGGGCGAGCATAAGGGTGCCTACAATGCCTTTACCTTTGAGTTGACCGACTACCTTACCTATGGTCAGAAAAATTATCTGCTGGTTACTTGCGACAACAGCCACCGTTTCGATGTGGCTACGCTCAGTGGCGACTTCAATGTCTATGGCGGCCTGTATCGTGATGCCTGGCTCATCATTACAGACGATGTGGCTATCTCACCGCTCTATTTTGGTTCTGACGGTTTGCAGGTAACGCAGAAACTGCTTACGAATGAACGTGCTGAGATTAGTGCAGAGATCCGCCTTACCAGTAAGTCAGGCTATCAGGATTGCGAGGTTGAGTTCCAGCTGGTGGATGCCAGCGGCCAGGTGGTGGTGAGCAAATCGTCAAACATTATCAACAATGATAAGGTAACTGTCAATGCGGGTATCAACAATCCTCATCTGTGGAATGGAATGGATGACCCCTACTTATACAAAATAGTTGCCATCCTAAAGAAGGGTGGGCGTGAAATCGACCGCGTGGAAGATCAGTTTGGCTTCCGCAGTTTCTATGTGGATGAGAACAAGGGCTTCTTCCTCAACGGCAAGCATCTCAAGCTGCGTGGCGTTTCCCGCCATCAGGATTGGGCAGGTCTGGCTTCTGCCCTGACTAAGGAGAATCACATCGCCGACCTCAACATCATCCAGGAGATGGGTGTCAATGCCCTTCGTCTGGCTCACTACCCGCAGGCACACTTCATGTTTGAGGAGGCTGACCGCAGAGGCTTTGTGGTTTGGGAAGAGATACCATTTATCACGGGCTATAACGCTTATAAGGAATTCGAGGATAATTTGCGTTTGCAACTCAAGGAAATGATTATCCAGAATTACAACCACCCGAGTATTGCGTTCTGGGGTATCTTCAACGAGGTGCCAGGCGGACACAATGCTATTGCTGCTGAGCTGAGTGATATCGCTCATGAGCTTGACCCTGTGCGCCTCACTACATCGGCTACTTGCTTTGAAGGCGACTTCAACTTCATCACTGACGTGATGGGCTGGAACAAGTATTTCGGATGGTATGACGGCAAGATCGCTGATTTCGCTACGTTCTTCGACAAGTGGCACCAGACCTATCCGAATGCCAAGATCTCTATCAGCGAGTATGGCGCAGGAGCCAGCATCAACCAGCATGTGGGTAAGTTTGATGAGGACAATAAGGAGTATAACAATCCTCGTGGCAAACTGCATCCGGAAGAGAAGCAAACTGTTTCTCACATGGAGCATATCAAGATGATTACGGAACGCGATTATATCTGGGGATCATACGTTTGGAATATGTTCGATTTCGCATCGTCTATGCGTACCGAAGGCGACACTAACAACATCAACGATAAGGGTCTGGTAACTCACAACCGTCAGATCCGTAAGGATGCTTTCTATCTCTACAAGGCCAACTGGAACAAGGCTGAGAAAACCGTGCATCTGTGCTCTAAGCGTTATGTGGATAGAAAAGAGGATGTGACTGACATCATCGTCTTCACTACCGCTCCTAACGTGAAGCTTTACATTAATGGTAAACTGGTGGGTTCGCAGAAAACAGATGCTTACGCTACTGTAGTTTGGGAGAATGTGAAACTGAATAAGGGTGTGAACCAGGTAGAGGTACGTACTGCCCATGGAAACGATTCCGCTACTTGGAACGTTCTTTAATGGAGAATGGAAAATGGAAAATGGAGAATGGAAAATGAATAATGAATAATATGGTTAAGAACTTGTTTGACATAAAGGATAAAGTAGTGGTGATAACCGGTGGTACGGGCGTGTTAGGCCGTGCTATCTCTGCTTACCTTGCCCGGCAAGACGCAAAGGTGGTTATCATGGGCCGTAAGGCTGAAGTGGGAAACGCCATTGTGGATGGCATCAAGGCGGATGGTGGCGAGGCTATGTTCCTCACCACTGACGTGATGAAGCGTGAGGTGCTGGAGCAGAACCTGGCTGACATCATGCAGGCTTACGGCAGCGTGGATGCGTTGCTCAATGCCGCTGGTGGCAATATGCCTGGGGCTACAATCGGGCCCGATAGTACGTTCTTTGATTTGCAGATTGCTGATTTTCAGAAAGTGCTCGATCTGAACCTTACGGGCACTGTTCTGCCTACGCAGGTATTCTTGCACCAGATGGCGAAGCAGGGCAAGGGCTCTATCGTCAACTTCTCGTCAATGTCGGCTTTCCGTCCGCTGACGCGTGTGGCAGGATATGGCGTGGCTAAGGCTGGTGTGAGCAATTTCACCGCCTTCATGGCTACTGAGGTGGCGAAGAAGTTCAGCACGGGCATCCGAGTGAACGCTATTGCTCCCGGATTCTTCCTTACAGAGCAGAACCGCACCTTGCTGACCAACCCTGACGGTAGTTGGACACAACGCGGACAGGACATTATCCATCAGACCCCGATGGGGCGTATGGGTAAGCCTGAGGAGCTTTGCGGAACCATCCATTACCTCATCAGCGACGCCTCTCAGTTCGTTACTGGCACCGTTGCTGTCGTAGATGGTGGCTTCAATGTCTTTACGATTTAAAGAATAATGTTCAAAATTGCGATTAAACGAGCGGAGAGCCAAACTTGCTTGGGCTATTCCGAGCGTGATGGAGCGAAGCTCAATGTTCAATGTTTAATGTTCAATAAAAGAAAAATGATATTGTGTGAACAGACATTTCGTTGGTATGGACCCAACGACCCCGTGAGCCTGTGGGACATCAGGCAAGCTGGTGCTACAGGCATCGTGACCGCCTTGCACCATATACCTAACGGTGAGGTGTGGACGGTGGATGAAATCCTCAAGCGCAAACAGATGATAGAAGAAGCTGGTCTGAAATGGTCGGTGGTTGAGAGTGTGCCTGTGCATGAGCATATCAAGACACAGACGGGTGACTTCCAGCGTTATATCGACAACTATAAGGAAAGCCTGCGAAACCTGGGCAAGTGTGGCATCAGGGTGGTGACCTACAACTTTATGCCTGTGCTCGACTGGACGCGTACTGATTTGGCATACAAGTTACCTGACGGTAGCTGTGCCTTGCGTTTCGAGCGTGCGGCATTCATCGCCTTCGACCTCTTCCTGCTGAAGCGTCCAGGCGCTGAGGCTGACTATACTGATGAAGAAAAAGCCAAGGCCAAAGCCCGTTTCAATCAGATGACTGATGAGGAGAAGCATCGCCTGGTGCGCAACATGATAGCCGGCCTGCCTGGCTCTGAGGAAAGCTTCACGCTGGAGCAGTTCCAGCATGAGCTTGACCGCTATCGTGACATCACGCCAGAGAAACTTCGTGCCAACCTGGTTTATTTCCTGCAGGAGATATGCCCGGCTGCAGAGGAAGCCGGTGTGAAGCTGGTGATTCATCCTGATGATCCCCCTTGCTCCATCCTTGGTTTGCCTCGCATCATGAGCCGTGCCGCTGATTACCAGGCTCTCATCGATGCCGTTCCTTCGCCAGCCAACGGACTCTGCCTGTGCTGTGGCTCGTTGGGCGTGAGTGCGGAGAATGATCTGCCAGATATGATGCGACGCTTTGGTGACCGTATTCATTTTGTGCATTTGCGCAGCACCCAGCGTGACACTGAAGGCAACTTCTTTGAGGCCAATCATCTGGAAGGTGATGTGCCGATGGTAGAGGTGATGAAGGCTTTCTTAGAGATTCAGCAGAAGCGTGGCGAGAGTATCGCCATGCGTCCTGATCATGGTCATCAGATGGCTGACGACTTGCGTAAGCATACTAATCCCGGCTACTCGCTCATTGGCCGCCTGCGTGGCCTGGCTGAGCTTCGTGGCTTGGAATTAGGCATCGCAAGCTCTTTGAACATTGAACATTGAACATTGAACATTGAGCATTGAGCATTGATTATTGAGCATTGAACATTGAGCATTGAACATTGAACATTGAGCATTGAGCATTGAACATTGAACATTGAGCATTGAACATTGAGCATTGAACATTGAGCATTAAGCATTGAGCATTGAACATTGAGCATTAAGCATTGAGCATTTAGCATTTAGCATTGAGAATTGAGCATTGAGCTTTGAACATTGAGCTTTGAGCATTGAGCTTTGAACATTGAGCATTGAACATTGAACATTGCTATGCGGTAGGGGCCCAAAAGCTCTCCCCCTTAGCAAGGGGGAGTACCCGATAGGGGGAGGGGGTATGTTGTACATGCACAAGCCATCATATCCCTCAGTCAGCAAGTTGACAGTTCCCCTTACTAAGGGGAGCAGCTATGAGGGCGTTGACTTTCTGGAGCAGTGAGAGCAGAGCTGATGCTTGCTTGAGTTATCCTGTACAAAGCAATTTGTTTAGGTAATGACATGGCAATAGGGATAAAAGCAGTTAGGCAAGCACATTGAGCTGGATAACGCCCCGAAGGGGCAGCGAGCCAACAGCCCAGGGCAACGCCCTGGGTATAGATGCAACCTTAAATATACGCCCTGTAAGGGCAAAAGCTTTTGGATGCATATATGTGCTGTTGCCCCTTCAAGGCAAAAAACGGTTGAATGTATTGTCCCTGGGTGATGCCCTGGGCTATGTGCAGGTTGCTCCTCCGGGGCGTTTGAGTGTAAATAACTCAGTATTTGTATTTTGATTTTTCACTAAAATTATTGATTGAATGGCAAGGTTTGATAAAATAGCAGTAATGCAGAAGATAGGGGCTACCAGGATGGTGCCCGTGTTCTACCATAAAGATGTGGAGATAGCCAAGCAGGTGGTGAAGGCTTGTTATGACGGAGGCGTGCGTGCCTTTGAGTTTACCAACCGTGGCGACTTCGCCCATGAGGTGTTTGCCCAGGTCCGTAAGTTCGCCAATGAAGAATGTCCCGAACTCGCTTTGGGTGTAGGTTCGGTGGTCGATGCGCCCACCGCTTCGCTCTTCATGCAGTTGGGAGCCGACTTTGTGGTGGGTCCGTTGTTCAACCCCGATGTGGCGAAGGTTTGCAACCGTCGTGGTGTGCCATATACGCCAGGCTGTGGCAGTGTCAGTGAGGTGGGTTTCGCCCAAGAGGCTGGATGCGACCTCATCAAGGTCTTCCCAGGCGATGTGCTTGGTCCTAAGTTCGTGAAAGGTCTGCTGGCTCCGATGCCTTGGAGCAAGCTGATGGTGACGGGTGGGGTAGAGCCGACAGAAGAAAACCTTTCCGCCTGGTTCAGTGCCGGCGTTTATTGCGTAGGAATGGGCTCGAAGCTCTTCCCTAAAGACAAAGTAGCCAGCCAAGATTGGAACTACATCACTGAAAAATGCAAAGAAAGTTTAAAACTAATTGGAAAATGAAAGAGTTCTTAGATAAAGATTTCTTGCTGCATAGCGAGACCGCCCGGATGCTCTATCATGAGCATGCCGAGCACCTGCCCATCATAGATTACCATTGCCACCTCAATCCGAAGGAAGTGGCAGAGGACCACCGTTTCCGCTCCATTACCGAACTGTGGTTAGGTGGTGACCACTACAAGTGGCGTGCCTTACGCGCCAATGGCGTGGATGAGTATTACATCACAGGTGGTGCCTCCGACTGGGAGAAGTTCCAGAAGTGGGCGGAGACCATTCCTTATACTTTCCGTAATCCGCTCTATCACTGGACTCACCTGGAACTTCGCACCGCCTTTGGCATTCAGAAGCTGCTGAATCCTGAAACGGCGAAAGAGATTTATGATGAGTGCAATGAGAAACTGCAACAGCCTGAGTTTTCAGCCAGGGGACTGATGCGTCGATATGAGGTGGAGGTGGTTTGTACTACCGATGACCCTGTTGACTCTCTGGAATATCATGAGCAAATCAAGGAAAGTGGGTTCGAAATCAAAGTGTTACCTACCTGGCGACCAGATAAGGCGATGGCGATAGACAACCCCAAGACTTATCGTGAATACATTGACCGCCTGTCTGAGGTAAGTGGCGTGGATATCTACAACTACAGCGATCTGCTCGAAGCCCTTTACCTGCGTCATCTCTATTTCGCCCAGCATGGATGCAAACTGTCTGATCATGGCATCGACTGCTTCTTTGCCGAGCCGGTTACTGAAGACGAGCTGCAGGCTATCTTCGTCAAGGTGATGTCTGGTGATGAGGCTACCGAGGCAGAGAAACTCAAGTTCAAGTCGGGCTTGCTCACCTATTTCGCAGAGCTGGATGCCGATACCCAGTGGACACAGCAGTTCCACTATGGACCGCTGCGCAACAACAATACCAAGATGTTCCAGCAGCTGGGTCCCGATGCCGGTTACGACTCCATCGGAGAGTTCACCACCGCCAGGAGCATGGCGCAGTTCTTCGACCATCTGAACAGCGAGGGTTGCCTCACCAAGACCATCGTCTATAACCTCAATCCCAATGCCAACGCAATGGTAGCCACCATGATAGGCAATTTCCAAGACGGCAGTGTGCCGGGCAAGATGCAGTGGGGTAGCGGCTGGTGGTTCCTCGATCAGAAAGACGGTATAGAGAACCAGCTCAATATGCTCTCTTTGCAAGGCCTGCTCAGTCGTTTCGTGGGCATGCTCACAGACAGCCGTTCGTTCCTTTCCTATCCTCGTCACGAGTACTTCCGCCGTGTGCTCTGTAATCTCGTGGGGCAGGATGTGGAGAACGGTGAGCTGCCAGCAGAGGAAATGCCTCGCATCGCCCGGATGATTGAAGACATCTGCTATTACAATGCCAAGCGATACTTCAATTTTTGAAAAGGAGAGGATGATTGATGTGTCGCATGACTAAATGGCATGCGAAGGAGGATTCAACCATTCAGCAAACGAGCCAGCATGATGACAATCAAAACAATAAGGACAATGGCTATGGCAATGAATGCCAGCATGTAGAACACCAGATTAATATAGGTCTTCGCAGTGAGTTTCATTGTGTCCCGCCAGCTGAGACGGAACAGTTGCCTGAAGTTGCGGAGCATAATCAGGAACTCGGCGATGATGTTGATGGTGAAGCCATGGGTGGCCAAGCCTGGTTGGTCAGATCCGATGAAAGGCATGAGCACCATGTCCTTCATGATGAGCTGCGAGCCGAAATAGGCAAAGATAAAGGTGTATTCCCCTGTGTTGAGCCTCCTGTTCATGCGTGTGTGACGGAACGCCAGGCGAGTACTGATAATGTAAAAAGGTATGACGATGATGAACGTCAACGCATGGTTGTCTTTCCAGTCCTCCATCAAATCCATTAGCGCATAGATGATGGTACCTGGAACTGAATGTTCACGATACCATTGCTTGAGAGGTTCGAGGGAGTAATCATAGTCTTTCTCCTCTCCGCTATCTTTGTTACTTACGATTGAGTCTTGACTCAGAGAGAAGCCGTTGATTGAAAGCAGTACGGAATCTCCATTTTGTGATGGCAGGTCAACCGCCAGGGAGTCTGTTTTCGTCTCTGTTTTCGCAGGCTGTTCTTGTTTGTCTTTGTCAACAGAGCCAGGGTTGAACATATGACCAACCACGATGTAGATTGCCGCCATGAGGATGAGCAGGGAGAAAGGCTTGTAATATGGCTTACGCTTGCCTCTCACATAATCGGCAACCATATAGCCGGGGCGGTACCACAGGTCGTGGATGGTATGCAGGAATCCGCTCTCGATGTTGAAGAACGACGAGAAGAATAGAGAAAGCGTGTTCTTGAGGGTGATGCGTTCTGTCTGGGCTGGCTGTCCGCAAGAGCGGCAGAAATCGCCCTCATACACGTCGCCGCAATTCTGGCAGATATGCTGTTCAACCTTCGCTAACGGCTTGCTTTGTTTGCCTCTTATCTGTTTGATATTGAACGCCCTTCGCTTGATTTCCCATTGAGTTGGCAAGAATGGGGTGGTCTTGCCTGGAGTGTCTGCGTTCTTCATCAGAAGGGGCAACAGGGAGAGGTCGGGCAGTATCTGCCGGTTCGGATAAGCCGCCAGTTCGTCATAGGTAGTCAAGCCGTTGAGCACCCCGCAGAAGTCGATGCCGGCATTACGGGCAGTCTCTGCATCAACGGTACTGTCGCCCACGTAGAGTGCCAGCTCCTTGGTAGCCTTCAGCTTCTTGAGCGCGGCTTTCACGCCTTGCGGGTCAGGCTTGGCAGCTTTCACGTCCTCACCTCCGATAATCACATCAATGAACCCTTTGGGGAAATGCTTGTCGATGACAGCCTGGATGCGGTAGCGGTATTTGGTAGAGATAATGGCCAGCTTGGCGCCTTGCTCCTTCAGCTTGGTCAGTACGCTCACCGTTTCTGGAAACAGCACCGTGTTGTCATTCATGTAGATGTCAGCTTCCTGCGTGTATTCCTTCTTCCAGGCAGCAAGCTGTGCTGTGTCATTGACACCTGTCAGCAGGGCGAAAGATTCCTCCAAGGTCTTGCCTATGGTGCGCTTGATCTGCAGTTCTGTCACCTCCGTGTAGCCGTGACGTTGCAACACATGGGTGAAGCACATCACGATGCCTCGTGACGAGTTGGCCAGAGTAAGGTCAAAGTCAAACAGATAATAGATGTAATCTTTCGCTGCTGCCATCTTTCAAAACAAGATTTCGGTCATTTCGTTGCGTACAAAGATACTGTTTTTTTTTAATACCGAAGCAGTAATCATACGGTGCTGACTGACTGCGATTTATGATTTGAACCGTACAAATGGAATTCAGGAAAATAGAATTATGCGATTCTCGTCCCTTTAGTCTATCAGCAGGTCTTCCACTGGACTCGCTCTTCGCTTAGAAGAGTATCATCATCTGTTCTGCACATATGCGGTGCAAAGATAACGAAAAATCACCAGATACATCATATTTTGGGCAAAAAAGTTGTTGGTATCGAAAATAATTCCCATCTTTGCACTGTCACTATAAAATGAGATAGAGATATTTCGGAAGTATTTAGATTCTTTGGATTCTCCTTCTTCTTTTACAGTAAGGAGCATGAGCCTGTCCACGTTCACGTTGAAGGGAACGGTGGCATGGCTAAGTTCGTATGGAACGGAAGCGAGTTCACATTGCTTGTAAAGGAGAAGATAAAGGCAAATGACCTGAAGAAGATTAAGGCGGTCATCGATGAGAATGCCGACCTGATTATCAAGCGTTGGGAGGAGCATTTTAATAGTTAACATAGGGGGATACGTTATGAAGATTACAAAGATTTGGTTTAATACTGATCATATATTCGGCAGAGACGAAGAGGGAAAGGAGTACAGCCAGTCGCTGATCTGGTACCCTAAGTTGAGGACAGCATCCGATGACGAACGTAGCCAATACACCTTTGGCTATGACGGCATCCATTGGCGTAGTCTCGATGAAGACATCAGTTTTGAGAGCTTTGCTTATGAAGATTCAGAGCCATCAGCCCTTCAGCGTTTTTTTCTGACCCACAAGGAAATCAACGTGGCAGAGTTCGCCCGTTCTATTGGAATGAACGCCACACTACTGCGTAACTATATCAATGGCTTCAAGAAGTCTTCTGCTGAGAGGGAAAGTGAAATCCTTGCCCATATTCATAAACTGGGTAAGGAGATGATAGCTGCCTGCTTCTAAACTAAAGGGAAAGAAAAACGATGATGAACATTCAGCACCACACAGCCTCGTAATGTTTAATCGAGACGGCATGAGACAGCCATCTGTGTCGCCTCATAACATTTACGAGACAATGAGTAGAAGTAGAAAGCGAATGCCAGTCAGCACATGGTGCTGCTGCAAGTCGCAAAAGAAAGGAAAGCAGGCGAGTAACCGCAAGTTCCGCCGTAAGGCACATGTGTTGTTACATCAGGGAAAGCATCATCTTCTTCCCTTGAAGTCCTTCGAGGTGATGAGTCCTTGGAATTTAGGTGGTGATGGAAAGCATTTCTGTGGCTTTCATCCAGAAGAAGAGTGGTTCGTTAAGCTGATGAGAAAATGAGTTTCGACTATTTGGACATAAATGTATCAAATAGTCCCAATTTTTACCTCTAATCATATTGAAACGGCATCATTTGGTGTCGTTTCTTTCATTTTTTTCCTTTTGTTGCTCAAAGTTCCGAGAAAAATGACTATATTTGCAGCGTGTTCTCGAAAGAGTGGCACAAAGACATAGGCTCTTACATCACCGAATCACCACCTCGAAGATAAAACGAGCCATATATCAAAAGCTATTAGAGCGTCGCGCCATGTGCGCAGACGTTTCTATGAAGCTTTTGAGGTTTGTGGTGAACCTTGGTGATGCGTAGAGATAGTCTGCGCATTTTTTCATGGTATTAACTTCAAAACTTATAGAGCTATGAGCGAAATTGAAAAAAAAGAATTTGAAGAATTCTTAGAGTGGAAAAAAGAAAAGTCAAGTCAGACAGATAGCACTAGACCTGACAATCAAATCACCAATAATGTTAGTTCAACATCAGTAGAAAATACCCAATCTTCTGGTTGTGGTTGGAAATCAGGCTGTGGCATAGGATGTCTAGGGGTCATTATTCTTTTTTTGATTTTCGCTGCTATAGGAGGCAACTCTCAAAAGCAAGCCGGAAATGATGTTGTAGATTGGTCAGAAGCTTCTGTAATGTCTGAACAGTTTCTCAAAGACCTTATGAAATATCCTGATGATGTTGAATTTATCAAAGAATCACGGAATGTTAGCGAAGAAGGAAACAAGGTCTTTAAGGTGACAGGACGTATGAAAGCAAATAATTCATTCGGGCAGTCAGTTCCTTATACGTACAATATTAGGATTAAATATAATGGAGGCGACTGGTCATCTAAATATAACTGGTCAAGAGTTGGTGGTAATCTTTATAATGAAGCGACTCAAGAGTTTACAGAGTTCTAATTTAATGATTGTATCATAATTAGCAGCAGACATTCTGGAAATATGAAAAAAATTATATTTATCCTCGTAACATTGGTGTCATTTATATCCGCAAGTGCACAAGAAGAAAAGATCATCGATATGAACAGAACCTTCAATATATCCGGCGAATGTATAATGTTCTCAAAGACACCGGTGCCGAAACGTGAAGATCTTTGCAACTTAACTTTTGAGTTTGCTAATAAGGTTTTGATAAATGAGAACTCCGTGACACTTAAATTGAAAGATGCAGACGGTCATGCCGTTGACTTCTATTCATGGAACGACGGTGTGCATATTATGCTTCTCATAGGCAAGGATGGGAACAAAATGTATACAGTAAGCGATGATACTTTCTCACACCTATGCATTATGGAGATAGAGAAGGGGAAATGGGGTATATCCGTATCATCTGAGTTAATTGATGAATGGGCTAAGTAATTATTCTTATTTTAGAGGTATGGCTTGGAACTATCGTAAGAGAGTAAAAATCGCTCCAGGAGTTCATCTTAACTTCAGTAAAAGCGGAGTCAGTACGTCTATTGGTCCCAAAGGTGCCAAAGTTACATTTGGAAAAAATGGCACGTATATGAGTACAAGTATACCTGGTACTGGACTATATAGTCGTCAAAAGATTAGTGGAAGTAAGAGTACATCCTCGAACAATGGTAATAGCATTGATCAAAATGGATGTTCAGGATGCATTATTGTAGGCGTTAGCCTCGGTTTGGTTATCCTTGGTGGTATCTGTGTAAGCACAGGAAACTCAATTGCAGTATTGATTGGCATTATCTTCATAGTTATTGCTATAATCATTTTTTACAAATCAATTATCGCTGTAAGCAATGAAGCTTCTTCAACTGAAGTTCCCACACAGATAATCGACAATGCATACAACGAAGATGTCGTAGAATCTCCTGATAGCCATCAGGACGTGCAACTAGAGAATCCTATTGTTGACGAGTCAAAGAAATTCCTTGGAATTTATGACCCATTATTTGAGGATGCCGCTAATTTAATTATTCGCGAACAAAGTGGTTCAACAAGTCTCATTCAACGAAAATACTCCATTGGTTACAACCGAGCAGGTCTTATAATGGATCAATTAGAGAAGGTTGGCGTTGTAGGCCCTTCTCATGGTTCCATGCCTCGTGAAGTATTATTGCAAAGTGAAGATGATTGGCTAATACTTAAAAGCCAGTTGCTTACAAAACTTGCTAAACACAAATTGGAAGAGCCTTATACAGAATCATCATCCATAGGCCTTACGGAAGGACGGTTTAATCTTATCAAATCTGCAAGTGACAATCTTTGCGCTTTTATGGTCAAAGTTGGGAGGAAAAAGAAAGTGAGAGCCAAACTGGATGAGATTTTACAACTTGAAAATAACGATGGTACTCCTTGGCCTGTAACAAAAAAAGTACAAATAGCGACTTTTGCTGACATCTCTCGTTGCTATAATGGTTTGGGACATAATTTTTCTCTTGATGACGATGAAGAAAATATAGGCATCTACCTGTTCATGGGCAAATACCTTAAGCCTGATGTGGAAATATCATTCAATAATGTATCTCAATGCAAATATTCTCTTAAGGATTCCTTTTCAGGTGTATTGGAAACCTCGGACTTGCTCAATAAGAACGCAAAAATGGCATCTAATGAGTTCTTCCTCCAAAAAGTTTTAGGTGAATGCGACAGAGAGCTTCAAACACAATACATGACTCTGATATATCGTTTCGCATCTGCTGTTGCAAAGGCTGACGGTCAAGTTAGTGAAACAGAAGAGAAATGGCTTTCGGAAATTATGAAATCCCAAGAATCAAACATTGGGAATGGTTCAAACGTGCGAACTACAACGAATCAGGAGCAAGGTGCTGTAGAATCTCCGTATGATATGCTTAACGACTTGATTGGGTTATCTTCTGTTAAAGATGAAATCACAAAACTGGCTAATTTTATAAAGATTCAGCAAGTACGAAAAAGTAAGGGGTTGAAGACTCCTGACATTTCTTACCATTGTGTTTTTACAGGAAATCCTGGCACGGGAAAGACCACAGTTGCACGGATTATGGCAAGCATTTATAAGGATTTAGGAATATTAAAAAAAGGCCATTTGGTTGAAACGGATAGGTCTGGATTAGTGGCAGAGTACGTCGGGCAGACTGCTGTCAAAACTAACAAAATCATAGATTCAGCATTGGATGGTGTCTTGTTTATTGATGAAGCATATTCTCTAGTTCAGGGTGCCAAAGAGGATTTTGGACAAGAGGCCATATCTACTTTGCTTAAACGTATGGAAGATGATAGGAATCGACTTGTTGTAATACTGGCTGGTTATAGTACAGAGATGAAAACATTTATAGATTCAAACCCTGGTTTACAATCACGCTTTAATCGATACATACACTTTTCAGACTACAATGCGGACGAATTGAAACAGATATTCCTTCTAAATGCGAAGAGAAATCAGTACTTTTTAGATAATGAAGCAATGATAAAACTTGAAAAGTTGATGTCTACTGCTATTGCCAACAAGGATAAAAATTTTGGAAATGCTCGCTTTGTGAGAAATCTATTTGAGAAATCTATCCAAAATCAGGCTATGCGTTTATCATCACAGCCAAATATTACAGAAGAAATCCTATCCACACTGATAGCTGAAGACTTCCCAGAATGATGAGCATCCAATGAAATTCATATTATTTGGGATAGTACAATTTAACTCAAAGCATCAATTAACGTAGTATAGACTATCTTAATGAAAAAATCAAAATTCTATTAAATATGAAACAGGTATTTTATTCTGTGAATTTGAAAAGTTTAGTTGTTGCCTTAGGGGTAATGCTTGTAAGTATTACAGCCTCTGCTCAGAAATTTGAGACCCATAAAGTGGTTATGGCTGATAACGGAATTTCCACGAAATCTGTGAAAATCAAACCAGCCTCATTTTTCTCAGTCAAGAAAGATAATCGTATCAAGTGGATTACTATCGAAACAGACAACAAATCAATTACTATAAAAGCCATAGCGAACACAACGAAGAATAGCAGAAGTTGTGATCTTGTGTTGCTTGATGAAAATGGAAATGCGGTTGATACACTGAAAGTCGAGCAGAACGGGAAGATTTCAACATCTACTTTAAGCACAGCTTCAAGATTGACAGGAAGCTCAACAAGTAGGTCTGCTACAAAAAGCGTCTCAGGAGGGCAGTGTGCTGCAAGAACAAAAAAAGGTAGCCGCTGCTCCAGAAAAGCTACAGCTGGCAGTATTTATTGTTGGCAACATAATAAATAAGCGGTTTTACAACATTACCAGTCTTCAAGATTAGCTTTTGTCTCTTTAAGGGAATAATAGTCATTATGAGTTTTCTTTCCCTTTTGGATGCTGCCTAGCTTCTTATAGGATGGGGCATCATCGAAGAGTTTTTCAATGTCTCTCATTCTGATGATGGTCTTTCCCCGAAACTGCTTTGCCTGCAGTCCTTGTAGCCCAAGATAAATGTAGATAGTACTTCGGCAAACGCTAAGAAGCCTTGCTGCCTCTGCGGGAGAAAGAAACTGTTTGTCTTTCAGCGTGTCATTGAAGTGCTTCTTCTCATCAACTCTTCTTGAGAAAGTGCTCAAATCGATAGTGCTGTCGGGAGGTGTGCACTTGCCTGATTGCACATTTCTCTTGTACCTATAAGCCTGATTGCAACATTTACTGCTGCAAAACCTTGCTGTGACCATCTGACCAATGAAGGTTTTATGAAACCATTCGCATTTCTTAACTATTTCCATATGTCCTATTCTTGTATGTTATTATTCCTATTTTCTGTTTAACTCTGTCCAAGTCTGTCCAAATGTGTCCAACGTGTGCCAGTCAGAGACATAGAGCGAGCATGTGCCAACGTTGGGATTTTCCCAAACGTACAAATAACGTATAAAAATGAGCGAATAAATATCATCAACGATTAACGCTGATGATATGGAGAGTGTGGAGTTGCATGGAAATAAACGATTTAGTCATATCGAATAATATCGAATGATGACCGTTAATCGTATTCTATTTTCCATACATATTATTATAAATTGTGCGTTCCATGGGGTCAGATTCAGACTAAATGGGTGATGAGCTGAATGAGAGGGAATAAGAAGGCAAAATGTTACTGAGTGATTAATTTTACTCTGGGAACAAAATAGACCAAAATATTTGGTAGTTTCACAAAAACTCCAAAACTTTGGTACAGAAAATAAACTTAATATGCAAAATACACGGGTTAGTAGCTGAAAAGCTATCGAAAACATCCCGCTCGGGTGAGATATACCGAAGCACAAGCCTCCGAAAGGGGGCTTTATTCATAACAATGAATATGGGAAAAGGAAAAAGAAAAAGTTGAAGTTAGGCTAAAGAATGGATACATCTTGCATAGACCTGATAATTGGAGGTGAATGTATGCAATACATGTGTAATCATAAAGGAGTAAGGCAATGCCTTACTCCTTATTATATCTCTATCTCAATGATTCCTCCGTAGGGCACCAGGGTGGTGAAGGCGGTGGCGAAGGTGGCTTGTCCGGCATAGACCTGGGCGCAGGCCAGTACGCCTCCGTGGGCAAAGATGGCCACACGCTGATAAGGTTGTTGGCGAAGCTCGTCGAGGAACTGACTGACACGCTGGTATTGCATCACGAATGACTCGCCATGAGGAGTGGGGGTATGGATGTAATCCTTGTACCATTCATCGATAACGGGGTCTTTGATTTCGTCATAAAGCTGCATCTCCCAATCTCCCATGTTCATTTCCAACAGCCGTTTGTCGGGCTCGGCATCTGGATAACCGCAGAAGGTGGCGAGTTTGACGGCTCGCGTGAGCGGACTGCAATAGACTTTGTCGAAAGGACGGTGTGCCTCCAGATTTTCATTCACCTGGGTTGCTTCCTGGGGGAATGATGCCTTGACTGCCACATCGGTCTGTCCGTAGCAGATGCCTGGAGGAACATTAACTGAAGTATGGCGTATAAGTGTAATTTTCATAAAATGTAATTATTATTCCTCACACTGTTGGCAACCCTCAATCTTCACGATAATCGCACTGCACGGGTCGAGAGTAATGATGTCTCCCTTACCCTTTGGCTGAATCCTGTAGGTACCTTTTCCTGTGCTATAGACGATGGATGACCTGGAAGCTCCCTGGGCATTGATGGTGGCCTTCACCTTCTTGCCACTTGGATTGATAGCTATCACATAGTCCTCATAGTCAGCACTGCGGCGATAAACCATCGGGTAGGGCTGTTCTGTGTTGCCTACATAGTTCCAGTCACCGTCGTTGCCCAATGCCTCAGAGTCATGACGCAGTTTCAGCAATCCTTTCACATAGTTCAGCAATGAGTTAGGATCTTTCTCCTCAGCCTCAACCGTGATGGTTCCGTTCTCAGTTGCTACGGGCAGATAGAGTTTATCCACACTGGCAGTAGAGAAACCGGCAGTCTCACCGGCAGTCCATTGCATCGGTGTACGGCAACCGGAGCGGGCGTTGCTTCCTTCCTTGCTTGGCAAGCCAAACTGCTGTTTCATACCGATCTCATCGCCATAATATATAAATGGTGTGCCCGGCAAGGTGAGCAGGAAGGTCATCGCAACCTTCAGGTCCTGCATGGTGCGAGGGCTCTGGCTCATGCGCTCAGAGTCATGATTGCCCGTAGGCATAGAGAGATAGCCAAAACTTTTAGTATGCTCGTATGTCTTGTCGAAGGCAGCTACGAAATCCTTCACTTCGCCTTGTCCCGCTTTGTCGAAATAAGCTTTGGCTGCATTGCCTCCAGACGCATTGTTGGTATTCAGACGGAACAGGTTGACATTGGCACCTGGAGAGCCAGGGCGACCGCCAATACGGTAGAAATCAATATCAAATCCTGCTGGCAACGACTGGTCAGGATTGAACCATTCTGCTATCAGTGCCCTGTCGGGGAAGTTTTTGTCGCGCCACTCACGCATCTCTTGCCACAAGGCGCTCACCGCTTTCTTGTCAGGATCATTCTTCACCAATGAAGAAGCCAAATCCACCCGGAAGCCATCCACACCCTTGCTGAACCAGAAGGTCATGATGCTCTTCAGCTCCTGTCGTGTAGCCTGAGGGCCTGGAGCCGTCACAGGCTGTTCCCAAGGATGGTTAGGGTCAGGGTTAGCATAACCGTAGTTCAATGCAGGCTGACTCTCATAGAAGTTCTTCTCATAATACTTGGCACGTGGAGCGTTTGCCTCTACGAAACGACCGATGGTGCTGGCTGATGGATCTGGAGCCTCATGTCGTCTCTTGATCTGCTCTTTCTCAGCGTCAGTAATCTCATCTGTCCAGATGTAGTAATCACTGTAGCGCAAGTCTTTGCCACTTTTTGACTGCAGGAACCAAGCGTTTTTGTCGCTGGTATGTCCAGCCACGAGGTCAAGGCACAGTTTCATGCCACGCTTGTGCAGTTCGTCAGCTAAGTTCACCAGGTCTGTATTCGTACCGAAACGAGGGTCAACCTGATAGAAATCAATCACATCGTAGCCGCCATCCTGCCATCCAGATACATAGATAGGATTCAGCCAAACGGCAGTGATGCCCAATGACTGCAGGTAATCCAGTTTGGAAGTTATGCCAGGCAAATCTCCAATACCATTGCCGTCGCTATCCATATAGCTCGACGGATAGATCTGATAGAACACGGCTTTCTTCAGCCATTCAGGTCCTGCTTCCGCTTTCAGTGAAGTCGGAAGCACAAATGCTGCCAACAAACCAGTCAGCAACCATCTTGTCATGCTTTTACTCTTCATATTATTCATTATTATGCTTCGCATCAATTCTGTCGCGACTCGGCATAGCCCAAGCAAGCTTTGGTTCTGCTCTCGCTGCTCCAGAAAGTCATTATTCATTATTCATTCCCCATTACCTCCCCGGTCTCCAAAGGTTAGGGTCTCCTTTCAGATAACGGGAGAAAGGCTTCACCTCATTGCTGATGAAGATGGTAGCTCCAGTAGCTATCATCGGGTCAAACACATCAGCAGGCTTATCATCGTGCGTCATGTCACGGAAACTGTCTGCATATCCCTTACCACTGATGTCGAAAGCCACACGGCATACCGGCAGCGTCTGCTTCAAAGCGGCAGGCAGCAGGGCATTGGCACGGTTGGCAAACCGCAGTTCCACAGCCGTAGGGTTCAGCTTCAGCCATGCCTGTAGCTTGCTCATGGCGCTCATGGAATCCAGGTCAACCAGCGGCATGAACATCAGTCCTTTGGTATCTGTCTGCTCAGTAAGACCACCTAACATCACCATCTTCTCTGCGCCCAAAGCATGGACAACTTCCGCTATCTTGTCGATATAGGCAGGTGAATTCTTGATGAGCAGCAGAATCTTACCTTGCGCAAAGGCAATGGCATCAGCTAATGTAGGCACCACCTTGTCGGTAGATGGATCGTTTCCGTTCTTGCGGTAAGCATATCTACGCAGTTCCTTCAGCGTAAGGTCCTTCACATACACAGGATTGCCTTCCACATACATCACACGGTTCAGTGAGTCATCCTTCATCAACACCAGTTCACCGTCTTTGGTAAGCTGCAAGTCGATAGGAACGATGGCAGCGTCTTTCTCCACAGCCTTCTCGATAGAGCGCAGGGAGTTCTCCACCGTACCATGCCAGTCGCCCATGTCAGCCGCCAGCAGCACATCCTTGTTGTTTTTATCCTTCAGCTTGTCACTCAGACTGATGCCTTTGCGTTGAGAGAACAGCCAGTCGCGTATTGCCTCAATGCTGTACGTGGTGAGCCAGGAGCACATGTGATCAGGTGCACCACGCATCTGTCCTTCCAATGCTTTAGGAATCACATCACTCAGCACCAGGTAGTTGATGTTGGCATGCTTCGCCAGCATCTCCTTTACCTTGAAATCCAGTTGCTCATCGGTAGAACGAGCACTGATATACTCTTTCGTAACGGTAGCGCCTTTGCCCTGCAGGAACTCCGTGATGGCGTTCATGCCCGGATAAGCGCGCATATCGCCTTCAGCCACACTGATCCAGATGTTCATCTTCGCCAATGGAGCTGTAACTGTAGGTTCCCACTGTCCTGAGCAGAGATAAGAAGCGGCAAACAGTTCGGGATACTTGATGTTGAGGGCGATGCTTGCCATGCAGCCACCCGACTGTCCTGTGGTATAGATACGGTCAGCATCAATGGAATACTGCTTCTGCAAGCTGGCAATCAGATTGACTGTGGCATCCAGTGCCGGACTTGCCTCGCTCTTGTCGTTGGCTATGGTCGTGGCATATTGCGGAGCCAATACGAAGCACGGATGCTTCTGCTGTTCGTAGTCGCTTGCCCAGACTACGGCTCCTAAGCCTTGTGTCAGGGTAGCCGTCACCTCACGTCCCGTCACGCTGGCATCGTGCATGAACAATACCAACGGATATTTCTTTGTAGAATCATAGTCTTTAGGGACAAACAGGTTGTAAGGCAAATCGATGCCTGTGGCGTTGTCCTGAAAACTTAACTGCTGGAACTTGGCGACAGTCTCTCTGAATACAATGGAGTCTGAAATCGCCTTGTCATAACGGAAATAGGGAACCCAACTGCGGGTAGGGCCACCACCTCTTCCTCCTTGAGGACCACGAGGCGGTTGCGCCATAACGACATTGGTAGAAATAAACCATAGTGCCATACTACATGACACAACAAGTGCTTGAATAACCTTCTTGCACATAATCATAAATGTCTGGAGTTTAATTCGGTCTTCTCTCAGCCCAGGTCTCTACCAAGACCCACTTGGTTAATATGTAAGATTGTCACTTATTCAGTAAGTCAGGCCTCAGCCTTTTGGTCCGTTCCAAAGACTGCTCCATCTCCCATTCCTTGATCTTGGCCTCGTTGCCAGACAACAATACGTCAGGCACCTTCCATCCGTTGTATTCCGACGGACGGGTATAGACGGGCGCCGCTAACAGATTGTCTTGGAAAGAGTCGGAGAGGGCAGACTGCTCATCGCTGATTACACCAGGTATGATGCGCACAATGGCATCCGCCATCACGGCAGCTGCCAGTTCACCACCCGTCAGCACATAGTCGCCAATGCTCACCTCCTTGGTAATGAAATGCTCGCGTATGCGATAGTCAATGCCTTTGAAATGACCACACAGGATGATGATGTTCTGCATGAGCGACAGCGTGTTAGCCATCGGCTGGCAGAATTGCTCACCGTCAGGGGTGACGAATATCACCTCGTCGTAGTCACGCTCCTCCTTCAGGGCATTGATGCATCGCTCCACTGGCTCAATCTTCATCACCATACCCGCAAATCCCCCGAAAGGATAGTCATCCACACGGCGGTATTTGTCGAGCGTGTAGTCACGCAGGTTGTGGATATGAATCTCAGCCAGGCCCTTGTCTTGTGCCCTTTTCAAGATAGAGCAATTGAAGAAGCCTTCAATCATCTCAGGATAAACGGTTATAATGTCTATTCTCATCGCTATTTCGTCATTTTATTGCAAATGTACGAAAAAAAGCATTACTTTGTGGCAAATAGAGATAAAATAATAAGGTGATGGATTATATTTGGCATTACGATTCCCCATTGGGTGGCATGACGATGGGCAGTGACGGAGAGTCGCTCACGGGTCTGTGGTTCGACGGGCAGAAGTTTTTCCGCGACACCTTGTGCGAAACGGCTGCAAAAAAACAACTGCCTGTGTTTGAAGACACTTGCCGGTGGTTAGAAATCTATTTCAGTGGGAGGAATCCTGGCTTCATGCCCAGTCTGAAACTTAGCGGTACTCCTTTCCGTAAGGCTGTCTGGCGCATCCTGCTGTCCATCCCTTACGGTCATACCCTGACTTACGGTGACATCGCCAGACAGATTGCTGCAGAGCGAGGCGTTCATACAATGTCAGCGCAAGCCGTTGGCGGTGCGGTGGGGCATAACCCGATATCCATCATTGTCCCTTGCCACAGGGTGATAGGAACTGATGGAAGCCTCACCGGCTATGCCGGAGGCATGGACCGGAAGATTTGGCTGCTGCGTCATGAAGATGCAGTCTTATGATAATCTTTATATGCCTATCTGCTTGGCCTGCACATACTTGGTAAACGGTTCCAGGTAGCTGTCAGACACATGGATGAACTCTCTGCCAATCAGAATCGTGTTATTACGGTCAATAGAGCGGAGTCAGCAGCAGCGGGTTGGTGTTCACAAGCTGGTCGTTGGCTCTTTCGCCAGTGATGTCTTTGTTCACTTTTGACCATCTCGTCGCGAAGCTCAGCTGGTTTCTCAGATATTTGGTTTCTGTGTTTGTCAGCAGTGTGATGTCAGCCTGAATGTCCTGTTGTTTTGATTTGGCATGTTCGCCCACCACATCCACCACAGTTTCTCCTCCTGACAGATAGTAGGTGGTTTCATCAAAGCTTGATGCGGTCAGCCGATCGGTGTGATATGTGAGCTGCACGTTCAGCTGGTAGTCGTTCTTCAGCTTGAAGGTGCTGCCAAGGTTGACTATACCGCTGCGGTTGAAGCGGGTACGCTCGCTGGATAGCGGAGCCAATGACGGACTGACTTTGAGAAATTCCTTGATGCTGTAATCGGTTCCGCCGCCTCCTTCATAAAAGTCGTCGCCTAAACCCTTCAATGAGCCACTGAAGTCAAGACCTGTATTGTCGGCCTTGAAGAGTACGGTAGTCTGTACCTTTTGCCCGATGTTCAATGCGCTGAAGTCGGCGTTCACCAACAGAGGACTTACGCCTAAGCCTCCCTTTACTGCCCCTGACCATTTAGCCTGTGCTGACTCTTTCAGCACTACGTTCACGGCAGCTGCATCACTGTATTCCACACCTTTCATGATCTTCATGCTCATGTGGTTCTCCATAATTTCCACCCTTTCCACGTCTTCGGGCTTCATGTTGTACACCGGGTCATAATTGCCTTCCAGCATATCCATGCCGTTTACGTATATTTTATCTACATTCATGCCGTTGTAGGTCAAAAAGTTGCTGCCGCCGAATGACATCATCTGTACGCCGGGCATTTTCTTCATCACATCCTCCAGTTTCTTGTCGCGTATGTCTGTGAATTTGGATACGTCATAACTGACGGTTTTCTCCAATCCGTCATTACTGACGGCTGTCACCATGTCTTGTGCTGAGGCTAACGGTGTGTTCATCAGGTTTAGCCACAGGATTGTAGCCATTGTCATCATGCCGAAATGTTTCTTTCTCATACTGATTATTACTTATGTTTTTATTAACTGTCACAAAAGTAGGCAGTGTGAGTCAATCGGCAAGCGGTTTTTACACCAACACCCCGTTTTTGGTGACGAATGGGTGGAATATTGAGTGCCTTATCCGGAATTAAGCCAGCTGATTTGGCTCAGATTTGTTCATTAACGCCACTTCGTCAGCTTCTAATTTATGCAATATTATCGTCCTGTTTTATGCAAAATCACATCAAGACAATGTGTTCTTGTGGCGTTGTCGTAAGCTGTTGATTTCCAGCATTGGTTGAGTCCCCGGCAGTTTCATGGCTGGGGACTCTCAGTCCCTCATGAGGGGACTGTCAGTCCGTAATGCGGGGACTCTGCGTCCCCAATGAGGGGATTATCAGTAGGCAACAACGGGATTATCAATACGAAACTGATGTTCATGCCGTCAGAGTGTAGCTTAACGGTTCAGGTTGACAGCTTTTCTCTTTTTTTTGTACCCGTTTTGAAATAATATTCCGCTATTCCGCCAATAATTCCGCTATGATAACCGATGATACTGAAATATTATCTCGGTTTAGCGGAATAGCGGAATCAAATCTCTGCAAAAAAACTTTTCCCCTTGCATATTGTTTGGTATGCTAAAAACAACTAATTTTGTTATCGGAACATGATCGTTATAGCAAAGTAATAATAAAATGGAACCATATTCTCAAATAGATATCTCGCAGTGGACACAGGTTGGTGAGGGCGGCAATGGCAAGACCTATGTGAATCAATCACGGCCAGGCGTCATCCTGAAGGTTAACAAAGGCCACCTAAGTACTTATGACGCAGTGATGCACGAATACGAAGTATCCAAAGGTGTGGAGAGTCTCGGACTTTCCGTGCCCCGTATGCATGAGATTGCCCGTGTCGGTGACGCCTATGCAACCATCTCTCAGCTCATCAAGAATAAAAAATCTCTGTCACGCATCTGTCATGATGAGCCTGGGCGGACAGAGGAAATGGCCAGGTTGCTTTGCGAAAAAGGCAAGGAACTGTTTGCCACACCCTGCGACACTGACTTTTTCCCAAGCAGGAAAGTACAGGCGTTGTGGGCTATTGACCACGCCACCTTTGTGTGCAAGAAAAAACGCAAGGTCATACGCTCCTTTGCGGAGGCAATACCGGAAGACACGCATTGCGTGCATGGTGACTTCCAGCCCGGCAATCTCATACAAGCCGATGGCAGCCACTACTGGATTGACCTTGACCGCTTCGCATACGGTGACCCCATGTTTGATATCGGCCACCTGTATCTGGTTTGCCAGGTCTATTCAAGCATGAAGCGGGTGCAGGATATCTTTCACATGACCATTGACCAGTTTCATGCCTTCTGGGATGCTTTTGCCAAGGCATATACGGGAAAAGAAGACCACGAGGAGTTTGACAGACAGGCAGGTAGGTTTGCCTGCATTGATGTCATTGTCCGTACCCGTTTCGTACCGCCCAGTTTCATGGAAAAGCTCTTTTTTTGGCTTTTATGTACGAAAGCTTTACAAGAGATACTTCTGACACTACTGCTTGCCTCTGTGACTACATGGGCGCAAAATACCTTTTCGGGTTATGGTACTGGCGCAAGTTACAATCCCTACCTTGTTAGCAGTGTGGAACACTTAATCCAGCTCGTTAATGATGTGAATAACGGCAACTCTTATGAGGGCAAGTATTTCGAATTAACTGCGGTGCCATCGCCGGCTATGTGGAATCGGGTGCTAATGTTCACGATTGCCAGGTGGCTGAAACCGTGACGGTTTCCGTTGACCCTTCCTTTATAGCAACAGCCAGTATCTCTGTAAGCAGTTTCGGCGGCATAGCCGGATTCAACGATGGCATTATCAATAACTGCATCAGTCAGGCTACAGTCACCGACCAAGGTTATTCTGAAAAAGTTCATTCCTTAGGAGGAATTGTCGGGGAAAACTACAGCCGCATCACAAATTGTCGTAGCCTTGCCAACATCATAGGAACCAATCTGGTTGGCGGCATTGCCGGAGCGGAATCGTGGAAGAATGGCAACAGGCAGGCGTGTTGTCATGACTTAAAAAAAGCAGGGGGAGGTAACGGAATACCTCCTCCTTGGAAATTTATAGGGGATGTTGTTTTTTAGTCTTGACCGGCTACTCTCTCTAATATTAGCCTTTGTAAATATACGCTTCAGTAATTCCCCTACAAAATATAGTCAATAGATAATTGTAGCAAAACGTTTCTAATCATATCTCTCGAAAACGTTACGCAAATATAATGCGTTTTTATCAATAAGCAAGATAGTAAGCACTTTGTGGGATTGGTTTTTGTAAATTCTGCAACTTTTTTGATAATTCTAAAACCGTACAGAGGCATAGTCATGAAAAAATTACTATTTTTGTATCGGTAAAAGTATTTCTTGACTTATGTACAATTCGCAAGGTATAAATGACATTCTCTTTTTAATGTCCTATGGTGGAGTTGCAATGTATGCGCTGATAACAGGCCTTTATCTGCTGTTCAGGCGAGGAAATGCCATTGACCCCTCAGTCAGTTCTTCAAAGATACTGAGGCAATGGGCGGCTGCATTTATGTTTTCTGTTGTAGCCAGCCATCTGTGGTGGCCGCTTGTAGGATTGGCTTCCGATGGCGATGACAAGCTGATACGCATCATTATCGTAGAGGTGCTTGACTACATTACTGTCTTCCCACTCATCATTGTGGTAATGATTTACATGCTGCAAGACCGAAAAAGGGAGATATGGCCTATAGCCGTCGGCTTGCTACCTGTGGTGATGATAGCCGTCATAGGCTTAGTCACCCGCTATGAATTGACCGAAATAGCGATGGCGGCATATACCCTGCTGGCGAGTATCGCTTTTATTATATATATGGTGAGAGCCGTGCGCCAGTATAGGAGATGGCTTCGTGACAACTATGCCGATATGGAGCACAAGGAGGTATGGCAGAGCCTGCTTTTGCTGGCAGCCATCATTCTTATCTATTTGGTGTACGCATTTGACAGCGGCTCGCTACTGCTGGAGTATCTTACTCAGATAAATTCAGTTGTCAGCATCAGCTTCATTGTCTGGAGAGTAGAAACCTTGCAGAAGCTGGATTGCGGTTGCCAAAGGGAAGATTGGACTGAAAAGGTGGTCTCTCAGGGAGAGGAAAGGTTGGCTACTGGTAACAGCGAGGCGTGCGAGGAGAAGGAAAACGTTTCTGCATCAACATCTACACCTTCTAATATCGGTTCCCTCCTCGAGAAGCATTGTGAAGAGAAAAAAATCTATCTACTGAATGACCTATCGCTGTCCCAGCTGGCATTGCATATCGGTACGAACCGTACCTACCTGAGTGCTTATTTCGCCCAGCAAGGCATTACTTACAACACTTATATCAATCGTTTGCGTATAGAGTATTTCATCAAGATTTACCGCGAGCAAGTTTCTTCTCTCAAACGGCCGCTCACTGCCCAACAGCTGGCCGAATTGAGTGGTTATAAAAGCTACAGCACATTTAGCGCTGCTTTCAAAAAGATTATGGGTGAGAACGTTACTACTTGGATGAAGTCCGAGAACGGCTCATAAATAAAGCCCTTCAGGAGAACATAAAGAAGCAGGGAGTGTAAATGGACATTCCCTGCTTTTTCAGTATGTTTCGCCAGCTTATTTCAATCCACGGTTCTCAAGCAGACCGTCAATCTTAGGATCACGCCCACGGAAGTTGCGGTACATCGTCATACCGTCATCAATGCCGCCGGGAGCGAAGATGCAGTCACGGAAACGCTGTGCAATGCTGCTGTCGAGCACATTGCCTGCTTCCTTGTATGCCTGGAACGCATCGCACTCGTAAACCTCAGCCCAGAGGTAGCTGTAGTAACCTGCGGTATAGCCGCCACCCATGGTGTGAGAGAAATTGGTAACTCGGTAGCGGGGGAATATCTGACGAGGAATGCCACGCTCGTTCAGTTTCTGCTGCTCAAAATCCATTACATTGAAGTCAGCTGGAACCTCGGTCAATGTATGCAGGTCCATATCCACTAAAGAAGCAGCCACCAGCTCAACGGTAGCGAATCCCTGGCCGTATTTCTCGCTTTCCTGAATCTTCTTTACCAGTTCCATAGGAATCACTTCGCCAGTCTGATAATGCTTGGCATATACATTCAGGATTTCAGGTTCTAAAGCCCAGTGCTCGTTAATCTGTGAAGGTACCTCCACGAAATCACGCTCCACACCGCCGGTTCCTCGATACTGTACGTCGCGCATAAAAGAGTGGAGGGCATGTCCGAACTCATGAAACTCGGTAGTGATGTTGGTCACGTTCTGCAGGGCAGGGGTGTCACCGCTCGGAGGCGTCAGACTCGCACAATTCACCACGATAGGCACAACACGCTCGCCATTGTTGTAATACTCGCCACGGAAACTGGTGCACCATGCGCCGGCACCCTTGCCATCGCGTGGGAAATAGTCGCTATAGAACAATGCCAGCAATGAACCATCCTTGTCGCGTACCTCGAAGGTCTTGACATCCTCCTGGTACTTAGGCAGGTCGGTACGCTCTGTGAAAGTCAGGCCATAGAGCTTATTGGCTACATAGAAAATACCCTGTTGCACGTTATAAACCTCTAAATATGGACGCACCTCATTGTCATCGATGGCGAACTTAGCCTTCTTAGCCTTGTCCATATAATACATATAGTCCCAGCCTTCCGGCTCGAAGTTTTTGCCTTCCTTCTTGATCTCCGCACGGATATCAGCCAGTTCTTCCTTGGCTTTCTTCACGGCGGGTTCCCAAATCTGGTCAAGCAGACCGTACACGTTCTCGCTGGTCTTCGCCATGCGGTCATCCAAAGCGTAGGAAGCATAATCCTTGTAGCCCATCAGCTTCGCCTTCTGCAGTCGCAGGTCAATCAGCTTCACGCTCACGGCATTGTTGTCCCACTCGTTACCCTGGTTGCCACGGTTGTAATAAGCGTCATACACCTTCTTACGCAGGTCGCGGTTAGTGCAATACTGCAGCACTGGGTTGCAGCTGGCACGCTGCATGTTGAACATCCACTTGCCTTCCTGTCCGTTTCTCTTTGCCATAGCTGCAGCAGCATCAATCTGACTCTGTGGCAGACCATCCAGGTCTTCCAGCTTATCAACGGTCACGAACGTATTGTTGGTTTCATGCAGCAGGTTCTGTTCAAACTGAAGCTGAAGCATGGAGAGCTCGTTGTTCAGCTTGGCCAGCTTCTCCTTGTCAGAAGCGCTCAGCAAAGCACCGTTGCGCACAAAACGCTTGTAATAGTTCTCTATCAGCTTCTTCTGCTCTTTGGTATAAGATATGCCGGCTTCGTTGTCATACACCTTCTTGACACGCTGGAATAGCTTGTCGTTCATATAAGTGGAGTTGCTCAGTTCAGAAGAAAGAGGGGATATCTCCTTCTCCAGGTCACGATACTCCTGGTTGGAGTCGCTGCTTGACAGCGGCCCGAACACATTGCGCACCTTGGTCATCAATTCACTTCCTTCGTCAAGCGCCAGGATGGTGTTCTCAAAAGTAGGAGCTTCGACGTTTTCAGTAATCTGCTGGATCTTCGCCTTCTGCTCCTCAATGCCTTTCAGCATGGCATCACGGATGTGGTCAATCGTGATTTCACTGAATGGCGGAATCTCATAAGGCGTGCCATACTTCTCCGCGAAAAACGGATTGTCAGTGGTTTTCTCATTTGCGCATCCTGCCAGCATAAGAGCCGCTATAGATGCCATTAAAATTTGCTTCTTCATGTTTAACAGTACATTATTAGTTGTTAATCCGTTCCAAAATTAGCAAAGTGTAATTTTATGTGCAAATGTTTGAGAAGATTTCACTCGAAAAGTTTATCTTTGCATGGTAATTATCCCTATTAGTTATGACAGAACAAGAACAGATACTGGCATTGCGAGAGGAACTGCATCGCCACAACTATAATTATTATGTGCTGAACGCTCCTGAGATTAGCGACAAGGAGTTTGACGACAAGATGCGTCTGCTTCAGGACCTGGAGAAGCTGCATCCAGAGATGTATGACGCCAATTCGCCTTCCATGCGTGTGGGAAGCGACCTGAGCAAGGATTTCAAGCAGGTGTATCACAAATATCCGATGCTTTCATTGGGCAATACCTATTCTGAATCCGAAGTGACCGATTTCTATAACCGTGTGAAGGAACTGCTTAACGGAGAAGAGTTTGAAATCTGCTGCGAACTGAAGTTTGACGGCACGTCAATCTCCCTGACTTATGAAGAAGGGAAGCTGGTGCAAGCCGTTACACGCGGTGACGGTGAGAAAGGTGATGACGTGACGGATAATGTGAAGACCATCAGGAGCATTCCGTTGGTATTGCATGGAGATTATCCCCAAAGTTTTGAAATCAGAGGCGAGATTCTTATGCCTTGGATGGTGTTTGAGGAACTGAACCGAGAACGTGAGGCAAGGGAAGAACCATTGTTCGCCAATCCACGCAATGCCGCATCAGGTACCCTGAAACTACAGAATTCATCCATTGTGGCTTCACGCAAGCTGGATGCATATTTGTATTACCTGTTAGGAGAAAACGTGCCTTGCGACGGACATTACGAGAACTTGCAGAAAGCGGCTTCATGGGGTTTCAAGATTTCGGAGCACATGCGCAAGGTGAAGACCCTGCAGGAGGTGTTTGACTTCATCAATTATTGGGATACGGAACGCAAGAACCTGCCTGTGGCTACTGACGGTATCGTACTCAAGGTGAACAGTCAGAGACAACAGCGAAACTTGGGATTTACCGCTAAGTCGCCCCGTTGGGCCATCGCCTATAAATTCCAGGCAGAGAGAGCGTTGACAAGATTGAATCAAGTGACATATCAAGTGGGCCGTACAGGTGTGATTACACCAGTTGCTAATCTGGATCCTGTGCAGTTATCAGGCACTGTTGTAAAACGAGCGTCCCTACATAACGCCGATATCATTGAAGGCCTTGACCTTCACATCGGGGATATGGTGTATGTGGAAAAAGGCGGGGAGATTATTCCAAAGATTACCGGAGTAGATATAGATTCACGTGGATTCATGATTGGAGACAAAGTGAAATTCATTACCCGATGTCCAGAATGTGGCACCCCGTTGGTGAGGTATGAAGGCGAAGCCGCCCACTACTGTCCGAATGACACAGGCTGTGCCCCTCAAATCAAAGGCAAGATAGAGCATTTCATCAGTCGTAAGGCAATGGCTATTGACGGCCTGGGACCAGAAACGGTAGATTTGTTCTACCAAATAGGGCTTGTGAAGAATGTAGCCGAACTCTATACACTGAAAGCCACCGATATACGTGGCCTTGACAGAATGGGAGACAAGTCGGCGGTGAAAATTGTGCATGGTATTGCCGACAGCAGGCAAGTGCCGTTTGAAAGAGTATTGTTTGCCTTGGGTATCCGTTTCGTGGGCGAGACAGCTGCCAAGAAACTGGCGAAGGCTTTCGGCAATATTGATGCGTTGGAATCGGCTACCCAGGAACAGCTGATGGAGGTGGATGAGATAGGAGAGAAGATTGCACAGAGCGTGGTGAACTATTTCTCCATGCCTGCTAACCGTGAACTGGTTGAACGACTGAAGGAAGCCGGTCTGCAGATGACTAAGGAAGAGGAAGATGAGGGCGAAAAGTCGGATAAACTTGCTGGTATGTCTATCGTCATCAGCGGTGTGTTCAGCCATCATTCACGTGACGAGTATAAGGAGTTGATAGAGAAACATGGCGGAAAGAATGTGGGTAGTATTTCATCGAAAACCAGCTTCATCCTGGCGGGTGAGAACATGGGACCCGCAAAGTTGGAAAAAGCGCAGAAACTTGGCATAAAGATTATAAATGAGGACGATTTTCTGCAAATGTTATTATAATTTGCAAATCTATTATTACCTTTGCAATCGAATTATGAACTAAAGACGTTTTTTATGATACAAACAACATTAAGAGGATTAGGCGTGGCGTTGATTACGCCTTTCAAACAGGATGACAGTGTTGACTATAACGCTTTGTTGCGAATGGTTGACTATCTGATGCTGAATAATGTTGATTTCCTCTGTGTGCTTGGTACCACGGCAGAAACTCCCACTTTGACGGAATATGAGAAAGAGAAGGTGAAGGAAACGGTCATCGAACGTGTGAATGGCAGGGTACCTATCCTGCTGGGCGTAGGTGGAAACAATACCAAAGGCGTGACAGACGCTTTGAAAAATGGCAACTATAAAGGCGTGGATGCCATTCTGTCAGTTGTGCCTTACTACAACAAGCCTTCGCAAGAGGGACTGTACCAGCATTACAGAGCCATTTCTGAATCAACCGAACTTCCTTTAGTCTTGTATAACGTGCCTGGTAGAACAGGTACGAATATGACCGCAGAGACCACGCTTCGCATTGCCCGTGAATTCAAGAATGTGATTGCCGTGAAGGAAGCGTCGGGTAACATGACCCAGATAGACGATATCATTAAGAACCGTCCGGAAGGTTTCAACGTGATTTCTGGCGATGACGGTATCACTTATCCGTTGATTACGATGGGTGCCGTAGGTGTTATCTCCGTGATTGGCAATGCTTTTCCACGTGAGTTTGGCAAGATGGTGCGATTAGGTTTACAAGGTGACTACGCCAATGCACTGACCATCCATCATAAGTTTACTGAACTGTTTAAACTCTTGTTCGTTGACGGCAACCCTGCAGGTGTGAAAGCCATGCTAAATGCAATGGGTATGATAGAGAACAAGCTCCGCCTACCTCTGGTGCCTACCCGCATCACTACCTTCGAGGCGATGCGTAAGATTCTGAATGAGCTTAACATCAGGTGCTGATGAATAATGACATATACAGCAGAAGGGCGGAGCGTTTCAGTTCCGCCTTTCGCTTTTTAAACGTTCGTCTTCCAGGTCTATACGGCGGATATAATGTCTGATTAGCTCTTCATCAATACCCGGATGCTTTTTGTTCAGGCTGAATAGATATGAACGTTGCTTTTCTAATATGTGGTGATATGTCGTACTGGCTCCATAGAGTAATGACTGGGCTTTCTCTCTTTCCAGAAGGCTTTGGAAATGCTTCATGATATACTTCATCACATCATCGTTTTCAATAACCTGCGGGTTCTTCTTTATATATTCAAGACTGCATTCCGCAAGCCCTCTGAGAATAATATCTCTGGCTTCTGACTCATTAATGTGGTCATGGTATTTCGGGAAATGTATATGCTTCAGCAGCAATGGCAATGTGAGCCCTTGAATCAGCAAGGTAGCAAGAATCACGATAAATGAGCAATATAGTATCATGCTTCGTTGTGGAAACGCTTCTCCTGAAGGTGTTAATAGTGGAATGGAAAGAGCTGCTGCCAAAGAGAGCACGCCTCTCATGCCGCACCAGCCTATTACAAACGAAGTAGGGGAATCAACAATCAAGTGCTTCTCTTCAAGGTGCATCTTCTCCCTTCGGATGCGGCTTATTGGAATGGCAAGATAGGCGTTCAACATACGTAATGCCATGATAAGTGCCGTGATAGCTAAGCCATAGAAGGTGGCCCGGATCACACTGATTCCATCAGCTTCAATACCCGAAACGATTTCAGGCAAATCCAGTCCTATCATCAGAAAGGCGAAGCCGTTTAATATAAATACGGTATTATCCCACACGCTGGAACCTAACAAGTGGCTACTGCTGTCGAGCGCATCTAAATGCTGGCTCATATAAAATCCTCCACACACAACGCCCAAAACGCCGGATGCACCGGCAGCCTCTGCCATGATATACATCAGATATGGAGCTATCATGGTGAATACGATGGTGACATTAGAATCCATGGGTAGAAGCTTGTGCATATAAACGAATGCTGCTCCCACGAGAATGCCGATAATGGCACCACCTGCCACCATCCAGCAGAAACTGAGTATAGCCTGATGCCAAACAAATTGACCCGTCTGCACGGCTATCAACGCAAAGCTGAAGGTTATCAATGAAGAGGCGTCGTTGAGCATGCTTTCGCCTTCGAGTATGGTTGACACACGACTGGGCACTTTCACCTGGTGCATAATGGTTGTGGCACTCACTGCGTCAGTTGAAGAGACGATGCCTCCTAAAACCATACCTAATGCAAACGTCATTCCCGGTATCATCCAGGAAGTAAGTAATCCCACTCCAGCGGCAGTGAGCAGTACAACAAGAAATGCGAAGCTAAGTATAACCCGCTTCCAGCGTAACACATCTTTTAACGGCAATGCAACGGCCGACTGGAAAAGCAACGGTGGCAGGAAGATATAGAATATCAGACCCGGGTCAATACTGATTCTGGGTATCATTGGTAAAAAACTAATGAACAGACCTGCTACTACAAGCAATACTGGATATGCTATGCGCATCTTATTGGCCAGCATGGTGAGTATGGAAATGATGAACACCATCACAATTATGAAAATCACTTGAGCTTCCATAGCAACTATAGTTAATTCCATTTTATTCACGTAAGTCAGCCAGATTCAACAACAGTTTGGATGAGGAAAACAAACGGAACTTATTTAAATAAAAAATGCTGACAGTGTAAACTACCAGCATTTCACAACTTATTGTGATCACGGCGGGATTCAAACCCACAACCTTCTGATCCGTAGTCAGATGCTCTATTCAGTTGAGCTACGCGACCAATCCATCGCTAACCTAATTAGGAGTGATTCCGGCGGGATTCAAACCCACAACCTTCTGATCCGTAGTCAGATGCTCTATTCAGTTGAGCTACGGAACCAATCCGTTTTCTGTTTAACGGCTGCAAATTTACATACTTTTTTTGAAATAGCAATGCTTATTCGCAGTTTTTTTTCAAAATCATTTCATCAAGTCTATGCTTCGCTTGATAAAGTTGCTCAAAGCCTCACCTTTCAGCATACCGTTCTGCAACAGAGCCAGGTCAATCAACTGCTTGACCAGTTTGTTCTTGCCTGCATAATCAGCATACAATGCGTCTTTCTTGGCTTTCAGCTCATCCCACTGTTTGTCTAAGTCGTTCAACTGGTCCTTCTCAGCTTGAGGGATCTCCTCGTCCTTCTTACCCTTTTGCTGGTCTTTCAGCTGGTTACGCTGCTTATTCACCTCATCCATTTGTTCACGGATAGGGGTTACTTCACCCTCGCAATTGGCTTCCTCATCGGCAATCACCTCTTTCACCAACGGATGGTCGCTGTTGAGTACCACGTTGAACATATCCGGCATTTCGCCATAGAAACTCATACCTGTCTGGATATTAGCCATTTCTTTCATACGACGCATGTATTCGCTACGGGTAATGATCACAGGATTATTGGTTTCGCCCATAGCCTGTGTCACGACATCAAACTCAGTCTTTGGCAGCTTAGGCATCTGGTTCTTGAAGATGGCGTTGATAGCTTCCAGTTGGGAAGCACTCAGGGTAGAAGCCTTCTTGTCTTCCTTCACAATCAGGTTGTCAACCACATCACTATCTACACGGGTGAAACGGCATTTCTCAAACTTCTGCTCCAACATACTCACCACGGCAATGTCAAGCTGCCCGTCCATCAGAAGCACGTTATATCCCTTGTTGCCAGCTGCTTCGATGAAGCTGTACTGCTCATCCTTATTGTTGGCGTAAAGATAAATCAGGTTGCCGTCCTTATCGGTCTGGTTTTCCTTAATCAGTGTCTTATACTCTTCAAAAGTGTAGTTCTTTCCTTCTGTATCAGTGAACAGAGCGAAATCCTTGGCACGGTCGTAGAAATCCTCTTGGGTAAGCATACCGTAGTCGATGAAGATCTTCAGGTCGTTCCATTTCTCCTCAAACTGCTTGCGGTCTTTTTTGAAGATATCCTGCAAGCGGTCTGAAACCTTCTTGGTGATATAAGTGGAGATTTTCTTTACGTTTGAATCGCTCTGTAGGTAAGAACGAGAAACGTTCAGCGGAATGTCTGGAGAATCCAAAACGCCATGCAACAATGTCAGGAAGTCTGGCACGATGCCTTCCACAGAATCGGTCACATAAACCTGGTTGCAGTAAAGCTGGATCTTGTTTTTGTTCAGCTCCACATTGCTCTTCACCTTCGGGAAATAGAGGATACCCGTCAGGTTGAACGGATAATCCACGTTCAGGTGAATCCAGAACAAAGGCTCGTCAGACATAGGGTAGAGGGCAGAGTAGAACTTCTTGTAATCCTCATCCTTCAGCTCTGACGGCGTGCGTGTCCAAAGAGGAGTAGTATCGTTAATCACATTAGGTTCAGCGGTCTCCACCTGCTTGCCATCCTTCCATTCCTTCTTCTTACCGAATGCCACGGGCACTGGCAGGAAGCGGCAATACTTCTTCAGCAAGCCTTCTATGCGGCTCTCTTCCAGGAACTCCTTGCAGTCATCGTCAATATACAGTATGATATCTGTACCACGACCATATTTGGTTGTCTCTTCCAAGGTAAACTCAGGACTACCGTCGCAAGTCCACTTTACGGCCTGAGCACCTTCCTTGTATGACTTGGTGATAATCTCCACCTTCTTGGCTACCATGAACGCAGAGTAGAAGCCGAGGCCGAAATGACCGATGATGGCATTGGCATCGTTCTTATACTTCTCCAGGAAGTCGTTAGCACCAGAGAAAGCTATCTGGTTGATATACTTGTCAATCTCCTCTGCCGTCATACCGATACCACGGTCAGAAACGGTGATGGTGTCTTTGTCGAGCTTCACGTCAACGGTCAAGTCGCCCAGCTCACCCTTGAAATCACCCATAGAAGCCAAAGTCTTGATCTTCTGGGTTGCGTCAACGGCATTAGACACAAGTTCGCGCAAGAAAATCTCATTCTCGCTGTAAAGAAACTTTTTGATAACGGGGAATATGTTCTCAGTCGTTACCCCAATATTACCTTTCTGCATATTCTTTAGTTTTTAGTTATTTCATTTAATAAAGTCAGTGAGCAAGGCACAAAAAAAATGCCAGTCGCAGAGGACTGACATTTTGTCGCTACCCGGCTATGCCGAAATAATCATCATCGAATGTCCTAAGTGTTAAACACCAGCTTGTCGGCATCCTGCTGATAGCTTACTATGATAGTTGAGCCTTCAGGGATGTTTTCGTTCACGATGAGCTCTGACAAACCGTCTTCCAGATAGTTCTGGATGGCACGCTTCAAAGGTCTTGCACCAAACTGAACATCGTATCCATGCTTGCTCAAGTATCGCTTTACCGGTTCGTCTATACTCAGCTTATAGCCAACGTTTTCGATTCGCTTCTCAAGAGCCTCCAGCTCGATGTCCACAATCTTCAGAATAGCGTCTTCAGAGAGCTGGTCAAACGTAATGATCTCGTCAATACGGTTGAGGAACTCAGGGGCGAACTGCTTATTGAGCGCCTTCTGAATCACGCTTCTGGAGTACTCCTTGTCAGTAGCTCTTTGAGAGGCGTTGAAGCCAATGCCACCTCCAAACTCCTTCAGCTGGCGTGTGCCGATGTTGGAAGTCATGATGACCACCGTGTTCTTGAAGTCCACCGTTCTGCCAAAACTGTCAGTCAGTCTGCCTTCGTCAAGTAGCTGCAACAGAATATTGAATACCTTCGGGTGAGCTTTTTCAATCTCATCCAGTAAGACAATAGAGTAAGGTCTGCGACGCACTTTCTCCGTCAACTGGCCACCCTCTTCATAACCCACATAGCCCGGAGGAGCGCCAATCAGACGGGAAACATTGAACTGGTCGGTATATTCGCTCATGTCTATTCTAATCAATGCGTCAGGAGAGCCAAACATAAACTGTGCAAGTTGCTGAGCCAGATAGGTTTTTCCCACACCGGTAGGACCCAGGAACAGGAAGGTTCCGATAGGGTGGTTAGGCTCTTTCAAACCGATACGGCTTCGCAAGATGGCCTTTGAAATCTTATCGATGGCATCGTCTTGAGCCACCACATGACGCTTCAGCTCGTCCTTCATGCCTGCCAGTCTGACGCCTTCAGTCTGTGCGAGTTTCTGCACGGGGACACCTGACATCATAGACACCACGTCGGCAATCTGGTCCTCATCCACCGTCATACGGTTGTCTTTCAGCTTCTCCTCCCAATCGGCTTTCATGGTCTCCAGTTCAGCAGCCAGATCCTTCACCTTGTCGCGATAGCTTGCCGCCAGCTCGTAGTTCTGCTCCTTCACGGCTTCCGACTTCATGTCGATGGCTTTGGCAATCTCCTTCTCCTTGACCTCAATCTCATGAGGCACGCTGATGTTGGTCAGATGCACTCGTGAACCGGCTTCGTCGAGGGCGTCAATCGCTTTGTCAGGGAACTGACGGTCAGTGATATAGCGGTCGGTCAGCTTGACACAAGCCACTAAAGCGGCATCCGTGTATTGCACATTATGATGGTCCTCGTATTTCGACTTGATGTTCCTCAGAATCTGCAAGGTCTCGTCAGCGGTGGTAGGCTCTACCATCACCTTCTGGAACCTACGGTCCAGGGCACCGTCCTTCTCGATGGTTTTCTTGAATTCATCCACCGTTGTGGCGCCGATGCATTGTATTTCACCCCTCGCCAACGCAGGTTTCAGCATATTTGCGGCATCCATAGAGCCCGAAGCTGATCCGGCTCCGATAATCGTATGGATTTCATCGATAAAGAGTATGATGTCAGGATTGCTCTCCAGCTCTTTCATGATGGTACGCAGGCGTTCCTCAAACTGTCCGCGATACTTCGTGCCTGCCACAACGCCTGCCATATCCAGCATGACCACACGCTTGTTGAACAAGATGCGAGACACCTTCTGCTCCACGATACGTGTCGCCAGACCTTCCACGATGGCAGACTTGCCCACGCCAGGCTCACCTATTAATATAGGGTTGTTTTTCTTCCTACGGCTCAATATCTGTGCCACGCGCTCAATCTCCTTCTCCCGACCTACCACAGGGTCCAGTTTGCCTTCAGCAGCTGCTTTGGTGATATCCGTGCCGAAATTGTCAAGGGCAGGAGTAGCATTCTGCCCCTGCTTTCCAGAAGACGTACGCTTTGTAGATTGTTGTGCACCAGCATCTTGTCCTGAAGGTTTGGAACGATAGCTGTTGTCATCGTCATCCTCATCCTCCAGATCATCGTCTTCTGTGAAACCCATACCGTCCTGCATGTCCGTCTGCTTGTGTGTCAGGGCATTGTAAGCTGTACGGTAGTCCAGTTCACTGTCCCTCAATACAGAAGCGGCGTTTGTATTATTGTCCTTCAGGATAGCCAACAGCAGATGCTCGGTATCAACCAATTCATCCTTCAGGAGTCTTGCCTCTAAAATGCAGATGCGTAGGATGCGGTTCGCTTCCTGATTGAAAGGAACCTCCTCGTCTGGTGTCATCTTTGCGTCAGAACTTAGGCGCAGACTATCTTCCAGATTTTTCTTCAACTCCAGTAAATCAATGTTTTGTCTCTTCATTAAATCAATAGCTTTGCCATCACCTTCACGCAACATGCCCAGTAACAGATGCTCTGGGGAAATATAGCGGCTCCTCAGTCTGTTAGCTTCCTCTCTGCTGAAGTGGATAATGTTTGTAACTTTTTCAGAAAATCTATTTTCCATGAATACCAATACCTCCAATAATCTTTATGTATTAAAAATTATGCAAAGATACGAAATTTGTTTCATATCATAACAACTTGTGTCTTGCAAATATCGTGCCAAAAAAAAATTATCCGTTTATAGTTTGTATGTCGCAAATAATTCGTAATTTTACACGGTTTTTTGTATAAACCCTAAAAGTGTAATTTTTAATTTAACTAAATGATTGACCAAGACAGAATTATAAAAGTAAACATCGAGGAGGAGATGAAGTCGTCGTACATAGATTACTCTATGTCTGTGATTGTAGCTCGTGCCCTTCCAGATGTAAGAGATGGCTTTAAGCCCGTACACCGTAGAATCTTGTTCGGTATGAGACAGATTGGAAACACCTCTGACAAGGCATATAAGAAGTGCGCCCGCGTGGTGGGTGAGGTACTCGGTAAGTACCATCCTCATGGTGATTCCTCTGTTTACGGAGCATTGGTTCGTATGGCTCAGCCTTGGGCATTGAGATATATGCTGGTTGACGGACAGGGCAACTTCGGCTCTGTTGACGGTGACGGTGCTGCGGCTATGCGATATACAGAATGCCGTCTGCGCAAGATTGGCGAAGACATGATGCAGGACCTTGAGAAGGATACTGTTGACATGCAGCCAAACTTTGACAATGAAGAACTGGAACCTACCGTTCTGCCTACCCGTATCCCTAACCTGCTGGTGAACGGTGCTTCGGGTATCGCCGTAGGTATGGCGACGAATATGCCGACACATAACCTGCGCGAGGTGATTGACGCTTGCGTGGCATACGTTGACAACAATGAGATAACCACTGAGGAACTGATGCAGTTTGTGAAAGGCCCAGACTTCCCAACAGGAGGTATTATCTTAGGAACAAGTGGTATCCGCGAGGCGTACGAAACGGGTAGGGGCAGGATTGTTATCCGTGGCAAAGCCGATATCGAGACCGGTGGAACACATGACAAGATCGTGATCAGTGAGATTCCTTATGGAGTGAACAAGGCTGAGCTGATCAAGTATATAGCTGACCTGGCTAATGAAAAGAAGGTGGAAGGCATCGCAAACGCCAATGACGAGAGCGACCGTGAGGGTATGCGAATCGTAATAGATGTTAAAAGAGACGCCAACGCGAATGTTTTGTTGAATAAATTATACAAGCTGACGCAGTTGCAGACCACCTTCAGCGTTAACAATGTAGCACTGGTACATGGAAGACCGCGTTTGCTGACGCTCCGTGACATGATAAAGAACTTCATCGAGCATCGCCATGAGGTGGTGATCCGTCGTACGAAGTTCGATCTGGCTAAGGCTCGTGAGAGGGCACATATCCTCGAAGGCTTGATAATTGCCAGTGACAATATAGACGAGGTGGTGCATATCATCCGTGCGGCTAAGTCGCCTGCTGATGCCATCGATGGTCTGATGCAGCGTTTCGAACTGGATGAGATTCAGGCTAAGGCCATCGTTGAGATGCGTCTCCGCCAGCTTACCGGTCTGATGCAGGATCAGCTGCATGCTGAATATGAAGAGATTGAAAAGAAAATAGCGTTCTATGAAGAGATTCTCTCTAACGAAGAGGTTTGTCGAAAGGTTATCAAGGACGAACTGATTGAGGTTAAAGAGAAATATGGTGATGACAGACTGACAGAGATCAGCCCGCTTGATGGTGACATTAATCCTGAGGACTATTATCCTGATGATGATGTGGTGATTACCATTTCTCACCTGGGTTACATCAAGTGCACCCCGTTGCATGAGTTCAGGACCCAGAACAGAGGTGGCGTAGGATCGAAGGGCTCTAACACCCGCAATGAGGACTTTGTGGAGCATATCTATCCGGCTACGATGCACAACACCATGATGTTCTTCACCCAGAAGGGTAGGTGCTACTGGCTGAAGGTTTACCAGATTCCTGTGGAGAACAAGACTTCTAAGGGCCGTGCTATCCAGAACCTGCTGAACATTGAGCCTGACGATAAGGTGACGGCATACCTGCGTGTGAAGAACCTGGATGACAAGGAGTTCAACAACAGCCATTACATCGTGTTCTGTACCAAGAATGGTATCATCAAGAAGACAAGTCTGGCAGAATACTCCCGTCCTCGTCAAAATGGTGTCAACGCCATCAATATCCTGGAAGGCGATAAGGTGATTGAGGTTCGCTTGACTGACGGCGACAATGAAATCATCATGGCCAACAGGAACGGACGCGCCATCAGATTCAATGAGACCATGGTTCGTGCCATGGGTAGGACCGCTACCGGTGTGAAGGGTATGACGCTCGATGAAGACGGACAGGATGAGGTTGTAGGCATGGTTTGCGTGAAGGACTCTGAGAACGAGACCATCATGGTAGTTTCAGAACAGGGCTTCGGAAAGCGTTCAGACATAGAGGACTACCGCAAGACCAACCGTGGCGCGAAGGGTGTGAAGACCTTGAACATCACAGAGAAGACCGGTAAGCTGGTAACCATCAAGACCGTTACTGAGGAGAACGACCTGATGATTATAAATAAGAGTGGTATCACCATCCGCTTGAAGGTGGCTGATGTCAGGATTATGGGGCGTGCTACCCAGGGTGTGAAGCTCATCAACTTGGAGAAGCGTAATGATGAGATCGGGTCTGTCTGCAAGGTCATGTCAGAGCCAGAGGAAGAAACCCCTGAAGAGGGAGTGAACAATGAAAACGATATCCAGACTGAGAATCCTTCTGCTGAAGGTACACAGACTGATACCTATAATGAAGAATGAAAGTAATAATTAATTAATTTTTTATTGAGTATGAAGAAAGTTTTAATTTCAATGGCTTTTGTGTTAGTGGCTGGTAGCGCATTCGCACAGATGGATGTAGTTAAGAACGCTACTAAGGCCGGTAACAAGGGTGATTTCGCAACCGCAGAATCACTGATCGAACAGGCTCTGAACAATCCGGAGACTGCTAACTTAGCTGACGCTTGGTATGCTGCAGGTCAGATTCAGCAGAAGAAGAGTGACGAACAGCAGAAGAATCAGCTGATGCAGAGAAATTTTGACGAAAACATTATGAACGGCGCAGCTCTTCAGATGGTTAAGTACTTCCTGAAAGCTGATCAGCTGAAGGATGCCAAGGGTAAGGAGCATAGCTTCCAGTCTAAGATGGCTTCTGCTATCAAGGGCTACAAGGCTAACTTGATTAACGGTGGTATCGCCGCTTTCAACTCTAACGAGGAGGGTACTGATGCTAAGGCTCTTGATTTCTTCGGCACATACGTTGACCTGGCTGGGGCAGAAATGTTCGCTAAGGACAACCTGGCTGTTTCTGACACGCTGATGCCTACTATCGCTTACTATGCAGCTTTGGCAGGTATCCGTTCAGAGAACTATCCTGCTGTTGAGAAGTATGCTCCAATTGCTCAGGCTGACAAGGAGAACGGTCAGAACGCTACAGAGTTCCTGATAGAGGCTCTGAAAAAGCAGGACAAAACCGACCAGATGCTGAGTGTACTGAAGGAAGCTATCAACAAGTTCCCAAGCAACCAGGCATTCTTTGCTAACATGATTGACTACTATAGCGCTAACGAGAAGTATGACGAAGCTCTCGCTTTCGCTGACCAGCAGATTGCAAAGGATAGCAATAACTTCTTCTTCTATTATGTAAAGGGTTATCTGTATTCTTTGATGAAGAACGATGACAAGTCTATCGAGCAGTATGAGCTGGCTATCCAGAAGAACCCTGAGTATGCTGACGCTTATTCTAACTTAGGCCGTGCATACGTGCTGAAAGCTCAAGACTTCTCTGCAACCGCTACTACTAACGTAAACGATCCTAAGTATCAGGAAGACGCTAAGACTCTGCGTAGTCTGTATGAGAAGGCAAAGCCTTACTATGAGAAGGCTCGCCAGCTGGCTCCAGACAATACCAGCTTGTGGAAGCAGGGTCTGAGCAGTGTTTATTACAACCTGCAGATGGAGAAGGAGTATGAAGAGGTTATGAAAGCATACTGATTTTGTTCTCTGATAAATAACTAATTTTCTTTAATCATGGAGGACCCCGGAAGTGACTCACTTTTGGGGTTCCTTTTACTAACAATAAAACCGATAACTTTCTTATATGCGCAGAATACTCTTTTCACTTTTATTGATAACCTTACCGCTAACCATAGTCCTGCCACAAGTGTCAGTCCTCAAGCAGGTCAAAGCCACGTTCAAGAATGGCGATGTGTCCACTCTTGAAAAGCAGATCAATAAGGCTTTGCTGGATTCTGCCACCATGAAGATGGCAGAGACCTGGAACTATGCCGGTAGGATCCAGCAGAAGAAGTCAGCAGTGCAGATGGAGAAGGCTTATCTGCGCAAGCCCTATGACACGCTGACCATCTATAACTGTGCGCTCAACATGAGCAAGTATTTCCTCATCTGCGACTCGCTCGCTCAGCAGGAAATGAAACCTGGAAAAATCAACAAATACAGAAAAGACAGCCAGAAGGCCATTGTGACAGACAAAGGAAACCTGCTCAATGGTGGCATTTACTTCTACAATCAGGCAGGAGAGGGGGATACGGAAAAACTGTCCCGCTCGCTTGATTTCTTCAAAACCTATATTGATCTTACTCTCAGTGATATGTTCAAGGATGCGGGTTTGCTCAACAAGGATTCTGTTTTCACTCAGGTGGCTTATTACGCCAGCCTGGCTGCTTTTCGCATCGGTGATTATGGTAATGTGTTGAAGTACGCTCCTTATGCTGAGGATGACCCCAAATACGGACAGTATGCCCTGGAGTTTATGTCGCAGGCATATATCAGCAGGCAAGACACAGAGAATTGGCTTGCCACACTTGAACGTGGCATCGAGAAGTATCCGCAGGATGATTTCTTCTTCGCCAACCTCATCGATTATTACGGCACCAATCAGAAATATGACGAAGCACTGGAGTTCGCCGATGGTATGCTTGCCAAGAACCCCGGCAATTATTTCTACCTCTACGTCAAAGGATATCTCTATCAGAACATGAAGAACTATGTGGATGCCCTTACCTATTATAAAAAAGCCATTGAGTCAAATCCTGAACACGCTGAGTCCTACAGTAACGTTGGCCTCGTCTATTGCCTGCAGGCACAGGATTTCTCACAGGAAGCCGTGACGGATATCAATGACCCTCGCTACTCCGTTGACCAGGCTCAGCTCAAGTCGTATTACGAGAAAGCGCTTCCGTATTACGAGAAAGCTCGTGAACTGAAGCCTAACACGAAATCCCTTTGGCTCAATGGTCTCCACCGTGTTTATTACAACCTCAACATGGGGGAGAAGTTCAAGGAGGTTGATGCGTTGGTAAACAGTAAGTAACTATGAGAAGAATTCTGTTTGTTTTGCTTTGCGTCATGATGTTGCCCCTTTCAGTCGGAGCACAGGACAAAAAACACACCTTATTAAATAAAGCAGACAGCCTGCTGACACATATCTTCAGGGCTAAAGGCGACACCAACTATGTGGTTCGCCCTGACAAAAAACTCACCCTGCGATTATTGAACAATGTATCTGGTACCAATTTCTCCTTTAAGAGTAACGAGACGGGGAATGTAGAAGACAGATACAAGTTCCTTTTCAAAGACCCTCTGCGCTATACCATTACCCTAAGCGCCAACTACCGTGGCCTGGCTGTGGCGCTGGCGTTCAACCCTGCCAATATCTTTGGCAAGCATACCAGTACCGAGTTTAACATTAACTCCTATGGCAATAAGTTCGGCTTCGACGTCATCTATGAGAACAACGGACAGTTTGAGGCCTCTATGACTGATTCCGATGGAACTTTTGACTTAGGAGAAGTGGATATCAGCGAGAAGAGTCTGACCATCAATGGCTATTATGCGTTCAACTACAAGAGGTTCTCTTACCCAGCTGCTTTCAGCCAGTCGTATATCCAGAAAAAGAGTGCCGGAAGCGTCATGGTCGGCGCGTCATATCATCGCAGTACGCTCAAGATAAACAGCGAGGCAGAACCCGACCCAGAGTATGATGACTTGCAAAAGATAAAGACCAGCTACGCCGGCATCGGTATAGGTTATGGCTATAACTTCGTGCCTACGCGCAACTGGCTCATTCATCTTTCCGCTTTGCCCACGCTCGTTGTGTGGAATGAGAATAAGGTCGTATTGACTACCCGTGTAGATAAGCTGCAGTCGAAGTTCCCTGAATACTCGATAGTTGGCAGAGCCTCTGTAGTACGCTATTTCAAAAGCTTCTTCACTGGTCTCACCTTGGTCTATAACTACACCTCAGTAGGCGACAGAGACATTATTCGCTTGAGTCACAACAAGTGGCGCACCCGCTTCATCCTTGGCATGAGGTTTTAGCACCCTACGTCAGGATAAAGCCTGTTTTCCTTCGGTTATTCACGGGACGCACGGCAAAGTGAATCCAATACTTATGCTTACGCCTTTCGATGAACAGTTCATCGAAAACCCGTCGTCTGTGATCTGCCATATTGAGCAGGATGGTCGCGTAGCGGAGTGCCTGTTCCACGCCAGCACAGCGGATATCTACGGCACAGCCAGTCTGATGGTTAGAATGTGGAGCAGGGTTTAAACCTGCCTTCTTCATCGCCTCGCTCACCTGTATGGAGCGATAACCCTGGTTGATGATAATCGGCTCCACATCTGGCGAGGTCTCGTAATCATCTGTAGAGTCAAGCACATAGAGGAAGTTATACTCGAAGCGAAGATCTTCCAGCCAATCCTCGCAAAGACTGATTAGGTTCTCAATGGCTTCCAAAGGAGGCTCATTGTTATCACTGGTCTTGTAACTTGTCTTGGTCAGTTCTCCCAATGTGAAATGTGGGGATAGTTTCTTGGTTTTATCAATCATAATCATACATATTTTAAGGTAGAGACGGGGCGGGCCCGTCTCTTTGTGTTTTTAAAAATGCAAATGGTGCGTTGGTGCGTTGGTGCGTTACCACATACTTCCCTTTTTGCGGAATCTTGATTTGGAATGACCGTTTTCGCTTACCATACCAGTCTTCTCAATCAGGTTATCTTTCTGCAGTCGGGTAATCTTCGACCTGGCAGCACCTTCGTTACTCAGGTTAAAGCATCGCATCACGTCTTCTGTAGAAAACTCCTCAGGTAAACGGCTATAACCTTCAATGGTCTTCTGCTGTCGCTGTCTGTTCATGCTGGCTTCCTTCAGCTTATTGTCGAAATACATCTCAGCCATCGCCCCGAAGTAGTGCTTCTGACAAGCGAAGTGGATATTTACCAACAGTTCAGTCAGTTGCCAATCAATATCGTCAGTCTCAAACTCACCACAGATGTACTCACCGTCTTGATGCAGTTCGTTCCAATGACGCATCACGATAAAGGGAGCGGAATAGTTCAAGCCATGATAGGCACAACGCTTGAGCAGCATTTCATCAGCCTTAGATTCATTCTCCTGGGCATCAGCCATACGCCTCGCAGTCCAATCATAAAGCTCATCCACAATCTTCTGAACACTGAGTTCGCCTTTCATCTTGTCCAGCTTGAATGCCCAATCCTTCAGGCGATTATCGCTATCATAGTCGATGATACGCTCACGAGACATCATCTCGAAATTGGTGCTGGGCAAAGGGATGCAGGTAAGACGGGTAGCCAAACCTGAGCCGAAATTGCTTTCATTCACTTTCTTTTTGAGAGCGATGGGAGTACCCGTATAGATGAAGTTCCAGGTCACATAGAAGTCCTGCATGATGGAATCTACGTTCGAGTATGCCTGGCCATCCTCTTCATTGTGGAAAGCCTTCAATTCCAGGCTCATCTTGTCAATCCAAGAGCCGCCTTTCTGTATGCTCAACGTATTGTCAAGCTCAGTGTCGAAGGTCAGCATGTGAAGCTGCATCTCTTCGCCATCCACCGTTTCCGTAGCGTTCACCATATCCTGGATGAACTGGGCGTTGGAGGTTCGTGCAGGATGAATCCTCACAACTGCTTTCGGCTTCTTCGGCTTCTCCTTGTTGGCACCCTTCGTTTTCATCAGTTCACGATAGGCGTTGATAGCTTCTCTGCCTATTTTATCTGAGGCGAAGATGGGAGCCATCAGGAGTTTGTAGAGCCTGGTAGCGAAGCTTTTACCTGATGCCGGGTCGCCGATAATCATGGTAGAACCGTTGAGCCTTCTGAGTTCTTCAGGCCTATGATAGAAGCGATAAGTGCAGCGGGTCATCAAGGTCATCAAGAACAACCCACCCACGAACACAGCTGCCGGGTATTGGTTCTTTTTCAAGCCTTTGCAGATGTCCTTCAGTATCGGGAAATGCTCAAACTGCGCCTCAATCTGATCGCCCCAGAACAAAAGCTTTTGGTCAATGTTTGACATTGAACATTGAACATCGAGCATTGAACATGAATCGTTGACAGAATTCAATTGACAATTATACTGTCCTTTCAAGGCCTCCAATACGGCACGGAGTTCCTTGGTCTTGCCTTTGGGCTGTTCCTTGGTGGCTGACTCCACGATGCTCTGCATTTCTTGTGCATCCAAGCCGAAATTGGGGAGGATTTCCAAGAGCAACTGCTTGTTGTTGTCGCAGATAGCACGCAGATTCACAGCCAGTTGGTAAAGCTTCACATTACGTTCGCCCTCCTGTGGCAAGCCCCCTTGCTGCTTCCACCACTCGTCAATGATGGCAGCGTAAGGTATGCCCTTAAAAGACTTTTTTAATTGACAATTGACAATTGAGGATGACTGCTGAGCCTCCTTTAAAGGCTCCCCCTCTAAGTTAGAGGGGGTGCCCGTCAGGGCGGGGGGGTATGTAGATTTGTAACTCCCCCTACTTTTGCCGTTCCGATACTCCTTATCATACTTCTTGGCAAACCTATCATCTTGATAATCAAATAACTGCTTGTTGAGGTAGAGAATATCCTCTTCCTTGCAGACGAAGCTCATGCGGGAAGCATCCTTGCAACTCTCATCCACCTCAACGCCTAAGATTTCAGCCATCTTGTGCTGATTGTCTATCAAGTTGCCCCACAGCACATTAGCCTTGAATACCACCTTGAGGCCCTTGCCACTGGGCGTGATGTAGATGAATAAAATGCCTAACTTCTTCAAATCCAACTTCTTCCATTTCTCATATAGTTCGCGAGGCTTCTCTACATGATCTATGTCCATGACAACCAAGCCAGTAAGTCGTGTGGCAGCTTGCTTACGCCAAAAGCCAAGGACGCCTTTCTTGGAGGTGGTTTCGTCAAACATCGCCTGGAAGATGAAGGCAGGCAGTTTCCGTTTCAGGGAGGCATCCCCCGACTGACGGAATCCGTCAATCAGGGCGTTGCTCCTCTTGTCCCTCACCAGCTGATAGAACACTTGTTCATCAACCGGCTGGGTAGGGTTAAAAAAGTTCTTCTGATAACTAAACATATTATTTCTCAATTTAATTTCGCAAGTTGATTAATTACGGCCTGAAAGGCCAGTAAGCTCACAGCCCAGGGTAGCACCCTGGGTAAATGTGGTGCGCACCTCACGCCCTGTAAGGGCAAAAGCACAAAAGCAAGGTAAGGCTTTTGCCCCTTCAGGGCGAACCTAATCATATCCTTGTCCCCAGGGCGTTGCCCTGGGCTATTTGCTTTCTGCCCCTTCGGGGCGATAATCAACAACACATTCACTTGCTAAATATGTTATTGTTCAATTAGTTTCTGATAATACAGCTCACCCATCGCAGAGGTCAGTTCACGCCTCATGGCATTGCCGACTCTCACTGCTCCCACGTCCTTACGCACGGAGTTGAAGAACTTGATGCGCTGGGCGCTCTCCTTCAGCCAGCCGTTCTCCAACTGGCAGATAATCTTATCCTTGGGCCGCTTGTACGGATTACGGTTATAAGCCTTGAAAGTCAGTTTACCACTCTGTTTGTCCTCAAAGAGTGAGCCTTCCACTCTTTTTCCCAACACGAGGTTTACTAAAACCTCTTCATTAATTTCAATGTACTTTTTCATATTTTTAATGAATAATGAATAATGAATAATGAACAATTTCAACGTTCATCGTAAAAAGTAAATGCTTCTGTTGAACTTGGCAACGTATTGACTCCTGATCTCCTCCACGCTCAAGCGTTGCTGTTCCGTGATAAGGCCAGCCGAGACTGCCTTCTCCTCACGCAACCTTACCTTCATCGCATACAACAGGTAATGCCTGGTCTTCACCAGTCCGCCGCTATTGCCTGCCTTCTGAAGCACCTGCCTCATCATCCACAGGGTGCATACGGCCTTCTGTTTCCTGGCTCTCTTCAGCACCTTGCACATACGTCTGCCATCGCAGTCGTAACTCATGTGTTCGCAAGAGGCACAGCATTTCCTAATTTCTACAGAGCGAGCGTTCTTAACGCTTTTCTCTTTTCTCATCTTTGTCTTTTTCATAACTTTTTTCGTTTTGGTTTTAAATCCTGCGACAAAGTTATGACGCATTCATGAGGCGTGGAATAGCGGAACAATGCGTTCGGAATCATTCGGAAAAACGAGTGATTCATTCGGAAGAATATTCGGAAAAAGCCTACTTTCTGCCTCTCATCAGTACATGAAAACGCTTGACGATGTTGTTCCTGCGCTGCCTTTCATGCTCGTCCAGACAGTCGCTGAAACGCCATGCGAAAAGTTCTCCGCTGGCGGTACTCATCTTCTTGCTGATGGTGGATTCACTCGGCACCTCGTCTTCACCGAACAGGCCGATGAGGAACTTACGGAACGATTCGGCTGAATCGAAATAGAAGTCGGTGTCAATGTATTCCAACGCCAGTTTGATCCAGGCGAAATCATACTTGCGTCTCAGCACCTTCTCGTTTTTCAAGGTGATGATGGCAGATTTGATTAGGGCTATAGGCGTTTCCACTTGTTCTGCTATGTCCATAATGCTGATAACCTGCAACTTTGATGTAGCTTGCTCAAGGGCTGTGATGACAGCTACGAAGTCGTCCTCCATTCTCATGACAATCTCTTTCATGCTCTAATAGGATTATAAGACGCGCGAACGCTACAATCTGCCGGACAATGGGGCAGATTGCAGTACAAAAAACCCCGTATATCCAGGAAAAAGGGTACACGAGGTATATGGCCTTGGCAGAAATAGGGGACGCTTTCAGATAGCGTACGGAATCAATGGACAAAAAAATATAAACCGCTACACTTTTATGGGTTGCTTATTCTACGCTATCTGTTTGTTTATAAATAATTTAAGTTAATAACACATACTGCCTGTGTTCGCTTTTGCCGCAAGCAGTCGCCAAAGGTAGGTATAATATGGTTTCCCTGCAAACGAAACGCATTATTTATTTGCCAACGCACCAACGCACCATTTCATTTTTCAATTTCGCTTTTTCAGCAGCTGGTTTAGCGAATCAAAGACTAATAATATATATTTATTCAAGTTTCGCAAGCTTGTATATACGGCCTGAAAGGCCAGTAAGCTCCCAGCCCAGGGCAACGCCCTGGGTAAATATAGTTTGTAGCTTACGCCCTGTAAGGGCAAAAGCATGAAAGACAAGATAAGGCTTTTGCC
>JAFUVZ010000045.1 GCA_017471185.1 Bacteroidaceae bacterium
TATGGTGACACCGAGAGGGTAAAGACCCTATTTCTAACAGAAAAGCAACAACGAATTAAGCCACTTTTCGATATCAAGGACATCCTCAACAAAAAGCAGAAATAAATCTAACAGGCGCACGAGCGAACAGGGTGACGCATCGCCGAAGTCAGGAGATTTTTGCTTCCAATAATTTCGATTTGATAAACTCCTGAATATCCCTTGGCGTTACATTATATACAGGCTGAAGCTCTTCAAATCCTCTTTCTTTAGTAAATCGCCTACCCTCAGTCAACATTGCCAACAGACCTCTAGTTTTTAACTTATGCTCTGAATGCGCCAAAGCTGCTTCTATCATTTTACTGATATCTTTACCTTCTTTCAAAATAGAATAAATATCATAATAATCTCTGAATTTGCTACGCCGTAACATAGATTCCATTTTCATAACACCAATAGACTCTATATCAGCCAAGAAAAGATTATTAAGATAAGGAATCCTAACCATAGAAGGTATTTCCTTGCGTGGAGCAGCATAGAATGATAATTTCACCCCTTCAAAGTTTGCGTAGAAGAAATCGAATCCTCCTATTTCATATTCTACAATATTCCCAATACTTTCCAACTCTTTCTTGATGACATTCCATTCTACTTCAGGTTTTTGACTCCTATTAGAGAGCCATTTCATGAAATCCAAATCCTCACTCCGCCGTTTGGCAATCTGCAAAGAAAGTGCTGTACCACCAACAAGTGTGTAGGGTTTAATACATTCAAGTTTTGAAATGGCCTCAAAAACTCTCCCTGTATGTGGAGCCAAAGACAAAGAGAAATCGGTCATAATGACATATATTGGTTAACATGCCTAGTCTCAATGGACTTTACATACGCCTCAGGTCGCTTTGCACCGAAGTAATACCAGGCGTACAAAACATTGAAAGAGTGAAACATTTCTCCTTGTGGAGCCACTCGACTTAGCCAAACGCGTTTAATCTTACTAAAGCTAAAGATATGAAAAAGCAAATCAATATCTTTAATGTCAAGATAGAGAAGAACATGCTCTATCAAAGCTTCATCAGAAATTGAATCCATTTTTGACAAGTCGTAAGACCAAAGATGATTACCATCTTTGAGCTTATCAAACAATAATTGTCGAACTTCTTCCATATCATCAGTTATTAACAAAAACACAAAACTTTAATGTCAAGATAGAGCTTTTATCAGTTCGTCAGGACTGACCAACGTCTGCTCGCCGGTTGTCATGTTCTTGAGTGTCACCTTGCCCTCTGCCAGTTCGTTCTCACCAATCAAGGCCACAAACGGAATGTTGTGGGCATTGGCATAGCTCATCTGCTTCTTCATCTTCGTATTATCAGGGAAGAGTTCTGCACGGATGCCTGCAGCACGAACCTTCAACAAGGTCTGCATGGCGAAAGCAGCTTCTTTTTCTCCGAAATTGATAAACAGCAACTGCGTTTCGTTGACTGCCTCCTTAGGATACAAATCAAGCTGGTTGAGCACATCAAAGATACGGTCGGCACCAAATGAGATACCTACGCCTGAAACGCCAGAGAGACCGAACACACCCGTCAGGTTGTCGTAGCGGCCACCACCGGTGATACTGCCAATCTGTACATCCAAGGCCTTCACCTCAAAGATGGCACCCGTATAATAATTCAGGCCACGAGCCAAAGTCAGATCCAACTCGATAGGATTGTGCAGGTTCAAGTCTTTGAGTGTATGCAAGATAAACTCAGTCTCCTCCACACCTTTCAAGCCAGTCTCACTACCTGTCAGGATAGATTTCAAGGTAACGAGTTTCTCTTCATTACTGCCACTCAGCAAGATAATAGGTTGCAGTTTGGCAATCGCCTCCTCGCTCACGCCCTTCTCGCGCAGCTCGGCATTCACATTGTCAAGGCCAATCTTATCCAGCTTGTCTATCGCCACCGTGATGTCAACGATTCGCTCTGCCTCACCGATAATCTCTGCGATACCGGAAAGAATCTTACGGTTATTAATCTTGATGCATACCCTCACGCCAAAACGCTTGAATACGGTATCCACAATCTGCATCAGTTCCACCTCATTGAGCAGTGAGTCACTGCCCACCACATCAGCATCACACTGGTAGAACTCACGGTAACGACCTTTCTGCGGACGATCCGCGCGCCATACAGGCTGAATCTGGTAACGCTTGAAGGGGAAAGTAATCTCATCCCTATGCATCACCACATAGCGGGCAAACGGTACGGTGAGGTCATAACGCAAGCCTTTCTCACAGAACTTAGCGGAAAGGTGTGCCACATCACGACTCAGCAACTCCTCATCCGTGATGCCACGGAAGCAATCGCCCGAGTTCTGGATCCTAAACAACAATTTATCGCCTTCCTCTCCGTACTTGCCCATCAGAGTAGAAAGATTCTCCATAGCAGGAGTCTCTATCTGATGGAAACCGAAGAGGTGATACACTTCACGGATAGTGTTGAATATATAGTTACGCTTCGCCATCTCAACTGGCGAGAAATCTCTGGTTCCTTTTGGAATACTTGGCTTTATCATTTTTATTGAACATTGAACATTGAACATTAAAGGCCTTGTCCGCACATTAAGTACTTTCTTAATCCCTGCTACGCCCCATGAATATCATGATATAATATATCAAGGAGGCAAGTGAGCTGATAGCAGCTACCACATAGGTGTAAGCCGCTGACTTCAAGGCATCTTTCGCATAAGCATGATTGCTATAATTGGTCATACCGCTATTGCTGAGCCATGCCAATGCCCTGCGGCTGGCATCTATCTCAACCGGAAGGGTAATGAAGCTGAACAACGTAGTAGCCGCAAACATCAGGATGCCGATCAGCAATATCTGAGGGAATGACTCCAACAAGAAAATACCTGCCAAGATCACCCAAGTCACCCACTGGGAAGCGAAGCTCACGATAGGTACCAACTGGCTACGCAAAGTCAGTGGTGCGTAAGCCTTGGCATGCTGGACTGCATGTCCACACTCATGAGCAGCCACCGCTGCTGCCATGATGCTGTTGCTATTATAAACACCCTCACTGAGGTTGACGGTCTTGTTTGTAGGGTTATAATGATCAGTCAGCTGACCGTTCACATGAGTCACCTGAACGTCATACAAACCATTGTCGTGTAGCATCTTCAGCGCAATCTCCGCACCAGTCATGCCAGTAGAGTTGCGTATCTCAGAATACTTCTCAAACTTACGCCGTAAGTTCCACTGCACCAGCCAGCTGATGATAGCCACGCCGATGAATATAATCCATTGAATGCCTATTCCTGTCTGCATAATAGTATAAGTTTGTTAGTTTTTAAGTTTGTTAGTTTTTAAGTTAGAACATCAAACACCGTGCCAAATCAATCTACGGTCAGTTCCACAACCGTATCAATATCTGTAGGAACTTCTGACAGCTCTAACAGATAGCCCGCCTTGCTCTTGACAATCTTAACAGGAGTGCCATCCTTGAAAAGTCGGCCATCTGAGAGTTTATGGTCTGTTATCGGCAAGAAAAGTCCCTTATCCGCCAGCTTGAGGATATGCACATATAGTTTGTTGCCTTTCTGCGTAGTCACACCCCAGTCGCGAGGCGTAACCAGTCCACTACGGGTACCATATATCGTCTCACCATACTGGCTAGTCCATTCACCTATCTCTTTGAGGCGTTTCAAAGCCTCAGCAGGAAGTTTACCATCAGCTTGCGGACCAATGTTAAGCAAGAGGTTTGCGTTCAGTCCTGCAGCATGCACCAACATCTGTATCAGTTCCTTAGCTGATTTATAATGCGTATCAGTGATATTGAATCCCCAGGAATCGCTCATGGTCTGGCAAGATTCCAGAGGCACAGAAGTGCTCACTTCCATTTTCCCCGAATAACCAGCCGTGTTCTGCCCTGGCAGGTCACGCTCAAAAATCTGGATGTCCTCTCCAGGCACCAGATTCTTATGATGATTATTTCCCACTAAACACGAGGGCTGAAGCCGATGTATCAAGGCATATTGCTCCTCAAGCTGCCAGTCGAACGGCTGTGCGTCGCCATCATGATCCCATACGCCATCAAACCAGATTGCGCCAATCTTGCCATATTGAGTCAGCAGCTCCGTCAACTGATCGTTCATGAACTTGTAGTAACTCTGCCAGTTTTGCCTGTCAGTAGGTCTGCCAAGCTGTCTGCCAGTATTGCCTAACGGATAATCCAAGCGATGCCAATCAAGATGAGAATAATAGAAGTTCAAGGTTATGCCATACTTGGCACAGGCATCTGCCAGTTCCTTGATGACATCCTTCCCGTAAGGAGTAGCCTCCACCACATTATAGCCTTCACTGGCCTTTGAATAGAACATGGAGAAGCCATCATGATGACGGGAAGTGATTGTGATATAGTTCACTCCTGCCTCCTTGAAGGCCTTTACCCATTCCTCTGCATTATACTGAGAAGGATAAAATCCACCTAGAATCTTGGCATACTCCTCGTAGTTGATGTTCCGGTTGTTCATCACCCACTCGCCTTGTCCCATCATGGCATACACCCCCCAATGAAGGAATATGCCAAACTTCTTGTCCTGGAACTCAGCACGAGCTTTCAGGTTCTCATTGGAGGGAACATACTGCGCCTTCAATATTGAATATTGAACATTGAACATTGAACATGCCAATGCTATAAACAATATGGAAACTATCCTTCTCATTGTCGCATGTAGTTCGTTACTATTCAACGTATCTGACGATGGTCTGCTCACGGTCAGGACCCACAGAAACGATTTTCACCGGTACCCCTAGCTCTTCTTCCAAGAAAGAGAGATAATTGTTGAATTCCTCCGGGAACTCATCCTCACTCTGCATTTGGGTCATCGGAGTCTTCCAGCCTGGCATCTCCACATATACAGGCTCCACGCCTTCAGAGATATCGAACGGGAAGTGGTCGATTTCCTCACCATTCACTTTATATGCCACACAAGCCTTGATGGTATCGAAATCATCCAGCACATCACTCTTCATCATGATGAGCTTGGTTACACCGTCAATCATCACGGCATACTTCAAAGCTACGAGGTCAATCCATCCGCAACGACGCTTACGCCCGGTCACAGCACCATACTCATGTCCTAAGTCGCGGATCTTGTCGCCAACCTCATCAAACAATTCAGTAGGGAACGGGCCAGCTCCCACTCGAGTGCAGTATGCCTTGAAGATGCCATATACCTCACCTATGCGGCGAGGAGACACACCCAGCCCCGTGCAAGCGCCTGCACAGATGGTATTTGAAGAAGTCACGAAAGGATAAGATCCGAAATCCACATCCAGCATCGTGCCCTGAGCGCCTTCGCACAAGACAGACTTACCGTCGTCAAGCATCTTGTTGATGACATGCTCGCTATCCACCAGCTGGAACTGCTTGAGGTATTCAACGCCTTCAAACCATTTCTTCTCCACTTCCGTGATGTCATACTCATAATTCAGGCTCTTGAGTATCTGCTCGTGACGAGCCTTAGCAGCGGCATATTTCTCATCGAAGTTGTGAAGCAGATCACCCACTCGCAAGCCATTACGACTCACTTTATCCGTATAAGTCGGGCCGATTCCCTTACCTGTGGTACCAACCTTAGAAGCTCCCTTCGCAGCTTCATACGCTGCGTCAAGCACACGATGTGTAGGCAAAATGAGATGGGCTTTCTTAGAAATGACGAGGCGGTCCTTCAGGTTGTGGCCCGACTGCTCCAGCGCCACTGCCTCCTCCTTGAACAAGGCAGGGTCAAGCACAACTCCGTTGCCTATGATATTCACTTTATCACCCTGGAATATGCCGGAAGGGATAGAACGAAGCACATATTTCTGACCTTCAAACTCCAGCGTATGACCAGCATTAGGTCCGCCTTGGAAACGAGCCACCACATCATAATCAGGGGTCAGCACATCCACGACCTTGCCTTTGCCTTCGTCACCCCATTGCAATCCCAACAAAACATCTACTTTCATTTTTCGTTCTTATGTTTTTTATTGATTAAAATCTTTTTATTCTCCCGAGCGCATTTCGAACAAAGTCCGTAAATATATAATGAATAATGCGTCTGGGTAAACTTTGTCAGCTTGGTTCCCTCGATATCAGCCTGCAGCTGGTCATCCTGAAACTCTCTCACCTTGCCACACTGAGTGCATATCATGTGATGATGGGTTACCTGGTCATAACACTTCTCATATTGAGAGGAAGAGCCAAACTGATGCTTGATGACCAGATGCGCATCCATGAGCAGGATAATGGTATTGTATAAGGTGGCACGGCTTACCCTGAAGTTAGCCTTTTCCTCCATCAGCACATACAGGGAGTCGATGTCAAAATGACCTTCGATAGAATATATCATATCCAGAATCGCAAAGCGCTCGGGTGTCTTGCGATTCTTCCGTGCGGTCAGATACTCAGTGAATATCATCCTCACCTTATCCCTTACCTGTGCATTATTCGGCCTCATAAAGATATCATGCTACTCCAGCTACAAAGTTAGTCATTATTTCATTATACGGGGCAATAATCCTTAAAAATTTAACTGCACCTCACTGCTCACCCATTGCCAAAGCATCCTGCCTTGTTCGTCAGAGCCATCTTTCAATGGCTCCACCAATCTACAAATGGTAAAGGCATGTTCCTCATTGCCTGACATATATTTCTTCAAAGCCGTCATAACAGCCTTGCGTACCGCATAAGGGCCAGCAATAAAAGAAACCACCGCTTGGTCAAGAAATTCATTCTCCACCCGTTCTGGCATATCACCTTTCTTCATGAGAAGCCTGGCGATGGTCAGGTATCCGCATATTTGCTGATACTCACGCTCATCGGCTATAAGCTGCAGCGATTTCTGAGGAGCATAAGGAAGATATTGGAAAAGGTTCATGCAGGTCATTTCCGCTATCTCCACCGTTGGCATATCATCTATCCAGATGTCCATTATCTCAGGATAGAAGCTCTCTACCGGTTGCAGCAGCCCTGCCAGGATCTTGCATTCGCGTATGTTCTCCTTCCACAACGCTTGAGCCAGACTATGGTCTTTCTCAAACATTGAGGCGATTTGCTTAATGCGAGGCAGTTCTACGCCGAAGTTCAGCTTATATACCAGTCCCTTTTCCCTCATACTGGCTGACGCAGAGCCATTCATCGCCATCCTGAGCTGGGTCTTAATCTCTTTTAGTTGACCGCGACCATTATCCATTTTCCATTATCCATTATCCGTTATCCATTATCCATTCTCCATTATCCATTAAAGTGCCCTGTAGTCCTTGCTGTATCGCAACATCTGCTCTACATATCCCTCATCGTAGGTTACCTTCACATCCGTCACGTTACCATCGGCATCCTTTACCAGTTCATACTTTGGATTCACAAAGCCCTTATAGGGTGCCAGATTCAGTTTCTTATAACGCTCCAGGACTTCCTGATGCAGCGCAGGATCAACTTTTACACCATAATCTTCAATCAAACGGCGTGCAGCTTCATAATCACCTGTGGATTTGATGCGCTGAACCTCAGCCAGGAGTTCGCCAAACAGACCACGCAGCTTCTGGTAGTCATTTATCTTCACATATGTCTTGCCATCCTTCTTGGCCAGTTCCACCACATTCTCTGCCTTGCCGTGCTCAAACGCCCAATGCGCCACGAAAGAACGGTTACGCATATGAGCCTCCTCGATGTTCTTTCCAGGCTCGATGCGTACCAGCTGAGTCATCAGTCCGTTCATCATATAGGTGTAGTATTGCGCTTTGTAAGCCTCTGCATCAGGAGTCAAGCCCAGTTCTGTAAGTTTCGGGTCAGCCACATAATACAAGCCGAAGAGGTCGGCACGTCCTTCTTCCAACGGTGAACCGTATGCCTTCAGGGCGTCAGGGTCAACGCCAGGCAACAGCTTGCCGGAAGCATGGCCCAGGCACTCATGCAGGTCGGTATGCAGTTCGTCGGTATAGTCTGCATATTTGTTTATCAGGTCAAGTTCTGTCTGACTGTAAACGAATTCCTCATTGAATCCGTTGCCATGTGCGGCCTTGTTGTATGCGTCAGTGATGTTGCCGATAGTAACTGATTTAGAGCCATGCTGTGCCCTCACCCAGTTGGAGTTAGGCAGGTTGATACCGATCGCCGTTGAAGGATAGAGCGCACCTGAAAGAATGGAAGCCGTGATAACCTTGGCAGACACACCTTTCACGTTCTCTTTCTTAAAACGTTTCTCTACAGGTGAGTTATCCTCAAACCACTGGGCATTGCCACTGATGGTTTCCGTACGGCGGGTAGCCTCCATATCCTTGAAATTCACGATAGCCTCCCAAGTGCCCTTCATACCCAATGGGTCATCATAGGTCTCAGTAAATCCGTTGGTGAAATCCACCCTTGAATTCAAGTCCTTGACCCAAAGTATGGTATAGTCATCAAAAGTCTTCAGGTCACCGGTCTGGTAATATTCAATCAGTTTGGCGATAGCTGCCTTCTGTTCAGGAGTCTCTGCCACGCCTTCAGCCTTTTGCAGCCAATACACTATTTTCTCGATGGCTGCCCCATAAAGACCACCCACCTTATAGACATCCTCGAATACTTTACCGTCCTTCTTCACCAGTTTGCTGTTCAATCCATAAGAAACAGGAGTCTCATCCTTGGGATCCTTCATCTTGTTGTAGAATGCCTCAGCTTCAGCCTGCGTCAATCCTTCGTAGAAGTTTACGGCAGAGGTAAGTACCAGATCTTCGCCATCTGCCTGATTGGTACGCATTTTCATCAACTCGGGGTTAAAGATAACGGGGAACACCTCGTCACAGAACTGTTCCACAGTCTGCCCGGCCTTCAAAGGCAACTTCCCGGCATCCACACTCAGCAAAGCCTGTCTGAGGAAATCTTCAGAAAAGCCTGGCACGAACTTCTCGCTGCCATAATGGTGATGTATGCCTGAAGAGAACCACACGCGTTTGAGGTAAAGCTCCATCGCTTTGAAGTCAGTTGAGTTGCGGTCTCCCTTCCAGTCAGTATAGACCGTTTCCAATGCTCTGCTGATAGCGAGGTTATACTTACCGTTCTGGTCATAGAAGATATCACGTCCCCACAAAGCAGCCTCTGTGAGGTAATAAACCAACTCTTTCTGCTTCAAGGAGAGGTCTTCAAATCCATTCACCCTATAGCGCAAGATCTGCAAATCCGCAAACTGTTCCACTGTATATTTAAAGTTTTGAGTTTCAGGTGCCTTTTTCTGCTCCTGGTTGCCGCACCCTGTAAGCAAGGCAAGAGCCGTCATCATATAACAAAGTTGTTTCTTCATAATTTAACCATATTATTTATACAAAAATGTGATCAAGACAAGTTACACTGCTGCGCCCGGTACCATTCCGTTAAGGAAAGCATTTGCCATTCCCTCCATCTGAGGTGAAGGCTTGCCTTTGCCACCGTAATGCTTACAGAAATTAAAGTACAATTTGAGGGCTACGTATTTCAAGAGATTCTTCTCGTAAGCCAGCTGTTCCTCATCGGTCTTGAACCCGTAGTACTCCCTTACCAGCAGTGACCAGTGCTTACTAAGTGTGGCAGGATCCAAGTGGAAGAGCTTGTCGGTCCTTTCAGGTGCCATGAAATGGCCTACAAAGTAAATCATGGAGAAATCCCATTCCGGGCTACCCCACGCAAAATCTCCGAGATCAATCCAGTAATCCTTAACACCGTTTGTAATAATGTTGCCTATGTGAAGGTCTCCATGCAGGCACGTCCTGGGTGAAGGAATACTGTCAAGCGTATCCAAAAGCCGTTTGCGCAAAGGCTCCGTTATATTCTCAGAATTCTCAATCCAGGGCCTTATTACGGCTTTCATGTCAGGAAAAGCCTCTGTGTCAGCTGGTGTTGAGTGGAGGGCTTTAGCCAAAGCAACGAATTTTATGGTGAGAGGTTCCAGCTTGTCTGGCTCCTCTGATATGATACGGGTGTAGGAACGCTTGGGAGAAATGAGTTCATATTCGCCACCGAAACGCTCGCCGTCAGTCACCAGTCTGATTGGTTCTGGTGAAGGGATGCCCGCAGCATAGACTGCCTTCGAAACGGTAAACTCACGCTCGGCATCTTCAGCACCGTAGCTTTTCAGAAAAAGTTTCGCCATCGCAGCGCCATCCTTGCGGGTATAAGTGAGTGCCTGCCCGCCCTCACCGCTCTGGACGTAATCATCCAGATTGATTCGTTCATAATGATTCATGCCTATCTCTATTAAAAAACAGTGCAAAGTTAAACTATGTTTACGGAAAAACGAGAGAAAATCTCCAAAAAATTGCTAAGATGGAATAAATCAACTATCTTTGCCATCTAAAAAACAATACTAAAAAAATACACAATGGGAAAAAGTATAAAGAAAACAAGAATCCAAGATGAAGATTTGGAAATGGTTGCCGGTGATGGTTCTATAAAAATAGGCAATGATTCTAAAGAGCCTTTCCCCTCCATTACCCCAAATAGGTGGCAAAGGAACTAAAGAGTATTATTGAAATGGCAGAGATATTCAATAAAGAAGCGCTGAATGCGCTCGACGACCATAGCGAAGAGGAAGAGATGGCCAGGATAACATCTCCGTCTTTAGTGGTGGTACTTGCAGCCATGCTGACCATCTGCTTTGTAGCGATGTTCTGGTGTGCGTTCGGCAAAGTCAATTATAAGATAGCGTGTGAAGGAATCATATTCCCCTTCGGTGACCCTCTTTCTGTCACTGTGCCGTTTGACGGATATATAGATAAGGTGTTGGTGAACCATGGTGCAAGGGTGAACAGCGGGATGCCGCTGTTGCAGGTTAGGAACGCGCTTGCCACTTCTAACGTTGCGTCACCCAGAGATGGTGTGATGCTTGACAATATGCCGGAAGGCAGTTCGTTTAAAGCACGCGAAGCCGTTGCATGGCTCATGCCTCAAGCTACAGAACTGCACAACCGGGAGATTCTCTGCTATGTAGATGCCAAGAGCCTGCGTAAGCTGAAGATAGGACAGCAAGTGCAAGTCACCCCTTCAGACCTGCAGCGAGAGAACTGGGGCTATGCATACGGCCAAATAACCGGCATCGAGCCTTTCCCAACAAACCAACAGGAGATTTCCAGGCGTATCAAGCTGGAACAGTTTTCATCTTTCGTACCAAAAGACCAAGCGGTGTATGAGATTCGCGTGGTGCTTGACAAACAGGGCGACGGACTGAAGTGGAGCCGTGAGAAAAGCCGCAAGCTGCAGATGAACACAGGCTCTGTCTGCACGATACAGATCATTACGGAAGAGAAGAGAGTGTGGGAAGTACTGGTTAACAAGGTCACTGACACTTTTGACAATATCATGGATAAATGATGGGCATAGCAGGTAAGTCTAAAATAGCGAAAGTTCCTGTGGTGATGCAGATGGAGGCTGTGGAGTGTGGAGCGGCATCGCTCACCATGATCATGGCATACTTTGGCAAATGGCTGCCATTGGAAGAGGTGCGAGAGGCATGCGGCGTATCAAGAGACGGAAGCAGCGCCAGGAGCATCCTGAAAGCTGCACGCAACTACGGGCTGAAAGCGAGTGGCTATCGCACTGACCCGGAAGGACTGGCAGATATGCGTCCTGCCATTATCCACTGGAACTTTGAGCATTTCGTGGTGTTCAAGGGATTCAAGAACGGCAAGGCATACCTGAATGATCCCGCAAGTGGCCCCATGACAATACCGATGGAAGAGTTTTCCAAGGCATTTACCGGTGTGGCACTGGAATTTGAGCCTACAGAAGCTTTTGAGAAAGGTGGTCATCAGACCCGCATTCTGTCTTACATCGAGAAAAACATGAAGGGAGCAAGCGAAGCTTTCTGGATTACGTTCATCCTGGCACTGATAGGCGCAGTGGCAGGCATCGCTACCCCACTCTTCACCCGTATCTTTTTTGACGAAATTCTCTCAGGCAGGAATGCCAGATGGGTCACTTGGTTCTTCATCTTGATGGGCATTCTGGCTATTTTTAACTTCGTGCTTGCTTTCGCCAAGGAATGTTATTCCAAACGGGTAGCCGGTTCATTGGCTTTGAAAGGCAATGTGAAGTTTATGAGACATCTGCTCAAGCTTCCCATGAACTTCTTCGCCATGAGGAATGTAGGTGACCTGCAGCAACGCCAGCACCTGAACGAGACGATTACCCATTCATTGGTAGATGTCATGGCCCCTCAGGTTATCAACATCGGCTTGCTGGTGCTATACCTTGCCCTGATGATCAGTTATTCCGTTCCTCTCACCTTCGTGGGAATAATAGCCGCTGCCATCAACCTGATTATCATACAGTACCTCTCCAATTTACGCATCAATATGATACGCTCTATGGAAATGAGCGAGGCGAAATACTATTCAGCCACCGTTTCGTGTATAGACAATATGGAAAGTATCAAGGCAGCAGGCGCAGAATCAGGTTTCTTTGAATATTGGAGCGGACTGTGGGCCAGGAAATTTAACATCAGCAATAACGCTCATACTATGCAGCTGAAGATTATGCTGCTGCCTCTGCTTGCCAACGGACTGGTTAACATGCTTGTACTGTTGCTGGGAACCTTGCTCATCCTGAAGGGCGAACTCACCATAGGTATGCTGATGGCGTTTCAAGGCTTCATGGGCTCATTCATCACACCTGTCAATGAGATTGTGAACGCAAGCCAGACACTGGTGGAGATGCGTTCACAGATGGAGCGAGTGGATGACGTGATGAAATATCCCGAAGACCATCGAGGTGATTCCGGCAAACTGGCTGAAGGCAAATTAGGAGGATTGGTTGAGCTAAAGGATGTGACCTTCGGTTACTCTCCTCTTTCACCGCCCCTGATCGAGCACTTCAACATGCGCATAGAGCCAGGTCACAGCGTGGCGTTTGTCGGCAGCAGCGGTTGTGGAAAATCCACACTCGCCAAGCTGATCAGCGGTCTTTACAAGCCGTGGAGCGGAGAGATTCTGTTTGACGGAAGACCAATCAGTACCATCAGTCCTGAGGAGCTGACTAATTCCATCGGCGTGATAGACCAGAACGTGGTACTGTTTGACGATACAGTGACGCAGAACATCCGCATGTGGGACAACAGTATTGAGGAATTTACAGTCATGATGGCTTGTAACGATGCCCAGATCCGCGAGGACATCATGAGCCGTCCTGAAGGATTCGCCACCCAGATTGTAAAAGGCGGACAGAACTTTTCAGGCGGACAAAGACAACGCATTGAGATAGCCACAGCCTTAGCCAAAGAGCCTGCCATACTGATTATGGACGAGGCGACCAGTGCCCTTGACCCTAAGACGGAGGACGTACTGATGTCTGATATCAGGAGGATGGGCCCCACGCAAATCATTATCGCCCACAGGCTTTCAACCATCAGGGATTGTGACGAGATTATCGTGATGGATCAAGGAAAAATACTCCAGAGAGGAAGGCATGAGGAACTGTTGGCTCAAGAAGGACTTTACAGGGATTTAATGAAGAACGTTTAAGCGTATGGCACTATATATTGACCAGATCAAGAAACGACGCCAAATGGAAGAAGCTGCTTTAGCCGAGGCGTTGGAAAAAGGAGCAAGGCGAATGGGCTTCAGAAAGAAGGATATCGTAATCCCTCAAAACGACCAGTCTGCCTTGCGCCAGGTGCTTGATGCATTGGGCATCAAAAACTACGAGCTTGATGAAGATGACCTGAAGACTCCGGAAGAACAGCTTACAGGCATACTCCGTCCTCGAGGTATCATGATGCGCAAGGTAAGGCTCAAAGGAAAATGGTGGGACGAATGTGTAGGCCCGCTGCTTGGACATACCAAGGAAGGACGCCTGACGGCTCTGACACCTTTGAGCAATGGTCTTGGCTATGAGTATCGTGACAAGCAAGGTACTCCGCACAAGATAAGAAGGAATGACATGGAGGATATATTGGATGAATACGCTTATACATTCACAAAGCCTCTGCCCCTGAGAAAGTTGGGAATCAAGGATTTGATAAAGTACATGTGGAGTGTTATACCTTTGAACAACCTCATGCTGATGACATTGGCAGCCCTGTTGGTTGTGCTGACGGGTATGTTCACACCTATGGTCAATAAGATTATTTTCGACAGTATCATTCCTACCGGCGACACCAAAGACCTGGCTCCAATTGTCGGATTGTTATTGGGTGCCGTCATCTGTACTATCTTGCTGACCTTCTCACGAAACCTATTTATCCAACGTGTGCAGAACATCGTGGAACTGCATACGCAGAATGCGGTTATGGCCAGGACTTTCCTCTTGCCCACCACATTCTTCTCCAAATATCCGAGCGGTGAACTTACCATGAAGCTCTATAATGTGACCAGCCTTTGCGGACTATTGAGCGAACAGACCGTAGGCGCATTGCTTTCGGGCATCCTCTCTATTATATATTTGGTGCAACTGTGGATTTATGGAGGCAAACTTATTTTCCCAGCTGTTGCCATTCTCATCCTACAAGCTATCTGCATGTTCTTCTACTATTTATATCTGGTGCGCAAGAATACACAGCAGACGCAAAAGGAAGCTAAACTGAGAGGTTTGGAATATAATATGTTCAGTGGCATTCAGAAACTGAAACTAACAGGTGCTGAAAACAGAGCCTTCACTCGTTGGTTGGGTTACTATACAGACCAGGCACAGATTGAATATAACCCAACTTTCTTGGAAAGACTTTTCCCTGCTTTGCTGGCGCTACTCGCTACCGGAGGTGCAGCCGTACTTTTTTGGTTCACCTTGAGCAACGGCATTTCACCCAGCAACTATATAGCATTCAGCTCGGCATACGGCATGATAACTGCCGCAGTTCTGGAATTTGAATCTGCCATGTCTGACCTGTCTCAGGTAAAGCCTTTATTAGACAGTGTACGCCCTATTCTGGAAGCCAAGCCAGAGACTGAGGCAAGAGCTCCTCAGGTTGAGTTCCTTTCCGGGTCCATTGATGTTAGCCACCTTTCGTTCCGCTATCAGGAAGACGGTCCGTTAGTGCTAAACGATCTCAGCCTGCACATCAATCCAGGGGAATATGTAGGTATTGTTGGAAAATCGGGATGTGGCAAATCCACATTGATGCGTTTGCTTTTAGGTTTCGAGAAGGCCCAGACCGGAGGAATCTATTACGACAACTATGACCTCGACAAAATAGACAAGACCAGTCTGCGACGTAAAATCGGATGTTGTCTGCAGAGTGGCAGTCTGTTTACAGGCGACATCTTCCACAACATCACCATAACGGCTCCCTGGTCAACACACGATGATGCGTGGGAAGCCCTGCGCATGGCGAGTCTGGAAGAAGATGTCAGACAGATGCCTATGGGATTGCATACGGTTGTGTCTGAAGGCGGAGGCAGTTTTTCAGGAGGGCAGAAACAACGCATCCTGATTGCACGTGCCTTGATTTCAAAGCCAGACATCATCTTTTTCGACGAGGCCACCAGCGCTTTGGACAACATCAGCCAGAAGCAAGTAAGTGACAATATGGACCAGCTGGCTTGTACTCGTGTGATCATCGCCCATCGCTTGAGTACCATCCGGCATTGCGACCGTATCATCGTACTCGATAAAGGAAAGATTGCGGAGGAGGGAAATTTTGAGGAGCTGATGGAAAAGAAAGGATTGTTTTACGAAATGAGTTTAAGGCAATTGTAAAATTGAGTAGAGCGCAGGGAACAATGTTGAAACTTTAAATTGATATATATGAACAAATTATTTATAATAGCTTTTTTAGGAGTATTGCTTGCAGGATGCCAAAGCAAGGAGGCAACAAACCCACAAGATATTGAAGAGGTAACAAGCCCACAAGATATCGAAGTTTCATCTACTTCCGAAGCCCAATCATCCACGCCCTCTGCACAACCCCCTACCCACTCTACCTTGGGCAAGGTGGTAGCTACCAGATATGCCGACGTTTCATTTGAGTCTGCACTTCCTATCGTGCGCATTTTGGTAAAGAACGGGCAGCAAGTGCGCCAAGGTCAGATGATAGCGGAACTTGACAAGTTCAAGTTGAATAATAAGATTGAGCAGGAGCTTAAACAGATAGAGCAAGCTGAACTTCAGATGCAGGAGGTAATCATTACCCAAGGGTATGACCCTGATAAGCCAGCCGACATCCCCGCAGAGGTGAAGCGTATTGCGGAAATAAAATCTGGCATCCAACTGACACGAAACCAATTGGAGGCAGCTGAGCATGAGTTGAAGACAGCTGTACTTACCGCACCCTTCAATGGTATTGTAGCCAACTTGAAAGCCCAGGCTAACGAACTGTCGAAACCAGGAGAACCTATTTGCCGCATCATCTCTACCCAAGATATGGCTGTGGAGTTCAGGGTTATGGAATCAGATTTGGCTTGCTATCCAATCGGAACTGTCATTATAGTTGTTCCTGTTGCTTACAAAGGGCGTCAGTTTAAGGCAACGGTCAACGAAATCAACCCGATTGTTGACACACAAGGTGCCGTATCCATTCGTGCAAGGTTAGAAGAGGCGCAAGATTTGTTTGATGGTATGAACGTTGAAATATTGACCGTTGAGCGTTGACCATTAACGGTTTATATAAAAATAGGATATATGACATTGATGAAAAGACATAAAAACCTGATTATATATCGATTGGCATTGGCATTGACTATATTGGGAGTCAACAGTCAATGGGCAACGGTCAATGGGCAACGAACAGTGCGTCTTGACCTGGAGCGAACCATCAGCCTCGCCACAGACAGCTCACTCAACGCTCAGAAATACCAAAGTGTGTATGATGCCTCTCTTTTCAATTACCTTTCCTGGCAGGCAAGCCGTAAGGTACAGATTTCTTTGCAATCTACACCTATACAATACGAGAGATACTTAACCCAACGATACCTGAGTGAGGAAAATATTGACATCTATCGTGAACAACAGATGTTGTATTCTCAAGCTGGCATTCATGCGGAACAGCCTATAGAAGCCCTGGGTGGCTCGCTCTATGGTTCCTCACAGCTTGGCTATCTACGCACTTTTGGTGATGCTACTGACACTCAATTCATGACCGTACCAGTTTCCATTGGCTACAAACAGGATCTACTGGGATTCAACGCCTTGAAATGGAACAAGCGGTTGGAGCCTTTGAAACTGGCCTTGGCTGAGAAACAATTGACATACGATACAGAATCGACATCATTAGAGGCAGTTGAGAAATTTTTTAACTTAGCTCTGGCACAAGACCAGCTCATTATGAGCGAAGAGTATCTGGCTTCGTGCGACACTATTTATGCCATAGCAGAAAGAAGATACCGCATCGCCAGTATCTCTAAGGCAGAACTCAGCACGTTGGAATTGGAAAAAATAAACGCCAGGAACACGCTGGCCAATGCCCGCATTAACAGCAAGCGAGCCATGAGAGACCTCGCCTCATATTTGGGCTTTGACTTAGATACTCAAATCGAACTGGTTATACCAACATCTCTTAATAACATGCAGATATCCGCTCAGGAAGCCGTTGAACACGCACGCGAGAATAACCCGATGTATCTGACTGCCCAACAACAGACGTTGGAAGCACGAAGAGATGCTGAACGTGCCAGGGTTGAGAAAAACCTTGATTTGAAACTGGACGCAAGCATTGGCCTTAACCAGGTAGCAGAAGATTTTGGCGATGCATACCGACGTCCGCGTATGCAGAATATGGCTACTGTTACCCTTTCCATCCCCATCAAAGACTGGGGAAAACGAAAGAATACCTATCTTGCAGCAAAGAGCGGAGTCAACGCAGCAGAGAAATCAGAGATGGAAGCGGCAAGAGTAACGGAACTCGATGTGGTAACCAGCGTTGGCGAATTCAATGAGAGACAGACTATAGTAGAAACATCACGCCAGGCACTTACCATCGCAGAAAACGCTTATACAGCTACCTTGCAGCGATTTATCAGAGCACAGGCAGATGTAAACGACCTCTCACTGGCACAGAGCCGTTGGCAGACATCACGCCAGAACCAGATAACCTCTCTTCAGAACTACTGGTTGTCATATTACCACTTGAGACAGCTGACTCTCTACGACTATATGCGTCATGAGGTTATCAGACATAAGAGGCAATGACCCTTCAAATTTCCATCATTTTCACTCGGAAACTGCGAGGTGTGTCCCCTACAAACCTTGTGAAAGCAGCATAGAACGACTGACGGTTTGAAAAGCCTACCATCAATCCTATTTCTTCTACGGTCTTGTCTAACAAACGTTTCTGCGACAAAAGCTGAACCGCCTCCTTAATGCGATATTCATTAATCAACGTAGAATAGTTCTTGCCGAAACGTGCATTAATCACACCAGACAGATAGCGGGTATTGGTTTTCAGCTCTTCTGCCATGAGTTTGGCATTATAGTCGGGGTTTTGATAAACCTTCTTGTACACAAGCAAATCCCTTATCCTGTTATAGAGGTCTGCAGCTAAGGTTGAACTGATCATACTCCTATAAGGTAGTTCTTTCAGACTATTCGCATCCTGATGTGACAGAATATGTGCCTGTACAGAACGAAGCTCACGATTCCTCACCTTCTCAGCTTCATGTTCTGCAATTCTGCGGGCTTTGAGTTCAGCCCTTTGCTTGCGTTTCAACTCTTTTTGTCTGATGATTTTAGCTTTTTTCTTGAGCCGTTCCTTCCTTTTCTGTTCTTTTTCAGCTTGTTTAGTTGTTGCAACAGTACTCACAGTCTTTTTCAAGCCTGCCTTCTCCTTATTTGTATTCTCATCTCTCATAAAACTTGAATTTCTAATAATTTTTGACTTCGTTAAATAATCTAACCAAAAAACCGTCCAAATTTATAACTTTATTTCCATCCCACAAATTATTCAGTCAGATATTTTTCGAAAATCATTAAAAATGTTATTATCTTTGCGGATATGCAAGAAACTTTGAAGAAATATTTTGGGTTCAGTTCATTCCGCCCTATGCAACATGAAGTCATCTCCCACATCATGGAAGGGAAAGATGCGCTTGTATTGATGCCAACAGGTGGCGGAAAATCAATATGTTATCAATTGCCTGCTTTACTGAGTGAAGGTCTGACACTGGTCATCTCTCCCCTCATTTCCTTGATGAAGGACCAGGTGGACTCCCTGCGTGCCAACGGCATTCCCGCTGCAGCCTTGAACAGCGGTAATACTGACACGTCAAATCTAATCATCCGAAGGGAATGTAGGGAAAGGAAACTAAAGCTTCTGTATATCTCACCTGAAAGGCTGATGATTGACATTCAGGGATGGTTGCGAGATGTGGAAATCTCACTGATAGCTATTGATGAAGCGCATTGCATCTCTCAATGGGGACATGATTTCCGTCCTGAATACACCCAACTGGGCATCTTGCACGAACACTTCCCTCACACTCCCCTACTCGCACTTACCGCTACCGCAGACAAGATAACCCGTCAAGATATCATAGAGCAGTTACAGCTTCGTGAACCCAAGGTATTCGTTTCTTCTTTTGACAGACCGAATTTAAGCTTGACAGTCAAAAGAGGCTATCAGACGCGTGAGAAAAACCGTGCGATACTGACCTTTATAGAACGGCAGCATGGAGGGAGCGGCATCATCTATTGCATGAGCCGCAGTAAGACTGAATCTGTTTCCGTCTGGCTTAGCCAGCATGGCATCAAGAACGCCATCTATCATGCAGGACTATCAACAGAATTGCGTGAGAAAGCTCAAAATGACTTTATCAACGACCGTGTGCAGGTGGTTTGCGCTACTATCGCGTTTGGCATGGGCATAGATAAAAGTAATGTGAGATGGGTGATTCACTACAACATGCCTAAGAGCATTGAAAGTTATTATCAAGAGATTGGGCGAGCAGGACGTGACGGTCTGCCAAGCGACACGCTTCTGTTTTACTCCGCCGGTGACTACATCATGCTTAGCAAATTTGCAGAGGAAAGTGGACAAAGGGAGATAAACATGGAGAAACTGAGGCGCATGGAGCAATATGCAGAAGCAGATGTCTGCCGAAGGCGTATCTTATTGAATTACTTTGGTGAGAACATGAGCCATGATTGCCATAATTGCGATGTGTGCCAGAATCCACCTCAGCGTTTTGACGGTTCCGTCATCGTGCAGAAAGCACTGAGCGCCATAGCCCGTACCGGAGAACAAGCGTCTGTCAGCACTACTATAGATATACTTCGGGGTACATATTCTCCTGAAGTCAGGGAGAAAGGTTATATGAGCCTCAAGACTTTCGGAGTAGGCAGAGACATTCCTCCAAGAGACTGGCACGATTACCTGTTGCAAATGCTTCAGCTGGGATATTTCGAGATAGCTTACAACGAAAACAACCACCTGAAGATCACACCTTCTGGTAAAGAAGTGTTATATGGAAGAACACAGGCTCATCTTGTGACAATCATTCGTGAAGAAGCGACTTCCAAGAAACGAGGCAGCAAGCAAAAGGCAAGCAAACAAACCAACGCCTTCACTCCTCAAGCAGACTCACCTGATTTGTTTGATGCGCTACGCGCATTGCGCAAACGACTTGCGGAAGAAGAAATGATGCCAGCCTACATCGTTATGTCTGACAAAGTGTTACAAAACCTCGTCCTTGCACGCCCTACCACCATAGAAGCTTTCGGCAACGTCAGTGGTATCGGCGAATACAAGAAGCGTAAATATGGACAAGTGTTTGTAGATCTGATTAAGCAATACGTCTGATTTGTATTTTTGCATTAATGCAAAAAAGCATCAACACGACGCTGTACATTTTCCTTCAGCTGGTCTCGATATAGCCAAATCTCACGAGTATGATAACTGTCTTGAGAACCTATGACCGGCAACTGATAATCGGTTGAGGAATATCCTGTAACTAACACCAATTTAGACTTGGTATCCAACTGCACTGTCATAGTGTCTTTGAGTTGTTCTGCTACAGGTTTCAAGGGTGAAGGTTCCGTTATTAACAAAGCAGGTTCACCATCAGTACGCCAATTTACAGGATTAATAGCCACAATATTGGAGCCATTATCCTCTGCATAAGATGCATTTTCACCTTTCATGCTGTTATAGCAAACAGTCACACCTGTATCATCAGCTCCTTGTGCAGGACGGACATGGGGATTATCTTTCAAATCCTCAGCAGACAGACGGATTCCAATGAGATATGCAGCTACCATACGCTGAAAGACAGACTCATCCATCTCTTTCAATAATTCACGGGCTATCATAGCTCCCTGACTGAATCCTGCCAATACGAAAGGACGTCCTTTGTTCTGGTTCTTCAAATAATAATCAAAAGCACGACGCACATCGTCTAATGCTGTAGCAAAGCGCAAGGACAGGCTGTCTGAAGCAAAAGAATGAATAGAGCACTGACGGTAGTAGGGAGAATAATAATTCAAACGTCCACTCATCAGTGTATCAACTCCTAACATCTCAGAATACATAGGCTTGCGGGTCTGTTCAAGATAAGTATCTGCCAGATGGCGCACAGTTCCGTCATCCAACGTATAATCACCAATCTCAGTAGAAATGACATAGAAAACGTCTGCTTCGGCATTACGCTCAGAGATGTACCATTGCGTCATATCTGCGTAATCAGGTGCCTTGGGCAGGGATTTATCCTCTGCGCAAGACACCCATACAAAACAGCAAGACAGAATAAACAAGAACCTGCCCATCATGCTTTCTCAATGTAATCAACAATCCACGCACCAACTTCTTTTGTGCCATACTTTGCACCACCCTCTACCTGTATCTCAGGAGTGCGGACATTAGCCTCGATAGAAGCATCAACAGCTTCACGAATCAAAGCTCCCTCTGCCTTGAGGTCGAAATATTCGAACATCATGGCATCAGAAAGAATCTGGGCGAGAGGATTGGCGATGTTCAAGCCTTTAGCCTGAGGCCATGAGCCATGAACAGGCTCAAACACTGGCGTATGCTCGCCAGTAGAAGCAGAAGGGAGCAAGCCCATAGAGCCACTGATACATGAACTCTCATCTGTCAGGATATCACCGAACGTATTTTCCGTAACAATTACGTCAAAGAATTTAGGCTCTTGAATCATACGCATGGAAGCGTTGTCCACATACATGAAATCAGTCTTGACATCAGGATACAGCGGTGCCATTTCCTGCCCTATCTGTCTCCACAAACGGGATGATGCAAGTACGTTGGCCTTGTCCACGATTGTAAGATGGTGATTACGCTTGCGTGCGTACTCGAAACCTACTTTCAAGATTCTCTCTATTTCTGGACGGGAATAGAAGTTGGTGTCGAAAGCTTTATCATTATCCTGATATTTTTCACCGAAATACATTCCACCCGTTAGTTCACGTATGGTGATAAAGTCTGCGCCATCTACTAATTCCGGCTTCAGCGGCGACTTATGGAGGAGGCTCTTGAAAGTCTGCATAGGACGAATATTGGCATACAGCCCCAGTTTTTTACGCATTGCCAGTAATCCTTGCTCCGGGCGTACCTTTGCGGTAGGATCATTGTCAAACTTAGGGTCACCGACTGCTGAAAACAGCACTGCATCAGCCCTCATACAGGTCTGGAAAGTTTCTTCAGGGAAAGGATCCCCTACTTTATCAATGGCATCAGCGCCACAGACGGCATATTCGTATGAAACCTGATGACCGAACTTTCTGCACACAGCGTCCATCACATCAACGCCTACTTTTGAAATCTCAGGACCGATACCATCGCCGGCCAATACTGCAATTTTGAAATTCATATCATTATTATTTAATTATTATCTTCATAGAGGTCTTTGCCCGCCTCATACTCATCTTCTATCATATTAAGCATCTTGATAGTTGCTTTAATAGCTGCCTCAGTCTGATCGGCATCCAGCCCTCGCGTGCGGAACTCCCGATTATCAAAGTTCCACGAAATGACAGTCTGCACCAACGCATCCGTTCGTCCTCCCGGAGGAATACTCACCACATAATTTGTCAGCATGGGGAATTTTCGGCCTAAAGTCTTTTTATAAACATTCCGGAGAGCACGGACGAAAGCATCATACTGTCCGTCGCCACTTGAACTTTCTTCAAATTCCTGTCCATTAATCTCAATCTTAAGCATCGCCATTGGCTTCAGTCCGTGAGCCAGATTGATGACGTAGCTTTTAAGCTTCACTTTATCGTTTGCCACACCATGTTTTAACACGTCGGAAACAATATAGGGCAGGTCTTCGGGAGTAACCAATTCTTTCTTGTCTCCCAATTCTATGATTCTTTCTGTCACCTTACGCATAGAGGCGTCATCAAGGTCTAATCCAAGTTCTTCCAGATTCTTGCGTATATTGGCTTTACCACTATTCTTTCCCAACGCATATTCACGTTTCCTGCCAAATCGTTCGGGTAGCAGGTCATTGCAATAAAGATTACGTTTGTTATCTCCGTCTGCATGAACTCCTGCCACTTGTGTAAACACACTCTCGCCAACAATAGGTCTGTTTGGGGCTATAGGAATACCAGAGTATGATGAGACTGTGCGGCTGGCCTCGTTAAGCCGGCTCTCGTCAATATGAGTGACAGCATTGAAATGATCCTTAAGTATGGCCTGCACGCTGGCAAGGGGGGCGTTTCCCGCACGCTCACCCAGACCATTGATTGTGGTATGCAGACCTCTGCAGCCTCCAAAGACAGCAGCCAACACATTGCTGACAGCCAAGTCGTAATCATTATGCGCATGAAAGTCAAAATGAGCATCAGGATAGCGTTTCACCATCTTTTTTATGAAATCATAGGTCTGCAAAGGATTGAGTACACCCAGTGTGTCAGGGAGCATGAATCGCTTTATGGAGGTCTTCGTCAACGCATCCATCAGCCTGAATACATATTCAGGAGAATCTTTCATGCCATTACTCCAGTCTTCCAGATATACATTAGCTTCCAAACCTTTAGAGGTGGCGTATTCTAACGTATGCATGATATCATTCACGTGCTCGTCAACCGTCTTTTTTAACTGATAAGTGCAGTGTTTTTCAGAGCCTTTGCAAAGCATATTCATGACTCGACAGCCTGTAGAATGAATCCAGTCAACTGAGGTTTTTCCATCAATAAAGCCCAACACTTCAACCTGATGCAGCCTATTGTGCCTTGTAGCCCATTCGCAAATCATAGTCACCGCTTCATGTTCTCCTTCAGACACACGAGCTGATGCCACTTCAATACGATCGACCCTTACGCCATCAAGCAGCAGACGTGCTATCATCAGTTTCTCATGAGGCACGAACGATACGCCATTGGTTTGCTCACCATCGCGTAACGTTGTATCCATGATTTCAATTTCGCGCGGCATAGTATCTTTCATGCTTCTTTTCCCAAGCTTCAATCTTATCTTTATTCTCTAACAGGAAATCTATATCATCCAGGCCATTCATCAGGCAATGCTTCTTGTAAGCGTTTATTTCAAAATGTTCGCTCTTGCCTGTAGCTTTATTTGTGACAGTTTGATTCGGTAAATCAACCTCGACTTCCATTTTCGGATTCTCTGCGATAGAATCAAACAGTTCCTGCAAAAAGGCCTCACTCACGACTACAGGTAATACGAAGTTATTCAATTCATTATTCTTATGAATATCTGCAAAGAAACTGCTGATTACGACACGGAATCCGTAGTCTGCTATAGCCCATGCCGCATGCTCTCTACTGCTTCCGCTGCCAAAATTCTTGCCAGCCACCAGAATGACACCGCCATAGATTGGATTATTCAGCACAAAGTCTTTCACGGGATTTCCCTGTTTGTCATATCTCCAGTCACGGAAGAGGTTCTCGCCGAAGCCTTTCTTATCAGTTGCCTTAAGAAAACGTGCAGGAATAATCTGGTCTGTGTCCACATTCTCTAAAGGAAGAGGAACACAAGTACTTGTGATAATATTGAATTTCTGTTTCATAATAGACTTAGATTAATGTTCTTGGATCAGTTATCACCCCTGTTACAGCAGCTGCCGCCGCCACTAAAGGACTTGCCAAAATGGTTCGGGAACCAGGTCCCTGACGTCCTTCAAAATTACGGTTGCTCGTCGATACGGAATATTTTCCCGCAGGAATCTTATCATCATTCATGGCAAGGCATGCAGAGCAGCCGGGCTGACGAATCTCAAAGCCTGCGTCTTCCAAGACCTTGTCTAAGCCTTCCTGACGAATCTGCTGGTCAACCAGCCAGGAGCCAGGTACAAGCCAAGCTGTAACGTTTGCTGCCTTTCTTTTCCCTTTCACGACTAATGCAAAAGCACGGAAATCTTCGATACGGCCATTTGTACATGCTCCCAGGAATACATAGTCAACAGGATGTCCAATAAGTTTCTGACCTGGTTTGAAACCCATATAATCGAGAGATTTCATAAAAGAAGCCCGGGCTGCTTCACCCATACCTTCCAATGTCGGTATGCTATCAATGATGCTCATTCCCATTCCCGGATTGGTACCATAGGTTACCATAGGCTGAATGTCTGCGCCCTCAAAATAGAGTTCTTTATCAAACACTGCATCATCACCACTTTTCAGGGTTTTCCAATAAGCGACGGCTTTGTCCCAAGCCTCTCCGGTAGGTGCGTACTCACGCCCTTTAAGATATTCGAAAGTTTTTTCATCAGGAGCGATGAAACCTCCACGGGCACCCATCTCTATAGAGAGATTACACAGTGTAAGCCTGCCTTCCATAGAAAGGTCTGATACCACAGAACCTGCATATTCGATAAAATAGCCTGTCGCTCCTGAGGTAGAAATCTTCGACATCAGATAAAGAGCCACATCCTTGGCGGTAACACCCTTACCTAATTTGCCTGAGATATTGATACGCATTGACTTAGGCTTTTGTTGCAAGATGCACTGAGAGGCAAGCACCATCTCTACCTCGCTGGTTCCAATACCGAAAGCCACAGCGCCGACAGCTCCATGTGTCGAGGTATGAGAGTCACCACATACAATCGTCATGCCTGGTAAACTCAAGCCTCTTTCCGGACCTACCACGTGAATAATACCGTTCTTTGGATCCATCATACCGAAATGGCTTAAGCCAAAATCCTTTGCATTCCGAGCCAATGTATCCACCTGTTTTTTGGACACAGGATCTTCTATGGGTTTGTCTTGATCATGCGTTGGGGTGTTATGATCCGGCATACAGAAAATCTGCATAGGACGCAGACATTTCAATCCACGTTCCCTCATACCAGCAAAAGCTTGAGGACTGGTCACCTCATGACAATACAAACGGTCTATATACAATTGAGTAGGACCTTCTTCTATCTGTTGCACTACATGCGTGTCCCAAATCTTATCAAATAAAGTATTCATATTTCAATCTTCTTTTTTATTTCTGAATTTATTAATACAGTCAATGTATGCTTCAACGGAAGCCGTGACAATATCCGTATTGGCGCCAAAACCATAATACATGCTTCCGTCATACTCAACCTGCATATGTACTTTACCTACGTCATCACTACCCTTACTGATAGCCTGGATGGTAAACTCCTTCAGCGTCATCTGCTTGGATATGATTTTCTTAAGAGCCTTAATGGCAGCGTCAACAGGGCCATTACCCGTTGCCGCAGCTTCAAATTTCTGTCCTGATATATCTAAGCCAATGCTTGCCACACTTCGAACGCCCATTCCTGTAGTGACTTGTAGGAAATCAAGCTTCACGGCATGAGATGCAGTGCGGTCAGCGCCAGCCAGCATCATCACGTCATCGTCATTGATTTCTTTCTTCTGATCTGCCAGACGTAGGAAGGCTTCATAAATCTTATCGACTTTCTTTTCATCAGATACATCTACGCCTAATACGCCCATCCTATATTTCAATGCAGCACGGCCACTGCGGGCAGTAAGCACTATAGAATTATCATCCAGACCTACATCTTTAGGATTCATGATTTCGTAAGTGTTCACATTTTTCAGTACACCGTCCTGATGTATTCCGCTTGAATGAGCGAAAGCATTCCTACCGACTACGGCTTTATTAGGCTGCACAGGCATGTTCATAAGACCGCTCACCATACGGCTGGTAGGATATATCTTAGTTGTGTTAATGTTAGTTTCCACACCTATACCTTTATGGCATTTCAAAATCATGGCAATTTCCTCAAGTGAAGTATTTCCGGCACGTTCACCGATACCATTAATAGTAACCTCAACCTGACGGGCACCACCAAGTACACCATGTAAAGTATTAGCCGTTGCCATTCCTAAATCATTATGGCAATGCGTGGAAATAATCGCTTTATCGATGCCATCCACGTGTTCCTTCAGATACTTGATTTTCTCAAAATATTCCATCGGCAGACAATAGCCTGTAGTATCAGGTATGTTTACCACAGTAGCACCGGCTTTAACTACAGCTTCTATGACCCTTGCCAAATATTCATTATCTGTTCGCCCTGCGTCTTCTGCATAAAACTCAACATCCTCAACATACTTTTTAGCATATTTCACAGCAGCAACAGCACGCTCAATAATTTCATCTCTATTAGAGTTGAATTTATATTTAATGTGTTCATCACTTGTACCTATACCCGTATGGATGCGCTTATGCTTGGCATATTGAAGTGATTCAGCCGCTACATCAATATCTTTTTCTACAGCACGAGTCAGTGCACATATAGTTGGCCAGGTAACGGCTTTGGATATTTCAATTACAGAATTGAAGTCACCTGGACTCGATATAGGAAAACCAGCCTCAATAACATCTACACCCAAAGATTCAAGTTGCTTGGCAACCTGAATCTTCTCTACTGTGTTCAGTTGACAACCTGGGACCTGCTCCCCGTCTCGCAAAGTAGTATCAAAAACAAACAACCTTTCGCTCATGTATCTTAAAATTAATGTTAAGATGCAAAGTTAAAGATAATTTTAATGACTACCAATTAATTTGTAACCAATTTGATTAAAAGAATAACATTTTGCAGCATTTAGCATGAAAGTATCATAAATGAGAATAGGAGAATAAAAAAAAGGACAGCCTCCGTTAAGAACCGGAGGCTGTCCTGGAAAAAGACGGCGGCTACCTACTCTCCCACCTTGCGGGCAGTACCATCGGCGTGGCCGGGCTTAACTTCTCTGTTCGGGATGGGAAGAGGTGGAACCCCGGCGCTGTAGCCACCTTAA
>JAFUVZ010000046.1 GCA_017471185.1 Bacteroidaceae bacterium
GTCTCCGCATATTATTCCCGAAAGCGGAGAATGGATCAACCTACCATCACTTTTTCCCGACAGGAGGCTTACCCCCACTCCGCTCCAGGCATCAGCTTCCCCGTGGCAAAGGTATTGCGCTGCATGTCTTTGTCAAGGCCGTGGCGGCAAGCCGTCATTTCCGGAAATCTCCACACCTGGGTAGTATTTCCCTCATGAGCCTTGACAAAGGCACTCCACTGACCATGATTATGCCACAGGAAGCTGAAAGCCAGCGGGCTCAGGTAAGCTCCAATCCTGTCGGAAATTGATTAACGGCAGGGAAAAGAAAATAGGATGTAAACTAAAACCGTAGCCGACGGGATAGAAACAGGCAGAAAAGATATGGCAAAGAAATGGTGTGTATGGGATTGTAATCTTGACGAGGTTTTCCTGAGACAATATCGCGGGAGAGGGTATGAATACCAGGAGGCAAGAAGCCTTGCTGTCGCTGCTCGTAAGAAATATGGAGGTAAGTATGAACCTCGTGTAGAACCAAAAGAATAGAAGGTAACGGGAGCCTAACCAACTCCCCACTAAATAACCTATCAGAAAGCGAGTATGGCTGATTACATCCGCTCGTTGATACGAAAAGATATGGAGTATGCTGAACAACATAAATAACAACTTATATATTTGGTATTTATTTGCTAACTTTGCAAAAAGATAAGAACATATTAACTAAGACCCCGGACTGATCGGTTAAACAGTTAAGATTATGGCAAACGTATTTTTAGTTACTTACGGCGGACGCGCCAGCAACGGCAACACGTATGTACCCTACAAGGCAATAGCAAAGACAGCTGACGAGGCTATTGCAGTGATTAACAACTGGAAACCTTACGGCAAAAAATCATCACCAGATTGCATCAACGTAAATGAGAGAACAGAACAGAAGATCCGCGACCTGTTCCGCGAGGGCTTCGGCACCTATCCCAGCGGAGAGCCACGCACCTACGCTGGCTTCCGCACTACTGGATGCGGTGCATGGGAAATAGGTTTCTATCCTGCACTTGCCGACACACTGGAGGAACATGAGCGTATCTACAATGAGCAGCGAAATGCGGCAAAAGCAGAGAGGTTGCGTCTCTCTGAAATTGCAAAGCAGAAACGCATCGACGAGCTGAATGAGGTTAGGCGTGGCTGGTATCACGTAGAGCTGGAGTTGGAATTGAGCGTATTTGCAACTCATGGTAACGACTACATCACCAACAGCACCTTTGAGGGCAACGTGATTGCTGAAAGCGGCATGGATGCTTACTGGAAGGCTGTGAAGTATGTGAAGGAGCATCCCGAAGAACTGACCCATCGCGGTAACATGGCAATACTTCAATTCTATGCACAGCCATACAGTAGCGACTACACTTTCCAGTTCCTTGGTGTGAAGACCGACGACGGCTATAGCGTGGAGAAGTGGAACGAATGGAAAGAGAAGGGAGAAATTTGAATGACAAAGTCGATAGAATTATATAAGAGACAATGAGAATGAGAACGGTTCAAAGACATACATCTGAAGCTTGCATCCGGTTTGGTTTTTCAAACCGGAGCGTGTTCTCTTTGCCCGAAATGTCCGTTTTGGCCGTTTTCAGGCCCGTGGTGGCGTTTTCTTTCTTCGAATGGATGCGGAATACATCTGCGATTTTTGGCGCCCTTACAGCGTCTGAAATACGTTCATCAATACGCTGCTTGATGATTCGGGTGCCTCTGCGTCACCGCCCGTGGCGGTTTGCCGTGACAGATTAGCCATAGACTGGAAAATGGAAAAACAAGAGGCACCTTCAGGGGATGCCTCTTTTTTTATGTCTGGACTTCGTTATTGTTTCAAAATACGTTCCTTTTGTGAAAAGATTATTAATCTTGTTTATTATTAACCTTTTTCTCCAAGATTTCTAGCGCAGTTTTCATTTCATTTTCTATTTCATCTCGCTCATTATCTAAAAAAAGAGATAAGACGGCTGACAAAATAACTGTTCTGCTAAATCCTTTGTATTTAGGACTTTTAATAAGGAAATCCAATTTTTCTTTTAAACCCTTATCTATGTAAACAGGGATAATTTCCTTATTAACACCCATCCTTTTATAATAAATAATTCTGTTCATGACAGCATTATTGTCTATGGCGTTTTCTACGGGTTTTTTGAAAGTGTTTTCTATAGTCTTTCTTCTTGCCACAGTTTCCTTGGTGTCATTTTTTCCAACATCTTCATTGTTCATGAAGTGCAGCAATCCCCTGATTGCTTTTGGTTCTTCTTCGAGTCTTTGCCTTTCTGTTTCAGACATCATTGAAGACAGTGTATCTTTCTTTTTAGTATTCATTGTGCAAAAATAGTTTATTTTTTTTAATTTATGAAATTTACAATCACTTATTTGAAGATTTCAGGTAAAATAATTGCATCTAATTTTTCAAAACACTCTTTAGTCACTTCTACCTGCCTTTTTGTATTATAAATCGTACTTAATCTTCCTATGTCAACGCAGTCCGTTACTTGGGGTAATACGGTTCCATATTGCGACAGAATCCTGTTCGTTTCTTTCTTTACCATTCTTTCCTTGACTGTACCCTCGTTTCTTTTTATCCTATTTGGGACGAAAAGCAATGAGTCTCTTGACTTCTCCATTTTTACTTTGTTGACAATTGATATAAACATGCTTGTGGAACTCATTACAATAGGGTCATATCTAAGTGGGCATATTATATAATCTGCACTATGGATACAAACACCAATGTTTTCGTTTATCTGACCAGGAAAGTCTATAATTACAACGGAATTTGGATTTTCACCTACATATTTGGTTGCTGTTTCCATTAAAGTCAAGGACTGCTCATAAGTATTGACGTTAAAGCTATCTATTTCATAGCCAACATTTATTTCTTTACTGTCATACAGACTCATGTCTTCATCCCTCAGTCTTTTTATAGACTTTTGGAAATCAATATCTGCTATAAGAACTTTTATGTTCTTATTGACTTCTGAAAGATGATTGGCATATAAGACGGCTAACGTTGATTTGCCAACTCCCCCCTTCTGATTCGCAAACAGTAGTATAGGCATACTCAAATCTTTTTAATAAATGTCCAAAAACAAGTGATAGAATTTTATTTTGCAAATATAATGATTTCCTCAAAAACTACCAAATAAAAACGTGAAAATATTTATTAATAAGTAAAAAATAAATAATATGTTGCACTACTGTCCAAATAAATATATGTTGTTATCATCGGCTGACATATTCGCCCTTTTTCTTTTTCTTTTTTTTCGTTGGATCATCACCTTCAACTCCACCTACTTCATCGGGAATTATATAATCAATGCCTTCAATCAGTTCAGATAGAGCGTCATCTATCGATAGATTGCCAGATTCTTCTTTTTCGTATATGGTTTCATTTCGAGTATCGTTTGCATATAGTGATGATGTTATTTCTTCCTTAGACAGCCCAATGTCATTGTTCGTGAACATGACTGTCCGATTTTTATTAATATGATTTATGAAAACAAGTTCTCCCGCAATTGAGTTTATACTGAAGTTATTCTCTCTTAGCCGTTCTATCGGATTCTCACTGTTGAGTATTTCACGCATGAACTGTGTATAATATGATATATCTTCTGGATTTTTCTTTATTTTTTTCATGTCACCAGGAACCAGATTTAGCCCTGTTTTCTTATTTATATACAACAGTTCGGCTATAGAGTTTGGTTTGTATTTATTGAGTACATAATCTCTCTTGTTGTTATAAGCGATTTTTTCCTTAAGATTCTTGTCAAGGTCGCAGATTTTAATTTTTCCCCTCCATTTCTTCCTTACGGAATCCTTATCTATGTAGCCTCCTGCTTTATGCAGTATCTTGTTAATTTCACCTCTCGTGGCATAAGGGTTTTCTTCTAGTAGATGCCTTATTATTGAGTTAAAGTATTCAGCTCTTCCAGCTGCTTTGTTGTAATTACCCAAAAGAATCTTTACTGGAAGAATATCCTTTCCTTGCAATACTCTCCGGTTTCTATTGTCAACCATTGCGTAACCATACGGATTCCCTTGGTCTCCGAAGAAGAAAAAGTCGTATCCGAATTTTTCTTTCATAAAAGATCGAAAATCTTCTTTTTTCATTTCAATTGAGTATTTAATCACCAGTGCTTTTATTTTTTTCTTCTCTTCTTTTTCCAATTCTCTCCAGTATCTTTTTTGACAGAACATAATGAGGTCGTTGCTTATTGTCAGTTTGCCCCCTGCCTTCTGTATGGTAGTTTTGTTGTCGCCTGTCTCTTTTACAGAACAGCCTGCTCTTTCCAGAAGGAGGAAGAATTGTTTTTTGTTTGTAAAGCTGAACCTGAGTCTGTCAGCGACAAGCTGTCTTATTTCTTCATGCCTGTTTGTTTTTGACAGCTGGTCTATGATCTGGAGTGATCTTTTTTTTTCAAAGCTGTCATCAATCTTTAATCCTTGCCGGTTGATTCTTGTAGTGATGATATGGATATGATTGTTGTCTGTATTATTATGAAAATATATAATGTAAGGATTATCACCATACCCCATTTCTCGTAACCAGTCTTTTCCAGCCTGTAATAATTCTTCTTTACTCATATCTTTCCCTTTTGCAGAGATGGATACATGTAACTGTGGGTACTTTGTCCTGTCGTTCCTTGCGCTCCACTCTTCAAGGAATTTCTTGCAGCTGCTTGGTGTTTTTAACAATGCTTCTGCATCTCCAAAATTTTCCCTGCAAAGAAGTTCTGCCTCTCCTTTTTTTACTCTCCTCTCGTTATAGTCTATACCGGAAAAAGAGGATGACTTTCTCAGAATTTTAGCTATCATAAATATTTTTATTATAGAATACAAAGTAAACTCTATGTACTATTTAGTATTTAGTAATAAGTTTATAGTTTTTATTTTTTAGTAATTATTCTGGATTAAATATTTTTTAGTAAATAGTTTTTGTATTTATTCAAGAGCCTCAATGCCTCTTGTAATGTTGAATGAATGAAAGAAAGCGAACATGAAACGCGTTTACCTCTTGGAATAATAATCGCATACTGCTAATGTATTTACTTGTTTCCATAATTGGTTCTACGTCATCTATGCCGAGTCTTTCACATCTGTTACAGTAGTTGGCTATTGAGTTAATGTTATTTTCAAATTTTTTAAGGCTAGTATTCCATTCCTTGAACGCTTTGCCAGCAGCCTCGATGACATCTATTCTTTTTTTTAGGTATTTGTCATCGTAGTGATTTACCGCATTCAGTATGAAATAAGACATTGCATTGTTTTCCCCCGCTTTCCTTTTTATCAGGTTGTATTCCTTTTCCGTTACCCTGATATCTATGTGTTTGGTCTTCTTTTCTTTCATAATTTTGAAAATTAAATAAAAAAACTGCGAGTTGCGAGCTGTTTTTAAGTTCCACTAAGTCAACTTGATGTTGACGGTGGCAAGTTGTTTTTGTCCGACAAAAACACAACTTGCATTTGGATTTTGCAAACATGTAAATCCGCAGCAAATATATTGGAAAACAATCCCAAAAAACGGGATTTAAAAAAACAATAGGGAAAAGAATAAAAATACGTTTTTTGCACATGGGGTATCCACGGTTATTTCTCACCTGCTTCGTTTTTTTTGTGTTTATAAATAATGTTTATTAAACACTAAATATTACATACTGCATAGTATTTAGTTTTTACTATACACTGGATAGTAATTATTAATTATTGAATTTTACACACTAAATACTAAAGACTATATATTATTCTTTTTTTTACTATTTACTTATTAGTTATTATTAAATAGTGATTACTAATTAATGTTTATTGTTTACTAATTCGGATCCTGGTATTTGTTGTTGTATTGAATAATCATTTCCCTGAGTTGTTTGTTTGTAAGGTTGTTTAGTTGGTCATAAAGGAATTCCCTCTCTGTTTTAATGTCGAAAACTGCAGTTGCATGTTTGCGCTGCTCGTCATCTTGGGCCATGTATTTTTCCATTACTGAGTAAGAATGATGACCGGTGATACGCCTAACTTCTTCGGCAGTAGCACCCAACTTGAGTGCCAAACTTACAAAAGTTCTTCTACCAGAGTGGAAAGAAATAACTTCGTATTTAGGTTTAACACTCTTGTACGTCTTATTACCTATCCTGTATGCAATGGTAACAGGAGCGTCAATACCGGCCATCTGGCAGAGTTCTTTTATATGGACGTTACATTTTTGGTTGCTGACAGTCAACATTGCTTTGCCGTCTTGCGGTGGAAACATTCGGTATTTTTCTATAATTTCACGGCTGAATCTATTGAGGTTGATTCTCAATAGATGATCAGTTTTTTCTGTCACTACACTGATTACGTCATTGACGATGTTCTCTCTCTTGAGCGCGGCCACATCGCTGTACCGAAGGCCTGTTGTGCATGAGAAAATAAACATGTCTCGTACAACTTCAAGATGTTTCTTGTCTGGTGGTATTGTGAAATCATGCAAGGTTTTAAATTCATCCCAGGTAAGGAATACTATTTCCTTGTCTCGAACATCCGTAAGCGAGGATTTGAATTGTATAACCTCATCGCTGACCCCGGCACCTTTTTTCTTGCAGAATTTGAGGAACCATTGCGCTATTTTTATCCATTTAGCTGATGTAGAGTTACGGAGTCCTCTTCTGACAAGATTCATCTGAAAATGCTGCATGACTTCCACTGTTATGTCTTTTGGCTTTAGCTGTTCCTTTGGATCGATTTCTATCCAGTGGTTTTTCAAAGCTGCTACTTTTTCTACAACGTCATCAGACCAGAAATGTACCGTGAGCCCTTCATTAAGAAAGTCTTTGAAGTAATCGTATAATGTCTTGCTGTCATCAATGGTTAAAGACAAGGCCATTCCGGCTTTTTTCTTTCTGTTTCTTCTGCTGATTTCATCATCAGAACATAATTCGTTGATCACAGCGTTTTTCAATTCTTCTTTGGTGGGAATTATGTTATCAATACTGAATCTGATAAAGCTTCGTTTAATAGAATCAATAGTTTTTGTTATCAAATAATTGATAGAGGTTGCCGTTGATGGCTTTCCTAAGTGATAGTGTGTAGTATGTTTCACAGCACATTGCCCCGCATGGTTCCATTTAGTGGAATTTGCATAGCAACCTACAGTAAAACAGACTTCGTTATTTTTCCATCGAACCCTGGCTATGACCTGTCCACTTGGGTCTTCTCCTTCCATAGCGGCTTTCGGTCTTTTAATAAATACACGCACGTTATACTTTGCTTCCATTTTTTATGTGACTTCAAAAAACATGTAACTTTGTCTGGTGCAAAGATAGGGAAATTTAATTGTAAATTTGATGAAAATACCCCCCTTTTTTATATGTGAAAAAATCGTGATATTATGGATAATATAATCAACTGGTAATCATGTAACAGCCTTATAATTAAAGAATTTTCCAGTTTTGTTTTATTGTCACATTTTTTTTACATTCCCCCAGCTTCCGCTAATGTGTACTGATAATCAGGGAGTAGCGTTCATCTACTCTTTTTTTTTCGCTCTATTTGTGAAAAAGCCTGTTTTAAGGGCAAAAAAAAAGATTATTCTCTTTCCTATCGCTCAGTATCTGCCTTTGGTCTTATCCCATACGGTCGGCTCTGCCGTCTGCTGTCTGCATTGCTGAAGCCTACTGTGGTATGAGCCGAAGCCTTCTTCCGGTGTCCGCAGTATCTGCCATGAGTCGCCGGAATGCCTCCCGTACCCCTATGGAAATGCCTCCCGTCTGCCGTAACAGATACTGCGTCGGGTCTTGGAAACGGCTCCTTTCAGCCGTGGGAGGCATCTTGACGCAGAATGGCGTCTCATGTCTTTGGCATGGGCTTTTATCTCACGTGTGAAGCGGTGAAGTTACTTTTACTAACTTTCATATATACGTGACATTTAGGTTAAAGGTAAATAAAAAAATATATATATAGAAAAAGTCGCCTATGCGAGCTTCACCGCTTCACACAGGAAGCTGAAAGAAGGTGAACCGTCGGTTGGTAAGCAGGCTTTTTTATCCTACCGGCTTGGTCTGCGCGTAGCCTTTACTCTTCAGCAAGTCGATGACACGCTGCTTGAAGTCGCCCTGCACCATTATCTCACCATCTTTAGCTGAGCCACCCACGCCGCAGCTGCTCTTCAATACCCTGCCCAGCTCCTTGAGGTCGTCCTCAGACCCCACGAAGCCTGTGATTAAAGTAACAGTCTTGCCTCCGCGGTTCTTGCGGTCAAGGCTGACACGCAGTTTCTGCTGCTGAGGAGGCAGGGTAGCGGTTGTATCTTCTTCAGTTTTCTCATACCTGAAATCGGGGTTGGTGGAATAAACCACGTTCAGTCTGTCTTTCCAATCGTTGTTTTTCATATTATTGAGAGTTTGTGTGCAAAAATAGGCAAAAGATTGGTAACTTGTCGATGAAAATTCGTAAATTTGCATATTAATTGGAAGAAGTATGAAGATTATTTGCGTCGGCATGAACTATGCCTTACATAAAGAGGAATTAGGACATACGGAAGAATGCCCGGAACCTGTGATATTTATGAAGCCCGATTCAGCCGTCCTTCGTGATGGAAAGCCGTTCTTCCTGCCTAATGATATCTCTCAGGATGTGCAGTATGAAACGGAAGTGGTGGTGCGCATCAGCAGATTAGGACGGTATATCAGTCCGCAGTTCGTGCGCAGGTATTATAACGCGGTGACCGTGGGCATTGACTTCACGGCAAGGGATTTGCAGCGTAAGTTTCGTGCCGCAGGCCATCCTTGGGAACTGAGCAAGGGCTTTGACGAGAGTGCCGTGATAGGCGACTTTATCCCTCTGGAAGAGGTGGGAGGCGATGTGCAGAACCTGCATTTCCATTTGGATATCGATGGCAAGACCGTGCAGCAGGGCTTCACGGGCGACATGCTGTTCAAGGTAGATGAGATTATCTGTTATGTAAGTAAGTTCATGACGCTCAAGATAGGTGACCTGATCTATACCGGCACTCCTGCCGGAGTGGGGCCTGTAAGCATTAACCAGCGCCTGCAGGGCTATCTGGAAGACAGGAAGCTGCTGGAATTTTACGTCAAATAATCAATGTGAGAAGCTTGTAACTTGTAATTAAAGACATGAAGATAAGAGTAGGATTCGGATATGATGTACACCAGCTGGTGGAAAACAGGGATTTGTGGATAGGAGGCGTAAAGCTGCATCATGCCAAAGGGCTGGCAGGGCATTCTGACGCCGACGTGCTGATTCACGCCATTTGCGACGCCTTGCTTGGGGCGGCAAACATGCGTGACATCGGCTATCATTTCCCCGACAATGACGCGGAGTTTAAGGACATCGACAGCAAGATACTGCTCCGGAAAACAGTGGAGCTGATAGCCGGCAAGGGTTATACGGTGTGCAATATCGACGCTACCGTATGCGCTGAACACCCCAAGCTCAACCCGTATATTCCGGAGATGCAGCGGGTACTGGCAGAGGTGATGGGCATTGATGCCGATGATGTTTCCATCAAGGCCACTACCACCGAGAAGTTGGGCTTCACTGGCAGGGAAGAGGGCATTTCTGCATACGCGACTGTTTTGATAGAAGATAAAAAATATAGATTACTATGAAAAGTTTGAAAACGAAAAGTGCCGCTCTGGCAATAGCCGTGCTGGCCCTTACAGGATGTTCTACAGATCAACCGACAGGGAAATATGCCAAGGTAGAAGCGTTGGATGCCGCTGCCTGGGATGCTTCAAAGTGGATATCTGTGACTGATGCCCCGGTCGTGACAGGAACTGTCTTTGAGCCTGGCAACTGGCGTTCAGCAGATGGAGCCAGCTGGTTTGTATCTACCGTTAAGAATGAGAAGAAGGTGACGGAAGCCAAGTGGATGACTACTGCCTTGGGCGTTTATGAACTCTATGTCAATGGGCAGCCCGTGGGTGATGAGATCCTGAAGCCAGGCTTCACCCATTACGCCAAGACCAAACGATCTTACACATACGATATAACACCGATGCTTGAACGTAAGGGAGGTGCTGAAAACACACTCTCTGTGCAGGTCACTCCCGGATGGTGGGGCGACAAGATAATAACTCCTTCAGGACATGACGGAATGATTGGCAAGAAGTGTGCCTTCAGAGGCGTGCTGCAACTTACCTATTCAGACGGTTCAACCCAGTTGCTTGGTACAGACCTCGAGCATTGGAAAGCCGGTATCGCAGGTCCTGTAAAGCATGCGGGAATCTTCGACGGTGAGGAATATGATGCCCGTGTGCCTCAGGGATTTGAGAGTGCCGCCGCCTTCTCTACGCCAGAGATTAATACGGAGTTCAATGGTGAGATACTGCCTTCTGAGGGAGCAGAGATTTATCTACGCCATGACCTGACACTCAGTCCTGTCAAGGCGTATGTATGGAAAGACATCGAGAATGTCAAGGAAGAGGAATTTGGCAAGGTGGTCATCGCCCGTGAGTATCAGCCAGGCGAAGCAATGACGGTTCAGCCGGGCGAGACACTGGTGGTTGACTTCGGGCAGAACAGCGCGGCAGTTCCTTCCTTTGTGTTTAAGGCTGGTGAAGGTACCGTCCTTACCTGTCTGCCCGGCGAGTTGCTCAACGACGGGAACGGCGCAAAAAGCCGCGGCATGGATGGCCCTGAAGGCAGTGTGCACCGTGACAACCTGCGCATCGCTCCTACCGGCATGAGACTCACTTACACCTTCGCTGGCAATGAGGACTTCGTTACCTATTATCCTCACTGCACATTCTTCGGATATCGTTTCGTGTCGGTCACGGCAACCGCTCCGGTAACCATTCAGTCGTTGACATCTATCCCTGTATCTTCAATATCAGAGATGCTGGAGACAGGTACGATCACTACCGGCAATGAATTGGTGAACAAATTGATATCCAATACAGTCTGGGGACAGCGTTCCAACTATCTGTCGGTACCGACGGATTGTCCTCAGCGAAATGAGCGTCTGGGATGGACTGCCGATACTCAGGTGTTTGCCGAAACAGGCTCATTCTTTGCCAATACCGACAGATTCTTCCATAAGTGGATGCGTGACATGAGGGATTCGCAAAGTGAACTGGGAGGTTTTCCGGGTGTGGCTCCACTGGCGCAGTATGGTGAAAACATGATGCGTCTGGGATGGGCTGATGCAGGTATCATCGTGCCGTGGACCGTGTGGAAGCAGTTTGGAGATACCGAAATCATTAACGAGAACTGGGATGCCATGACCCGTTATATCAACCACGTCAATGACACCAAGTATAATCACGTGGCCCTGAGCGCAGAGAACGGCAATTATCAGTGGGCCGACTGGCTGAGCTATGAGCCGTTGGAGAGCTGTGGCGGAGGCGCTTTCACGATTACACCGAAGGGGAGGACCCCACTGCCTGAGGCTATTGAATACTGGAATTACCTCAGCGCATCCTACTGGCTGATTGACGCGCAAATGATGAGAGACATGGCTAAGGCGACGGGCCGTGACGCCGCAGCTTATGAACAGATGGCAAATACCGCCAGGGACTACATCAGAAGCACATTCATGCTCTCTGACGGAAAGTTTAAGACAGCTATCCTGAACACGATGCAGACTCCGGCTCTGTTTGCTTTGAAGAACCAGATCGTGGACGGTCAGGCAAAGGCAGACATGATAGCCCGGCTTCGTCAGAATTTCGCAGAGCATGAAAACTGCTTGCAGACGGGTTTCCTGGGTACCTCCATCTTGATGAACACCCTTACGGAAAACGGCATGCAGGATATAGCATACGAACTGCTCTTCCAGCGCAAGAACCCAAGCTGGCTCTATTCTGTAGATAACGGGGCTACTACCATCTGGGAGCGCTGGAACAGCTATATGGTAGATAAAGGCATGGGTCCGCAGGGCATGAACAGTTTCAACCATTATGCCTACGGATGCGTTTGCGCATGGCTATGGGAGACTGCCGCCGGCATTGCGGCTGATCCGGCCGTTCCGGGATTCAGACATATAGTCATGCGTCCGTTGCCAGACAAGCGGTTAGGCCATCTGGAAGCTGAGTATCAGTCAGCCGCCGGCCTGATCAAGAGCGCATGGAAATATGAAGGTGACCAGTGGACTTGGGAGTTTACGGTTCCTGAGGGCGCTACGGCTACCGTAACCCTGCCTGGAGAGACTGAGTCTAAAGAATACGGGGCAGGCACTTATACTTTGACAAAATGAATGATTCCATGAAGAAATTACTCTTTTTTACAGCTATGTTGGCATGGATGTGTTGCGCAGGCCTCTATGCCCAGGATACGTTGCGCTATCATATAGACTTGAGAGACAAGGCTGCCACGGACTTTAGTCTGAAGCATCCCGAGAAGTTTCTCTCAGCAAAAGCGTTACAGCGCAGAGAAAGGCAACGTCTGAAGGTGGATTCTACAGACTTGCCCGTACCTAAGGCCTACGTTAAAGCCATTCAACGCACTGGCGTGAAAGTCTTGCTGACCAGTAAATGGGAGAACTTTGTCACTGTTTCATGCAATGACACGGCTGCGATAGAGCAGATCAGGCGGCTTCCATTTGTAAAGAGCGCTTACAAGGTCTGGAAGGCTCCTGAGCATGTGTTACCCATGTCACGAGACACCATCATAAACAGTGTCACCGTTAATCCTGACAGTATCTATGGTACTGGATTTGGACAGATTCATATCAGTAATGGTGACAAACTTCATGATGCTGGTTTCAAGGGACAAGGCATGACGATTGCCGTGATTGACGGAGGTTTTCATAATTTAGACAGAATACCTGTACTTGATAACGTGAAGGTGCTGGGCACTAAGGATTTCGTAAATCCAGATTCTGACATCTATGGCGAAGCCACTCACGGACTGAGTGTGCTTTCCTGCATGGCTGCCAACAAGCCTGGTGCCATGATTGGCACTGCGCCCGAAGCATCCTACTGGCTGTTGAGAAGCGAAGACTCTGACTCTGAATATCCTGTGGAACAAGATTTTTGGGCAGCTGCTGTGGAGTTTGCTGATAGTGTTGGCGTTGACTTGGTCAACACCTCTTTAGGCTACAATGAGTTTGATGACTCTACGATGGATTTCAGGCTAAGAGACCTGGACGGACGCAGTTCTGTTATTTCCCGTGTGGCAGGGCGTATGGCAGACAAGGGAATGATTCTTGTATGCAGCGCCGGCAATTCGGGCAATTCAGCCTGGAAGAAAATCACCCCTCCGGCCGATGCTGACAACATACTAACCGTTGGAGCCATGGTATGGCAGACACGTGTCATCGCTCCCTTCTCATCAGTGGGTAATTCTCAGGACGGACGCGTGAAGCCTGACGTGGTGGCTGCTGGTGTCAGGGCAAACGTTATCAATGCCAGAGGCAGTCAAGGTAAGGCCAACGGAACTTCGTTCGCCTCACCTATCATGTGCGGTATGGTGGCATGCCTGTGGCAGGCCTGCCCTACCCTCACCGCCAAGGAAATGATTGAGTTAGTGCGTCGGTCTGGCGACCGTGCAGAATATCCTGACAATATATACGGCTATGGTATTCCTGACATGTGGCAAGCTTACCAGAGTTATATGAATAAATAGTTGTAAGCTACAGGCTGCAAATGGCAAGTTATATGATCAACAGTCAACGGTCAACGGTCAACAACCCTGAAGCCATAACGCTTTATGAGTTGAACAGTCTGGTGAGGAATATGCTTGAGCTGGACCTGCCTGAAACCTATTGGGTACAGGCGGAACTCAGTGAGGTGCGCGTTAACAATGGCCATTGCTATGTGGAGTTCGTGCAGAAAGACAAGCGAGGCAACGGTCTGGTGGCCAAGGCACGCGGAACCGTCTGGCGCAGTGTGTTCGCTACCTTGAAGCCTTATTTCGAGCAGGCTACCGGGCAACTCTTTACCGCAGGAATCAAGGTCTTGGTAGAGGTCAGCGTCAGCTTTCATGAACTTTACGGCTACTCGCTCAATGTGGTTGATATCGACCCTTCCTATACCATGGGTGATATGGCTCGCAAGCGGCAGGAAATCATCCGCCAGCTGGAGGAAGAAGGGGTGCTGAATCTGAACAAGGAGCTGGATATGCCAGTCCTGCCTAAGCGTGTGGCTGTGATATCTTCAGCCACTGCAGCAGGTTTCGGCGATTTCTCCAGACAACTGGCCGACAATGCAGGAGGCTTCTATTTCCATGCGGAACTTTTCCCTGCCGTCATGCAGGGAGATGAAGTGGAACAGTCGGTACTTGCCGCCTTGGGCAGCATTTATGATAGGGAAAGCGAGTTTGATGTTGTGGTCATTATTCGTGGAGGCGGTGCTGTCTCTGATCTCACGGGATTTGACACCTATGACCTGGCTGCCGCAGTGGCACAGTTCCCTTTGCCAATCATCACCGGTATAGGTCATGAACGTGATGATACCGTGTTGGACCTTGTTTCGCATACCCGCGTCAAGACACCTACTGCCGCCGCCGAATACCTGATTGGTCTGATGCAGCAGGCTGCGGATGAGTTGTCTGAGCTTTCCACACGTCTGAACCAGGGTGTGGCATGGCTGATTGCTTCAAACAAGGAACTGCTGGTGCGCCTGCAGTCGAAGATACCGGCAAAAGCTATACAACGGGTGGCTGACGGTAAACTGTACCTGCAACGTGTCAGCCAGCGTATTCTGCAAGGGGCTATGTCGCAGGTAAACCGGAAACGTCAGTCGTTACCCCAGCTGTCACATTTGATTCAGGTAGCTCAAGCGCAGGCAGAAAAGCAACGCTATCAACTGATGCTGATGCGGCAGAAAGTGGCGGATGCTTCACCGGATAAATTGCTGGTTCGTGGTTATAGCATTACCCTCAGACACGGCAGGGTGGTGAAGGATGCCAGCCTCTTAAAGCCCGGGGATGAGATTGTGACTCGTCTGAAACAAGGCGAGGCCGTTTCCATAGTCAAATAACCCATTATCCATTATTCATTGTTCATTATTCATTAATTCATTATGAAAGAAACTTATTCACAAGCATTGCAGCGGTTAGAGAAGATAGTGGCGCAGATTGACAGCGGAGAGCTGGAAATAGACCAGCTGGCTGACAAAATCAAGGAAGCGAACGCCATTATCGAGTTCTGCAACGATAAATTAACCAAAGCAGACGAGGAAATTAAAAAATTATCAGAAGAAAAGCAGTAAATTGGAGAATAAATGCTAATTTTGCATTCAATTGTTGCAAATGGTAAGTTTTTAATAGTGTAAGATATGAACGAAATTGATTGGAAGAATCTGTCATTCGGATACATGAAGACGGATTACAACGTGAGAATGTACTACCGTAACGGTAAGTGGGGTGAACTGGAAGTGTGCAGCGAGGAGACCATCCCCATGCACATGGCTGCCACCTGTCTGCATTATGGGCAGGAGGCTTTCGAAGGTTTGAAGGCATACCGGGGCAAGGATGGTAAGATTCGTATCTTCCGCCCGGAAGAGAATGCGGCCCGTTTACAGAACACCTGCGATGGCATCTTAATGCCTAAAATCACAACAGAGCAGTTTGTGGCTGCCGTCAAGAAGGTAGTGAAGCTCAATGAACGTTTTCTGCCTCCTTATGAATCAGGCGCGACCCTATATATCCGTCCGTTGCTGATAGGCACCTCGGCACAGGTGGGCGTGCATCCGGCTTCTGAGTATCTGTTCGTGATATTCGTCACCCCTGTCGGCCCGTATTTCAAGGGTGGTTTCTCTACCAATCCGTATGTCATTATCCGTGACTATGATCGTTCCGCGCCCCTGGGTACAGGTATTTATAAAGTAGGTGGTAATTATGCGGCAAGTCTTCGTGCTAATAAAATGGCTCATGACTTGGGCTATAGCTGTGAATTCTACCTGGATGCCAAGGAAAAGAAATACATGGATGAATGTGGTGCCGCAAATTTCTTCGGCATCAAGAATAATACTTATATAACACCTAAATCTACATCTATCCTGCCATCAGTGACAAATAAGAGCCTGATGCAGCTGGCAGAAGACCTGGGCATGAAAGTCGAACGTCGCCAGATTCCAGAGGAAGAGCTTTCCACTTTTGAGGAAGCCGGCGCATGTGGTACAGCTGCCGTCATCAGTCCGATTTCTTACATCGACGACTATGACACCAAGCAGCGCTTTGTGTTCAGTAAAGACGGTAAGCCAGGTCCGCTCTCAACGAAGCTTTACAACAAGCTGCGTGCCATCCAGTATGGTGACGAGCCTGACGTGCATGGATGGGTGACCGTTCTTGACTGATTATGGGAAAAGGAAAATTACAGAAATTCGCTGATATGGAAAGCTATCCTCATGTTTTCCAATATCCTTATTCTGTAGCAGAGAATATGCCGTTTGGCATGAAGGGGAAGTGGAACGAGGAGTTCTTCAACAATAACAATCCGATTGTATTGGAATTAGGGTGCGGGCGGGCTGAATATACTTTAGGTCTGGCTCGCCTTCATCCTGATTGCAATTATATTGCCGTTGATATAAAGGGCGCCCGTATGTGGACCGGCGCAAAGCAATCATTGCAGGAGGGCTTGAGGAATGTGGCTTTCCTACGTACGAATATCGAGATTATTGATCGCTTCTTCGCTCCGGGTGAGGTAAGTGAGATTTGGCTCACATTTCCCGATCCACAGATGAAGAAGGTTACGAAGCGTCTGACTTCTACCGACTTCCTTAACAGGTACCGTAGGTTTATGAAGGACGAAGGGGAGATTCATCTCAAGACCGATAGTAATTTCCTGTTCACCTATACCCGTCTGCTGGTGGAACTGAATATGCTACCGCTCAAGGCGATGACAAATGACCTCTATCATTCCGGCATGGCAGATGAAGAACTGTCTATCCGAACGTATTATGAACAGCAATGGCTGGACAGAGGCATTGACATCAAGTACATCAGTTTCGGCTTGCCTTTGGAGGGCGACCTGCAGGAACCGGATGTTGAGATTGAACTGGATGACTATCGTAGTTACAACCGTAGCAAGCGCAGTTCTCTCCAAACTGCCAAATAACTTCCTGGCTATCATTATTAATTATTAATTATCCATTATTATGACACTATACCCTAACTTGATTAAAGACGCCTTGAAAACCGTTCGATACCCTGGCACGGGCAAGAATCTGGTCGAGGCTGATATGATTGCCGACAATATGCGTATTGACGGCATGAAGGTCAGTTTCTCCATCATCTTTGAGAAACCTACTGATCCTTTCAGGAATTCAATACTGAAAGCGGCTGAAACCGCAATCCACACCTACGTTTCTCCTGATGTCGAGGTAACTATCGGCGTGGAGAGCAAGCAAGCGCCTCGACCAGAAGTAGGCAAACTTCTTCCTCAAGTAAAGAATATCATTGGTGTGTCTTCTGGCAAAGGCGGAGTTGGTAAGAGTACGGTTGCCGCTAACCTGGCTGTGGCATTAGCCAGACTCGGACACAAAGTGGGCTTGCTGGATGCCGATATATTCGGTCCCTCTATCCCCAAGATGTTTGAGGTGGAACGCACGCAAGTGTTTGCTGTACAGAAGGAAGGCAGAGATCTTATCGTTCCTGTCGAGAAATATGGTGTCAAGCTGTTGTCTATCGGATTCTTTGTTGACCCCGACCAGGCTACTCTGTGGCGTGGCGGTATGGCAAGCAATGCTTTGAAACAGCTTATCGGTGACGCCGACTGGGGAGAATTGGATTATTTAATCATCGACCTGCCTCCAGGTACAAGCGATATTCATCTCACAACCGTTCAGACTATCGCACTTACAGGTGCCGTGGTGGTGAGTACCCCTCAGGAAGTGGCGCTGGCTGACGCACGTAAAGGTATCAATATGTTCACGAATGATAAGGTGAATGTGCCAATTCTCGGTCTGATAGAGAATATGGCGTGGTTCACCCCTGCGGAACTTCCGGATAGCAAGTATTATATATTTGGAAAAGAAGGTGTGAAACGCCTGGCGGAAGAGATGGATGTCCCTCTGTTAGGACAAATACCTATTGTGCAGAGTATCTGTGAGAGTGGCGACTCAGGTAAGCCTGTGGCCTTGAACAGTGATACGATGACAGGTAGGGCTTTTATGCAGTTGGCAGCTTCGTTAGTGCGGCAGGTTGATAAAAGAAACATAGAAAGAGAGCCGACTCATATCGTAGAGATGAACTCATAATAAAAAAAGACGGAATCGCTTCCGTCTTTTTTTTGTAGGATAATAACACTTGGCTGTCAGTCAAACATACTCTTGAATTTCTTGAATATCTTTTCCTTTACGGATCCGGAAGGGCGGAAATTGTCAGACTCCTGCATCTGCTCCATCGCTTTTTTCTCATCGCGACTTAACGTCTCCGGAATGTAAATGCTTACATTCACCAGTAAGTCACCCGTTCCATAGCCGTTTACATCAGGAAGACCTTTTCCACGCAAACGTAACACTTTGCCGGGCTGGGTACCCGGATCAATCTTTACCTTCACCTTGCCGTCAACAGTAGGTATCTCAACCGTTCCGCCGAGGGCAGCCGTAGGAACACTCAACAACAGGTTATACACCAAATCGTTCTCGTCACGGATGAGCTCCTTGTCCTTCTCTTCCTCCACTACAATGAGCAAGTCGCCCGGTATGCCGTTGTGTTTGCCTGCGTTACCCTTGCCTGACATGGAAAGCTGCATGCCATCTGCCACTCCAGCAGGTATCTTTACACTCACAGTTTCTTCACCCATTACGATGCCTTCACCACCGCAATGCGCACATTTGTTCTTGATGACATGACCTTCACCACCGCAAGTCGGGCAGGTGCTTTGTGTCTGCATGGTGCCTAAGATAGTCTGTTGGGTACGTATTACCGTACCACGTCCCTTACAGGTAGGACAGGTTTCTGTACCACTGTTGCCCTCGGCACCGGTGCCGTGACAATAAGGACATGACACATATTTCTTCAGCTTGAATTTCTTTTCAACGCCAGTAGAGATATCCTTCAGATTCAGCTTGACACGGACACGCAGGTCTGAGCCACGGAACTTGCGCTGCTGGCTTGCTCCGCCGCCTCCGAAGCCGCTGAAGCCTCCGAAGCCGCCTCTGCCCCCGAAGATATCTCCGAACATACTGAAGATATCGTCCATAGACATACCGCCTCCGAAGCCGCCTCCGTACGGACCTCCGTTGCCGGCGGCACCACTAACGCCTGCCTTACCGAACTGGTCATAACGCTGGCGTTTCTCAGGATCAGAGAGTACACTGTAAGCTTCAGCCGCTTCCTTGAACTTCTCCTCCGCTTCCTTGTTTCCAGGATTACGGTCTGGATGGTATTGGATGGCTTTCTTCTTGTATGCTTTCTTAATCTCGTCAGCAGAAGCCGTCTTCTCTACACCTAATATCTCATAGTAACTTTTCTCTTCCATAACCTCTCTTTATTATTATTATTTCCCCACCACAACCTTAGCGTGGCGGATAACCTTGTCATTCAGCGTATAGCCTGTCTCCACACAATCCAGGATCTTGCCTTTCAGCTCTTTTGAAGGTGCATCAATGATGGCTATGGCGTCATGGAAATCAGTGTCAAGCTCTTTCTCCTTGGTCTCAATAGGCTTTACGCCATTTTGTCCGAGAATCTGCAAGAACTTGTTGTATATCAAGGAAACGCCTTCCTTGACAGCTTCTACGTCTGTTGCTTTCTGCATGGTGGCAAGCGCTCTTTCGAGGTCGTCTATGACGGGCAAGACGGCGGTAAAGGCTTTCTCACCTCCGTTTAGAATCAGTTCCGTCTTCTCCTTGAGTGTGCGCTTCCTGTAGTTGTCAAATTCAGCAGACAGGCGCAGGTATTTGTCCTTCAACTCTTCCTCCTCCTTGGTGAGCTTGTCTATCTCAGCTTGCAGTTTTTCTTCTGGAGCAAGCTCTTTTTCAGCTTGTTCAGCTTCCTGCTCTGCAACATCTTCCGTTGGTTGCTCGTTGGTCTGTTCTGTAGTTTCCTCAGCGGCCATTTTCATCTCTTCATTCTTCTTCTCTTGAGCGTCCATATTGATTTTTCTCTTTTTATACTGTTTAAGGTTGGTCTTCTTTTTCATAACCAAATGTTTTTTTACTAACGCTTTAGCAAAATCTTTGCCAAAGCTATTTTATGCCAGTCTGTCATTAATTTTACGATACCAATGACAGAACCAGCAGGTAGCGATGACTAACGCTATGCCACCTCCGATGTATGCGATTGTCTTGTCTAAGCCAAAAGCGATGGGTGACAGTAGCAGGAATGAAACCGTTACTGTAGTCATAAACATGGCAGGTATCAGTGTGATGTAGAAATTCTTATGCTGTTTTACCAGATAGACGGTCTCTGTCCAGAGCACGATGGTAGCCAATGACTGGTTAGCCCATCCGAAGTAGTTCCAGATGACATTGAATCCGTTCTCGTCGGCGATATTGAACCAAAGCAGTCCTAATGCAATCAAGAATAGAGGTATGCAGATCAAGAATCTGTTCGTCAGCTTCTTCTGGTCAAGATGGACAAACTCTGATATGATGAGTCTGGCGCTTCTGAAAGCTGTATCACCACTGGTGATAGGAGCTGCCACAACGCCAAGCAGAGCCAAAATGCCACCCAATGTGCCCAGCCATCCTTCAGATACAAGGGTCACTACTTGAGGAGCGCTTGATTTAAGGGATGCTCCTAACGCTTCTGCCGCACCTCCGTAGAAGAAATAGGAAGAAACGGCTGCCCAAATGAGAGCCACAATTCCTTCAGCTATCATAGCTCCATAGAAAATAGGACGGCCTTCCTTCTCATGCTTCATACAGCGTGCCATCAACGGACTTTGAGTGGCATGGAATCCGCTCAATGCGCCACAGGCGATAGTGATGAACAGGCATGGGAAGATAGGACCGGCCGAAGGCTTCAGATTGTCAAGCCCGTCCCAGACTTCTGGAATGACCGGCATGTCTTTCACCAGTACGATGCATAACGCTGCTGCCATAAACATCAGTGAGAAGGCGAAAACAGGATATATCTTACCGATAATCTTGTCTATAGGCAGTATGGTGGCGATGATGTAATAAAAAAAGATGACGAGGCACCATATCATTACCGTTTGTGAAGAACCTCCCATCTTATCGCCCAAAATGATGGCAGGGCTATAGACAAATACCGTGCCGACCATCAGTAATAAGAAGACAGAGAACACCAGCATGATTTTTCTGGCGTTATTGCCCAGATAATGGCCTACTAATTCAGGAACGCCAACACCTTCATGACGAACAGATAACATACCACAGAGATAGTCGTGAACAGCTCCGGCAAAGATACATCCGAACACGATCCAAAGATACGAGGATGGCCCGAACTGAGCTCCCATAATGGCTCCGAAGATTGGTCCCGTGCCGGCTATGTTAAGGAATTGAATCATGAATACTTTCCAGCCAGGCAATGGTATATAATCCACACCGTCTGTTTTAGCGAAAGCAGGAGTAGGACGGTCGTCTGGGGCGAATATGCGTTCTACAAACTTACCATAAACAATGTAGCCGAATATCAGGGCTACTAAAGCGATAAAAAACGAAATCATATTACATTTAGTTTTACACAATTTAGGTGCAAAGTTAAAGATTTATTATCTTTGTACCCAAAATAAACTGAAGAATATGAAAAAATATCTGATATTACTGGCTAAGCTTGTAGTCTTTGCACTCCTGTTTGTGTTGATAATGGGGGGCTTGTCAGTACCATTGATGTTGACGGGTGATCTCAATGCAGCTGATTCTGGAGATTCATTATTTATTGTTGCAGAAGCCATTCAGTTTGTTTCCGTTTTACTGGCATCATGGATTATTATCCGGTTCTGGGACAAGCTGCCTTTTGTGGATAACATGGGTTTCAGCTTGCGAGGCAGAGGTAAGGATCTGCTTTTGGGGCTTGCGGTAGCTGCAGGCATTTATGCCGTAGGCTTCGGTGTGTCAGTCCTGGCTGGATGGGTAAATGTGACAGGAGTCCATTTTGATGCGGTGAGCCTGCTTGTGTCGTTCATACTCATGGTGATGGTCGCTCTGGCAGAGGAGTCGATGGTGAGGGGCTTCGTTTTGGGCCACATGTTAGACGTTGGTATGAACAAGTTTCTTGCCCTTGTGCTCTCTTCACTGATTTTCGCTGCCATGCACTTGGGAAATCCGGGTATGTCTGTTATCTCCTTCATCAATATCGCGTTAGCTGGTGTGTTGCTGGGAGCGGCTTACATCTATACCCGCAACCTGTGGTTCTCCATCAGCCTTCATCTTTTCTGGAACTGGATCCAGGGACCTGTACTTGGCTATGAGGTTAGCGGTACTTCCAATACATCTACCTTGCTGACCCTCAACCTGTCAGATAACACGCTGATGAATGGCGGAAACTTCGGGTTCGAGGCTTCCCTGCCTTGCACCATACTGATGCTGGCCGCTATCGTTTGCATCATTTATCTATTTGAGAACAATAAGAAACCTTATGAAAAGACTGTATCTAACGGTTATTAGCCTGTTGCTGATGACTTCCATGATGAGCGCACAACAGAAGACGGTAGAGCTGAAGGTGATTGAGACCAGTGACGTACACGGGAGTTTCTATCCTTATGACTTTATAAACAGAAGGGATGTGAAGGGAAGTTTAGCCCGCATCCATTCTTTTATTCAGGATCAGCGCAAGCAGTTTGGCGATAACGTGCTGGTTTTCGATAATGGTGACATTCTGCAAGGACAACCTACCGTTTATTACTACAACTATATAGATACCCAGTCGCGTCATGTAGCGGCTGAGATGCTGAGTTTCATGGGCTTCGATGCCGGCAATATGGGAAATCATGATGTGGAGGTGAGCCGTCCTGTCTTCGACCGTTGGGCTGCTGATTGCGATTTCCCCATTTTGGGAGCGAATATCATAGAGACGGCAACAGGCCAGCCTCACTTCAAGCCGTATGAGATTTTTGTCCGCGACGGCATCCGTATAGCCGTTTTGGGAATGATTACTCCAGGCATTCCCGCATGGTTGTCTGAGAACCTGTGGGAAGGTCTTCGTTTCGACGATATGGAGGAAACGGCCCGCAAGTATATGCCTATCCTAAAAGAGCAGGAGAAAGCGGATGTGGTGATCGGCTTGTTCCACTCTGGTAAGGATGCCGAGTGGTTGAGCGGAAAATATCGTGAACATGCTTCTACAGAGGTGGCCCAGAGGGTGCCTGGATTTGATGTGGTATTGTGCGGGCATGACCATCGTAGGGCTTGTGAGAAGGTGGAGAATGTGAATGGTGATTTGGTGTTGATTATAAACCCTTCCAATGCTGCCCATGCAGTATCAGACGTGACAATCAGATGCTACGTTGAAAATGGCAAGGTGATTAAAAAGGATGTGGACGGGCGTTTGGCTTCTGTTGATAACCTGCCTGTCAGTCAGACATTCATGCAGCGGTTCTCAAAGCAATATCATGACGTAACCCAGTTTATCTCCAAGAAGATCGGTCATTTCGCGGCAACTATCTCTACCCGTCCTGCTTATTTCGGCCCTTCTGCCTTTATTGACTTGATACACTCTTTGCAACTCGAGCTTACTGATGCCGATATTTCTTTTGCAGCGCCGTTGTCATTCGATGCGCAGATCAAAGAGGGAGATGTCTTCGTGAGCGATATGTTCAACCTCTACAAGTATGAGAATATGCTATATACGATGGACCTGACGGGCAAGGAAATCCTGGGAGCTCTGGAGTACTCATACGGCATCTGGGTGAATGAGATGAAATCAAAGGATGACCATGTGTTGCTAATTGATATTGAACAGGATAATGCTGGCGACGGAAGAGCAAAGTTCCTCAATCCGATGTTTAACTTCGACTCAGCCGCTGGTATCATTTATACGGTTGACGCTACCAAGCCGGCAGGTCAGAAAGTGAACATCATCAGCATGGCCGATGGAAAGCCTTTTGAACTGGATAAACATTATAAGGTCGCTGTCAATTCCTATCGTGGTAACGGTGGCGGTGAGCATCTTACAAAGGGTGCCGGCATCCCTCATGATGAATTGATAAACCGTGTGATTGTCTCTACTGTCAAGGATCTTCGCTACTATCTGATGGAATATATCGAACAGCACCCTGACGTAAGGCCACAGCCATTGAACCAGTGGAAACTGATTCCAGAGGAGTGGACCAAACCAGCAGCTGAACGCGACTATAAGTTGCTGTTTGACCGTTGATCGTCAGCTTGTAACTCGTAATAAAATAAATATGACAAAACTGGTTAAGCGGGAATATTGGCTTCCCTTTATTTTGGTGACATCCCTGTTCTTCATCTGGGGCTTCGCACGTTCAATTATGGATGTGCTCAACAAGCACTATCAAACGGAACTGGATATCACAATCTCACAATCAACTGCCATTCAGGGAGTCTTCTTTCTGGGCTATTTCCTTTTAGCAATACCTGCAGGTTTTTTTATCACGAAGTATGGATACCGTAAAGGAGTGGTATTCGGACTTCTGCTCTTTGGATTAGGGGCGATCTGTTTCGGACTTGGATCGTCTTGGTTTGACATGAGTGGCATGAATGTTTTCTATCTGTTCCTTGCGTCTCTCTTCGTGGTTGCTTGCGGATTGGTCTTCTTAGAGACAGCTGCAAATCCCTATATGACAGAGTTAGGCAGTGCCGAAACAGCGGCTTCCAGACTCAATCTGGCTCAGTCGTTCAACGGTCTGGGCAATATCTGTGGACCTTGGTTGGGAGGTATCATTCTTTTCTCGGGATCAGGAAGCAGTCTGGCTACACCTTATATAATAATAGGGGGAATGGTATTGGTGCTGGCTCTCTTGTTTAGCCGTGTGAATTTGCCAGAGATACAAGAGGATAGTGAAAAAGCGGAGGATCTTGCTTCTGCCAAGCCTTTGTTGGCTAACAGACTCTTTGTCTTCGGCTTCATCGCATTGCTGGCATACGAGATAGCTGAGATTTCCATCAACAGTCTGTTTGTGAACTATGCCGAGACAGAGCGTGGCATCAACAAGCTGACAGCTTCCGAATGGCTTTCCTTCGGCTTCGTCCTGTTCATGTGCGCCAGGTTTGCAGGCAGCTGGCTCATGAGCAAAGTGCCTGCTGAAAAAGTGTTGCTCTGTTGCTCCATTGGATCGGCGTTTTCCTGTCTTATCGTATTTCTCAACATAGGCAAGCTCTCTATGTTAGGGCTGATGCTCAACTACTTGTTTGAAGCCATAATGTTTCCTACCATATTCTCTTTGGCACTGAGGAACTTAGGTAGTCAGACAAAACGCGCGTCTTCCTACCTGATGCTCTCTACAATAGGTGGAGCCATAGGTACGGTACTGATGGGAGTGTTGGCAGACAAGATAAACCTGTCGTTCTCATTCATCGTGCCGTTGGCCTCTTTCCTGGTGGTGCTGGCCTATTCGTGGAGAGTAAATACCGTCACCTCCGGCCAGGCTCCGAAGCGAAAAGGCAATCCCACATAGCCGATGCCGATGTTTACATAAAGTGACTGATTGCCTTCCTGATACATACCGCCCCATTCTTTGTAGGCCCATGAGGCAGGAGACCAGCCAAAGATCTTGAACTGAGCGCCATGCGTGTGTCCTGCCAACATCAGGTCGATGTCTGTGTCTGGCAAAACCTCTTTGCGCCAATGCGTCGGGTCATGACTCAACAGAATGCGATACATCCCTTCTGTGCCTTGCGATGCTTTAGGCAGGTCGGCTTTCTGGGGGAAAGGCGGATTTCCCTCGTTCTCTACCCCGATGATGGCGATGCTGTCATTACCCCTGTATAAAACATCATGTTGGTTCTTCAGGAATTTCCACCCCATGTTGAACTGCTGCTTTTCCAGGCGTTCCTGATTGATGTCTTCATCCTCGGGCTTCGCCCAGTGGAAGTAATTGCCATAGTCGTGGTTGCCTAAGATGGAATATACTCCGTCTGGCGCTTTCATCTGGCTCAGTATGTCGGTGAACTGGTCTATCTCATCAGCTCTTTGGTTGACCAGGTCACCGGTAAAGACAATTAAATCTGCTTTTTGCTCGTTCACCAGTTTCACCATCTCTTTCAGAATGCCCGGGCGTTGATTGAAACTGCCGGAATGGATGTCGGATATCTGTACGATGCGATAGCCGTCAAAAGCCGTTGGCAAGCGAGAGGAATGAACATCCACCTCATTGATTTGGAAATGAGCCACTCCAAAGATGCTTCCGTAGAAAGCGATGCCAAAGAAACAGAGGGCAAGGATTATGCCAGCCCAGTTGAATGGCTTTTCAGAAACAGGCTTGATAATCAGATGTATGAGTTTGCCAATCAAACTAACGAGCATGAAGATGAGCTTTGGCACACCGAGCCATAGGATAAGCATGCCTAACCAGGCGATGATGCCCTGACGCTCTGACATCGGATTGTCTGTGCCAATGTATCTGGCGGCTATGAAGCCGATGACCAGCAGGATGCTCGGCAACCACCAGAGGAGTCTGTACATTGAACATTGGACATTGAATATTGAACTTTGTCTGGATTCTCTCGATTTTCCTTTCAACTTTCCTTTGATATATCCCCAATAGATATAGGCATCAGGGACAAAAAGCAGAAGTACAAATATGAATGCGAATCGTTGTAACATAATCATTTATAAGTTTGCCGCCAGAAACTTCCTCATGTTTTCAACGGGTAGTCCCCTGCGTTGTGAATAATCTGTCAGCTGGTCTTCTCCAATCTTTCCTACACTGAAATACTTGGCTTGCGGATGTGCTAACATCAGTCCGCTCACTGAGGCGTGTGGATTCATGGCCCCGTTTTCAGTGAGGGTGATGCCTACCTGTTTCAAGTCTATCAGCTTGTCAATGATAAAGTTCACCGACTGGTCGGGTAAGGAGGGGTAGCCCACGGCAGGTCTGATGCCTTGAAACTTTTCTTGCAGCAGGTCCTGAATGGTGAGTCGCTCATCAGGCGCATAACCCCAAGCCTCCCGTCTGACAAACAGATGAAGTTTTTCTATAGCAGCTTCCACCAGTCTGTCGCAAAGGGTCTCAATCAACAACTTGCGATAGGAATCTTCTGTATCAGTCAGTTTACTGTCGTCCACCGACGCGGCGAACACCCCGATTTTATCCTTTCGACCTGTGGAAAGAGGCATGATAAAGTCGCTTAGGCAAAGGTAAGGCTCGCCAGGCTTATGCTCAAGCTGTTGCCTCAACAATGGAAAGACGGTGTCGCCAATCAGTATATTGTCGCCGTCAGCATTGGCATCAAAGAGCTTGAATGTGCATTGGCAAAACAACACTTCGTCCAATTCCTTTAATAATTGCCTGGCATCTCCCAACAGCTTGCAAGCCTCCATCGCTTTCGCTTGCTCCTTCAATGGAAACGAATGAACCCAAGAAGACTTGCAAGCCTGGCAATCATGAATCTGGGCAACGGCGGCATAGCGAGGGGCAAAACCCCACGCATGGAAGAAGTAGAGCCAGTTGATGTACTCGCTTACTTCATGTACCGTTGACCGTTGAACATTCTTCATTATTCATTCTCCATTCTCCATTCCCCATTAATCCTACGCCAAATTACAAACAGCTTTCAGGTAGCCGTAAGACTCGGCGATGCCCATAAACGGATTGTCCATATCCTTCTCATATTCAAGACTGCACATGCCGTCATAGCCCACCTTCCGCATCATCCTTACGAAAGCCGGGAAGTCAATCTTGCCTCGTCCTAACTCTATGCAGGTACCATCCTTCGTGTTGTCAGTCTCATCCTTGATGTGCATATCAAACACGCGTGTATGGTATTTCTCCAAGTCAGCCACAGGATCTGCCCCGTTGCGGAAATCATGACCGATATCCAGGCACATACCGATGCGAGGATCCAAGTCCTTCACCTTCTCCCAGACCACCGTTGCATCTTGGTATTGATCTTGGTCAGGTCCATGCAGATGGATGGCGTATTTGATTTCAGGATATTCCTTAATCTTCTCGTCAACGTATGGAAGCAGTTCGTATTTTGGCACGCCAATCATAATCTTTGCCCCTACCTTGCGGGTATATTCAAAAGCCTTATCCACTTCCTCCTTCGTATTCACGTAAATAGGGCCTACGCCATAGCCGGTTACTCCGAACTCCGCACATTTGGCGTGGAAAGCCTTGATCTGCTCTTCTGTGGAGTCAAGTGGCAGGTGGAAATCTTTGATACATAGGTAATGAATGTCACACTGCTGCAAGGTTTTCAGTGCAGTGTCTATGTCAAACAGATGGAAAGTCCAGTCTGCGCAACTCAAGTGAAACTTGTTGTCGGCAGCTGTAGTCTTCACTTCCTCTTGCTTCTCTTCAACGTTGGGCTTGCATCCGACGGCAGCTAATGCCGCTCCTGCCAAGCCTGTCTTGATAAATAATCGCCTGTTGATTTTCATGGTTTAGAATAATTTAATGGTTGACCTTTATATTTGTCTGAAATAATTCCGTTGTTAAATACTTGGTTGCCATTCACAAAAGTACTGACAACCTGCCAGTTAAATGTATGCCCTTCTAACGGGCTCCATCCGCATTTACTTTGCAGAATGTCTGGAGTTACTGTCCAAAAAGAATGAGGACGAACCAAAACTAAGTCAGCTTGATACCCTGGCCGGATAAAGCCTCTATTCTCGACATGATAGAGCAGTGCAGGGTTGTGGCACATCTTCTGCACCAATGATTCCATGCTGATGATGCCTTTGTCCACCAGTTCCAGCATGCAGTTCAGCGAGAACTGAATCGTTGGCATACCAGACATCGCTTTCAAGGCTCCTCCTTGTTTTTCAGTAAGCAGATGAGGTGCATGGTCAGTAGCCACCGTATCTATCCTGTTGGTCTGCAAAGCCTTCTGCAGAGCCTCCTGGTCAGCTTGGGTCTTGACAGACGGATTGCATTTCACCCTTGCTCCTAAGCTCTGATAATCAGAATCATTGAACATCAAATGAGAGACACACACCTCTCCTGTGATGCGTTTCTGATTGATTAGCTCATCAGTCAGCAAAGCCAACTCCCTGGCCGTTGAGATATGAGCGATATGCAGTCGTGCTCCAGCCTCCTGGGCTAATTCTACAGCTAAGCGTGATGATTGCCAGCATGCCTCTTCAGAGCGGATAACTGGATGCAGCTCAATGGGCGCATCTCCATCGGTTCCTTTATATTTAGCCGTATTCTCGCTGATGATATGCTGGTCTTCGCAATGTGCCATAATCAGCATATCTGTGCCTCCGAAGATATGACGCAGACTTTCCTTTCTGTCAACCAGCATATTGCCCGTACTCGACCCCATAAACAGTTTGATGCCAGGCACTAATCTCTTGTCTAACTTGTCAAACAAATCGTAGTTGGAGTTCGTGGCTCCAAAATAGCAGCTGTAGTTCACTAAGCTGTGCTGGGCGAAGTTCTCCATCTTTGCCTCCCAAGCCTCCAAAGTTGTGGTCTGCGGATTGGTGTTCGGCATATCCATCACAGAAGTAACGCCACCGGCCACAGCCGCCCTGCTTTCAGATGTGATGTCAGCCTTATGCGTCATCCCAGGGTCACGGAAATGCACATGCTCGTCAATCACACCTGGCAACAGGTAGCAACCTTCACCGTTGATAATCAAATCATAATCCTCGCCGGAATCCACCTGCCCGTCAACGATGGCTGTTATTCTTTCCCCTTCAATGATGACAGCTCCCTTGAATTGTCTGCCCTCATTGACTATCGTCACATGATGTATAAGTGTCCTTTGCATAAAATCTATACTATATCGTTGTCAAAGATACGATTAAACGAGCGAAAAGCCAAATATATTTGAGCTTTTCCGAGTGTGAGTATCTTCGACGAAGTCAAAGATACGATTAAATGAGCGAAAAGCCAAATATATTTCTCATAAAATAATCCTGCTTTTCCATTGATGATGAATGAGCTACGTTCTCTAAGGCAACGAGAACCATTCTTGCTCCGATTGAGCTACGTTCTCATATTTAGATTCTCACGAGAATTTCATGGTTTAGTTCTACTAAAAGGCCCTTTTACTTTAGGTAATCGAGGCATCAGCTTCAAGTAATTCATCAGGTGCCGTCAGAAGCCCCATCAACCTCCCTTATGACTATCGTTAAAATGTCTCGACCCATATTATCAATAAGATTACAAGCCGTCAACCGAAATCGTTAATATCCGATGAACCATGAGTCAATCCATTTCTTGCTGATGGTCGTATAGCACTTAATCATCAGTCGCTAAGTTTCCGACAAACAGCCGCTTAGCTTCCAACCGATAGTCGCTCCTCTCCCGACTATCAGTCGCTCGTTTCCCGACTGATAGTCAATGGGTGCCCGACTGTCAGGACATTTGCTTTGGATTGTTAGTCCCCTCGTTGCGGACTGAGAGTCCCCGCATTGCGGACTGACAATCCCCTCATGAGGGACTGAGAGTCCCCAAGCGTCTGACATGCCGGGGACTCTAACTATACTGAATGCCAGACTGTTAGCTCAACGGGACAAAGACCTTGGCTTTAGTACAGAAATAAGTGTGATTTGAGTACTCAAAAACCTGCTTTTTGAGACTTTTTTTTGAGAATATTGCCAATATAATTCCGCTATTCCGCCAAAAATTCCGCTATGATACAACATGAAGAACATGAATTATTTAAGTTTAGCGGAATAGCGGAATTATATGTGAGAATGTTGTTCGTTTTTTTGAAGTAGCTACATAGAAATGCTGTCTCTTGAAAAACTCCTTAAATACTTCAAGACACAACCTGTCGTGAAGGCATGGCTTTTTGGCTCCTATGCAAGAGGTGAGGAGACGTCACATAGTGATGTGGACATCTTGGTGAGATATGATGAGAAAGCCCGTATATCTTTGTTTACTATCTCTCACATGATGGGAGCTTTAGAAAAGGTTACAGGCAAACAAGTTGACTTGGTTGAAGAAGGTTGTTTGCTCCTGTTTGCTGCTGAAACGGCAGACCGCGATAAGATTCTTATTTATGAGAGAGACAATTAGGGATATAGAGAATTCTACTTGTATGGGTCTCATTCTTTCTTATTTTACTAATAAAAAACAGCACCCATACAGATTTATGAAGTATGGGTGCTTATGAAATAGAAGTATGATTAGTTGTAAGGAGTATGCCATTATTTACCAGTAAATAACCCTGGATTGTCTTTACCGCCATCTATATGGGCAGCACTACCATCTATAGGGCAAATATAATACAAAGGTTCTCCGTTCTCATCATAACCATATATATTATTCCCGATACCTGTACCTTCCCCACCTTTAAGCATAATACACGCATTAAACATATAATTAGAATTATCTGCAATTCTCCAATTACCTGCAAATATGGTTGTCAGAGATGTACACAGATGGAACATGTAACTCATATCCGTGACATTCGAAGTGTTCCAGCCACTCAAGTCGAGGCTCGTCAATGAGGATTGCAATGGACGTTCAAAGTAAAACATTTGCTTCATATTGGTCACATTGGATGTGTCAAAATTACTCAGGTCAAGGCTTGTCAGGGAAGAACAACCATAGAACATGTAACTCATATCCGTGACATTCGAAGTGTTGAAACTACTCAAGTTATGGTTTGTCAGGGAGCGACAATTACCGAACATATGAGACATATCCGTCACATTCGAAGTATTCCAACCTCTCAAGTCAAGGCTTGTCAGAGAGGAACAACCCATGAACATCCAATCCATGTCCATCACATTCGAGGTGTCCCATCCTCTCAAATCAAGGCTTGTCAGGGAAGAACAAACATAGAACATACCACCCATACTCTTCACACTCGAGGTATCCAGACCACTTAAGTCAAGGCTTGTCAGTGAGGAACACCTAAAGAACATATAACTCATATTCGTCACATTCGAGGTGTTACAGCCACTCAGGTCAAGGCTTGTAAGGGAAGAACAACCATTGAACATATAAGACATATCCGTCACATTCGAGGTGTTCCAGCCACTCAGGTCAAGGCTTGTCAGGGAAGAACAACCATAGAACATATAAGCCATGTCCGTTACATTTGAGGTGTTCCAACCACTCACGTCAAGACTTGTCAGGGAAGAACAAACATAGAACATACAACCCATATCCTTCACACTCGAGGTATCCAGACCACTCAGGTCAAGACTTGTCAGGGATGAACATTCTCTGAACATCCCACTCATATTCGTCACATTCGATGTGTTGAATCCACTCAGGTCAAGGCTTGTCAGGGAAGAACAACCATTGAACATGCAACTCATATTCGTCACATTCGATGTGTTGAATCCGCTCAGCTCAAGACTCGTCAGGGATGAACAATTGTAAAACATAGCATACATATTCGTCACATTCGAGGCGTTGAATTCACTCACGTCAAGGCTTTGCAGGGAGGTACAACCCATGAACATCCACCCCATATCCGTAACATTCGAGGTGTCGAAACTACTCAGGTCAAGGCTCATTAGGGAGGAACAACCATAGAACATACAACTCATATTCTCCACCATAGTGGTATTTAAGTTTTCTATGCCTATTATGGATTTTAATTCAGACAAACCATAAAAGAAGGATGACGTATCATTTAGTTTATAGTTAGCAAAAGAAGCATCAAAAACTACTATCTTTACATTACTGTTGTTTAGCCATCCCTTTTCAGAGAGGTTATTATAAACGATACCTGCCCTCTGATCAATTTTATTGTCATTGTAAAAAGTGAGAGTGTCATTCTTTACCACTGCGTAAGCGATAAAGTCATAATCCATTTTTACAGTATCTTGCATAATAATGTTACCGTCTGAATTGTATAACGTTGCATACAATTCATCATCATCCTCTGCAGGAGCCCAATCCATAGAGACTTTCCCATCGATGGCTATGCCATATTTTGAGGAGACGAAGCTTCCTTTTTTCGTTTCAAACTTCAAAAGTTGAGGTAGGGGTGTAAATATGCTTTTTTTCAAAACAGGAATGGAGTCATACACACTAAAAGTCAGGGTGTTTTTCTCGCCAAGCTTAATTTTTGTCCCTGTCAGGTATTTGAGGTCAGAAGGAGTCTTGTACAGATGGAATTCAGCTGTATTCTTATCCTTGGAAGAAAACACTTGCCCCTCCTTGTATATATTCAAATCAATGCCGCCAGCCACGTCAAGACCTCCGTACAGGTCAAACGACCATGCACAATAGTCATTGTCAGAACTGAGCAACTCCTCCTTGAAACCACCTTTCAACTCCGAGCGAAGATAGGGCTTGAAGTCAACATTCGCAGCAGAGAGACGGTTCACTAAGATGTTTATACGCGGGAAAACATGCATCTTCCAATCCAACTCGCCCTTACCCTCTATAGTGGGGTAGATGACATTGAAATCGCTCTCAAACTCAGCCCCAAGGCTGACACCTTGCCCCTCGTCCCACTCTATATAAGTGGAACCTGTGGATTCATCAGTGAAACCCGCATAGAAACTTCCATCATATTGATAAGAGATATCAGCATCCATATACAAATCGCCACTGCACTCTACATAAACGGGAATCACGTCAGCTACGATAAACAAACGGCGTATGGGCTTAAACACATTCTCCTTGATTATAACAGGCACACCCTCGAAATCATATTTCCCAAACACATCCCAACGTAATTTCTGCTCTGTGCTGAGATTTCCTGTCAGTTCTGCTTTCACACCGCCTGGTTTGCTGGTGAATCTCTGATACTTATTATCTTTTCCTCCAAACGAGAGTGTCAACGCCAGATTCAAGTCAGCACTCACCCTTGCTTCTGCCAGATAAACCTTATGGTGCTCCCCTTGATGAAGAATTGTGCCGGAGTCGTCATAGGAGAAACTCCATAATTCTTTTTCTGCTGTTGCTGACAATGCACGAGTCTGTGCCTCATCCAACTCGATGATATTTCCCCGCTCATCCTGATAGACGGTCTTGACGGGATAGAATACACGATTCCCACTTGATGTCATAGAGCGTGTAGCCGCATCCTCACCTGAACTCAATGTAAAGCTTGTATTGGCAAAGATGTTATTCAGATAACCTGGAGTGGTAGCTATGGAAACTGTGCTTGCATTACTGGTTATGTTTTCCACTATAACTATATCCACATTGCCATCATGCATGATGGTTAATACTGACCCCTTTTGGATATTCTGTGCCTCATTGTTCATACTGAAGGTGTAGTTACCGCTTTCTGAATTAGCACTGATTAACTGGGTTTTATTCCAGTTGATTGAAACGTATGCCGGGTTAATCTCAATGTCCTCAAATAGTTCCTGAAGTCTTTCATCCACATCCATTCCCCTAAAGCTATGGATAAGATTGCGGACAATGTCAATCTGATTCAATGTACTCTTTTCCACTTTGAATGATTCGCCAGTTACAACATCTTCCCCTTCAATAGTTAGGGTAAAGCCCTCCGTAAAGCTGATGACAGGCACTTGGAAATAGAAACAAGTGGCTTCTTCCTCCTGCAAGGTAACATCTGTCTGCATAGTGATGCTTGTGCTGCCTCCGTCATTGAGCTGAATAAAGGGATTGTCTGCTGCCAAATCCACTTTACCTTCGCCAGCAAGTACCTCACCGTTGTTTCCCGTCAATGTAAGTTTTGAAATATGCTTGGTTCCTGTCAATGAGAATTTCAGGATACCTACAGTCTGTTTGAATAGCAATTGGCTGTTCTCACTTTTTGCAACCATGTATGTTTCCCCGGCAAAACCTTTCGGGTTGTGTACAATTGATGAACTTAAAACGACATCCGCCATCTTGGTTTCCCAGTCAATGGAAGTGTTGCCCGAGGGAGAGTAAATGGCGTAAATGTCTTTACTGTAACTGATGGGCGAGCCTGTGAATATGCCGTTTTGTCGGTGGGTGAACTTCACTGCATCATTTTGCTTGTCGCTGACCACATGGATTACATCCCCCTCATCCCATATGATTTGCGTTTCTGTGTCAAAATGAGAGCGGGTAACGGGACTCTCCTCGACAATGGCTTTGAAAGAGCTGATGGTTTTCCCTTCCGAACCTTCTATAGAATAATCATCGCTTGTACAACCAAAAACAAGCAGTATTGACAACAAGGTAAAAAGTCCCTTCATTATTTTCAATGAAAACAGCTTCTGGGTTCTCATAGGTATTATAAATTAAGGTGTTGTCCCCAATGCCTAAAGACTATCTATAGATGAAGAAGCGTGGCACTGTACACCACACTTAGTCCGATGGTCCTGAGAAAACCTTGTTGCACGAGTGATGTCATAACAGCCCACGCTAAAGCGTGAAACTATTATACTTTTCTTGTGCAACGTTGAAAATTTCTCAGGTTTTCGGACACAAGATAAGCATAACGCTTCTTATAATAATCCACAATGTCTTGAAGAGTGCTTACTCTTCATTTGCAAAGATATAGGAAGTTGAGCAAAAAACAAAATGATTATATACTTTTTCCCTAATTTTGGCTTCATTATTTAGGGATTGTCGATTAATTCCAAAAATTTGATATTGATTGACGAGGGTATGCCTACCTAGGTTGCCCTCGTCTGCTATTTTTCGTGGTTTTGCCGTTATTTGACTCGTTTTTGTATCGTCAGGACATAGTTATCCCTTGTATGAGGTATTAATGTCTGACGGATATGTGGTTAGGCAGCCTGGCTGAGTTCCGATTTCGCAATTCTCCTTGCCTCTTACGATTGGACGCACGTATGGCTTGTTGACGCTTACGATACGATCTGGGATGCTTTCCTTGGCATTGCCACTCTAATCGTTAGGTTTGTATGAGTTAATTTGCGACTACCCCTACTATAATCCAACCAAACTTTCATGCGGCCAGCTTCACGGTTATCCCATGCATAATAAGGAATAAGTGAGAATGAAGTGTTGCCAGTCTGCACCTGAATCTGCTCAATGCCATTCAGCAGATTGGCATTATAGGTTTCAGTAAACTGGGTATTATTATTCAGAGCCATCTTGTCGTAGCTTTGCTTGTTGTCTATCTCCTCTGCACAAAATACCAATGGTCCGCGCATGATGGCACGTTTGCCTTCGTCTGCTTTTACGCGTGGATCAGCAGCTACCATTTTGGTATCAATTGCCATATTGAGGCTGATTTCATCTCCTTCCTTCCAGATTCGATTCAGTACGGTATAACCTTTTTCAATAGACGTCTTGACTTCTTCACCATTGACTTGCAGTTGATAGCCGGTAGTCCACTCGGGAACACGCAAACGGATTTCACCATTGTAGTCCTTATTGATTGTCACTTTCACCTCTCCACCCCAAGGCATATTGGTTTGTATGCTTACAGGGATGTCACCTTGTGAGGTTGGCAATACTGCCTCGTTGCCAATAAACAGGTTTACCCAAATAGCATCTTTGCTGAGGCCGTAGATATAGTTACCTATTGATGGAATGAAACGCGATACTTGACTTGGGCAGCAAGCACATCCGTACCACGCCTGACGGTGATGATTCCCTTTCGACTCTAAAGGATTCACATAAAAGAATCTGTCGCCTTCAGCAGAGATGCCTGCTAAAACACCGTTATATAATGACCGTTCTAAAACATCTATGTATTTGGAGTCCCCTGTAAACTGGTTCATGCGCCAGTTCCAGAATACCATACCTACAGATGCACAAGTCTCGCAATAAGCCTCTAGATTAGGCAAGTCGTAGTCTTCTGTGAAACCTTCGTTGTCAGCGCTCGAACCGATGCCTCCTGTTATATACATATTGCGGAGTACCACATCATCCCAAAGACGATGCAAGGCTGCAATATAGGCTGTATCACCCTTCAGTGCTGCCACATCTGCCATACCGCAATACAAATACATGCTTCTAACTGCATGACCACTGATATCACTCATCTCTTTTACAGGGATATTATCTTGATAATAGCCAGCATTCCATTCTCCGTTTCCACCTGTACTGCCATACCCATGACCACGTTCATTCAAGAGCCAGTCGGAGAAGTCTAAGTATTCCTGCTTACCCGTCACTTGATAGAGCTTCACCAATGCCAGCTCTATCTCCTCATGGCCAGGTACCCAGTGACGTTTGCCAGGACCAAACAGACTCATCATGTGTTGCACCATCTTTTCACTTACATCCAAGAGCTTGCGCTTGCCAGTAGCTTGATAATAAGCTACAGCAGCTTCTATCATATGACCAGCGCAATACATTTCGTGCTTGTTCATGTTTGTCCATCGGTTTTCTAGACCCGTCAAAGTATAGTAGGTGTTGATATATCCGTCTGGTTCTTGAGCTGCAGCAAACTTATCAATCCACTCGTCAGCTTTTTGCTCTAAGGCAGGGTCGGGATTGTTTACCAAAGTATAGGCAATGCCTTCCAAGGCCTTATATACATCAGAGTCGTCGAAGTAGATACCAGAGTGCTCGCCTTGTTTCTTGGCAGCATTCTCAAAGTTCTGTATGCGACCTGTCTGGTTTTCTATCTGATCAATACATACAGGAATGGTGGCCGTTACATGTTTTTTTAAGATGGTCGACCAGAAACTATCGTTGATCTTAACATGTGAGAAATCTACAGCCTCTATCTTTTTCAGTGAGGCATTTTCCTCTTCTGGACTCTTCTGCTGACAAGCGGATAAAGCTGTCAGCGATAAAACTAAGGCAATAAGAACGTTTTTCATTTTACTTAAGGTTATTTACTCTACAAAGTTATATTATTCCTCTTTATTGTCAAAATGTTTGTTAAAAAATGATTATCTTTGTCGTATGAATAAACTAATAAATTTGATATGAAAAGAACGCTAACATTAATGGTGGTTGCAGCTTTATTATTCAGTTGTGGTCAAGGTAACCAAACAAACAACACTGATGACAGCCAACTATCACCGGTGAAGTGCACTGCTGGCTTGGGAAATGCTCCAAAGATGGAGCCTACCGAAGTGTTGAACTTGTATGAGGGCAAGGCTCCTGGCTCTGAGTCATGGACGAATGTGGAGGCCCCTACTGATGAGTCGGGGGATATTCTTTTCAATATATCTACACCAACACTGGCGGTCTATTTGCCCGACCCATCTGTTGCTACAGGTTCCGCTATGGTGGTATGTCCGGGTGGCGGTTTTTATATTCTTTCCTACGTGAACGAGGGTACTAAGGTGGCGGAAGAGCTTTGCATGCGTGGAATCGCCGCCTTTGTACTGAAGTACCGCACACATCCTATAGGTGATGAGAATGTTGATGGAAAAGTTGACGGAGAAGACTTGACGATAAAGTCGAATAAGGTGATGGGCTCGCTGACTCGTGAGAGTGCTACGGCTGCCTGTCTGAGCATGGAATATACCCACTTGGCTTTCCAAGATGCCGACCGTGCCATCAGTATGGTTCGCCAACATGCTGCAAAGTGGGGTGTCAACCCTGATAAGATAGGAATTGTTGGATTTTCGGCAGGAGCCGTTACTTCTATGCATCAGGTATTGGAGCACTCTGAGGCTGGTAAGCCCAATTTTGGTGGTATCATTTATGGCGGATGGACACATGACGTGAAGGCCCCAGCTGATGCAGTTCCAGTGTTCCTTTGCGCTCCTGTCAACGACATCTTCTATCCCGAAGAAAGCTATGATGTCTATATGGCCTGGAGGGAAGCCAAGTTGCCTGTGGAGTTGCATTATTATTCTGATTCCCAACATGGTTTTGGAGCTACTCCTACAGGCAAGTCTTCTGATATGTGGATAGACGAGATGGTGCATTTTATGCGTGATATAGAGTTTGTGAAATGAAGAAGTTATTGTACATATTGACTGCTATCTGCTTCTGTTGCTGCACAAATAATCAGCAAGAACAGGTGTTTCATCCCCGTGCCATTACTATGTGGGACTTCTCTTGGTTGGAACGCCGTTGGCCAGGGGCAGGTTTTGAAGACTGGGATTTGGCACTCGATGAACTCACAGAACGTGGCTACAATGCCGTGCGCATAGAGGCATACCCTCATCTCGTCGGTGTGAACCCAACGAAAGAGTGGGTACTTGATGAGGTGTGGAACCAGCAGAATTGGGGCAGTCCAGACCGTATCAAGGTACAGGTACAACCAGCCCTTAACGAGTTTATCCGCAAGTGTGGTGAACGTGATGTCAAAGTAGGGCTCTCTTCGTGGTACCGCACCGATACCACCCATCAGGAAATGACCATCACCACGCCAGAGATTATGGCGCAGCGCTGGATCAATACCCTAAAAACTATCGATGATGCTGGGTTGTTGGACAATATCCTTTATGTTGATTTGTGCAACGAATGGCCGGGCAACATCTGGGCACCCTTTTTCAATGCACAGTATCCCAAGGTGTATTGGGGGCAGTGGGATGCGCCTGAATCTATGGAATGGATGAAGAAAGCCATTGCTTTGGTGCGTGAAGCATATCCCGACTTGCCATTGGTGTTCTCTACCGATTCTCAGGATCTTTGGCGCTTCGATAATGACTTGAGTTATTTCGATTTGGTGGAGCATCACATCTGGATGGCCAACCAAAAGCAGGGTGAGTTTCTCAAGGCTATCGACTATAAGAACGGCCGCTTTGATCCGCAGGCTTATAAGAATGTGCAAGCCAATGCTGAGCGTGTCTATCGCGAGAAACCAGACTATTGGAATAACCTCTTACTCAACCAGATCAACGAAACGGCAGCAGTGGCAAAGCGCATAGGTAAGCCCCTTATCACCACTGAGTGTTGGGGCATCATCGACTACAAAGATTGGCCCATGCTTAAATGGGATTGGGTAAAGGATCTTTGCGAGATGGGAGTGAAGGAGGCTGCTGCCACGGGTCAGTGGGTAGGCATTGCCACCAGCAACTTCTGTGCTCCTCAGTTTGTAGGTATGTGGCGTGATGTAGAGTGGCACCGTAGGCTCACCACCCTTATCAAGTCATCATCCATCAACCCTGAATTGTTAGAAAGCGAAGAAGCACAAAAGCTCATAAAGAGGCTGTAGGAATTATTATATGGTTAATGTCCCATAACCCTATGGTTAACGATTACTAATCCTATGACTAATGCCTGCTATCTCATAGGGTAATGCTTGCTATCCCTCATGGTGGATATTTGCTTCCTCAGTTGTCAAATCTGTTGCAATTTTTTCCTAAAAATGATTACCTTTGTAGCAAAGAATAACTTTAATGACTTAATCAAAATGAAGAAATTAATGATGTTAATGGCGGCTGCCTTGCTGGTACTGGGTGGCTGTAGTGGTAATGGAGCATCGAAAGATGCCAGTGATGACCAGTTTCAATTAGTTGCTGGAACTGGTCATTCAGATATTGGTGGCGCAGCAGCTGTAGAGCCTGTTGAGACCATCAGATTGTATGAGGGTGTGGCTCCTGGTTCTGAGAGTTGGACACATCCAGAGGGAAAGAGCGAGAACAATGGCGCTATTGTTTATTATAATGTGTCAACGCCTGAGATGACGGTATATCTGCCTGACCCTTCAGTGGCTACTGGGGCAGCGATGGTGGTATGCCCAGGCGGTGCTTTCTCAATCCTATCATATACTTCTGAGGGCACAATGGTGGCCAATGAACTTTGCCAGCGTGGCATTGCTGCTTTCGTTTTGAAATATCGCACTACACCTATTATCAACGAGCAGGGTGAGGTGAGCAACAAGATGGAAGACGTGATGAAGTTCGTGATGAATCTGATGAGCAAGTCGAATACGGCCGATTTGACAGCAACCCAAAACTGCCTGAATATGGAGAACAGTCATCTGTCGTTCGAGGATGCTGACCGTGCCATTAGCTTGGTACGTGAGAATGCTGCCAAATGGAATATTAATCCTGAGCAGATAGGCATCGTGGGCTTCTCGGCTGGAGCAGTGATTGCCATGCACCAGGCATTGCAGAACTCAGAAGCTGGCCGTCCTAATTTCTCTGGCGTAGTGTATGGCGGATGGGTACCTGGCTGGGAGGCTCCGGCTGATGCAGCGCCGTTATTTGTATGCTCGCCTACCTACGATATCTTCCATCCTGAAGAATGTATCACCGCCTATCAGATATGGCAAAAAGCCAAACTGCCAGTAGAACTGCATTGCTACAGCGACTGCCAGCATGGCTTCGGTGCTGTGCCTACGGGCAAATCATCCGATCTCTGGATGGAGGCGATGGTTCGCTTTATGAAAGATTCGGGCTTCCTGAAATAAGGGTGTTGGACAAAAAATGAACATGAAGTTTACTCAAATCGCTGATTAAGGTAGGGATTGTCGTTTAATTCCAAAAATTTGATATTGATTGATGAGGGTATGCCTACCGAGGTTGCCCTCGTCTGCTATTTTTCGTGGTTTTGCCGTTATTTGACTCGTTTTTGTATCGTCAGGACATAGTTATCCCTTGTATGAGGTATTAATGTCTGACGGATATGTGGTTAAAATGAGACAAAGCGCAGGGGGATGGACGCAACTTATTACCACAGACAGAGGGATAATTGAGGCGAAAGAAAAAAATTTACCTCCCAACGCACAATTTCCACTTTTCACAGTTTAAGAGATAGAAAGCTGCCAGCTGACAGGGATTTGGCCAAATGATGCAGATTGACAAAAAAAACGATGAACGTTCTCTGATAGAAGCTATTATCAGTGGCGACCGTAGGGCGATGAAGGATCTCTACGGCCGTTACTCGGGCTATGCTATGTCTGTCTGCCGACGGTATGTGGCGGATGATGAAGGGGTGAAAGACGTAATGCAGGATGTGTTTGTGAGCGTACTTACACATATCAAGGATTTCGAATACAGAAATGACGGGGCGCTGAAGGCTTGGATAACACGCATAGCGGTTAACAGAAGTCTGGATTATATTAAGGAGAACAATCTGTTGACAAGCATCGACGAGAACATGAACCTGCCGGATGAAGAGCCTGACGTGAACGGGGTATCCATGTATGTGATTCAGAAGATGATAGAACAGTTGCCCACGGATCTGCGCGTCGTTTTCAACCTCTATGTGCTGGAGGACAAGACTCACCAGGAGATAGCCTCCATGCTGAACATCAACACCAGTTCATCGGTCCGTAGGTTCCAGAAGGCAAGAAACCTGTTGGCAAAGATGATTCATGATTATAAGGAACGAGAGATATGAAACAGGATTGGAAGGATATACTGAAAGAAGGAATGGCCAACCACGAGGAGCAAGTGCCTGAAGGACTCTGGGAAAGCATCGAACAGAGCCTGGACGAGCGCACAGCTCAGCGGAAGCCGATGGGCTACCGATGGATGGCGTATGCAGCCGCTGCCATGATAGCATTGGCTACCGGTTCATACTGGCTACTGAGAGAAACGCCAGCCACCGTCATACCAGAGGGAACGCCTGTGTCTTCTCATACCATTACCCAGCATCATACACAGCCTGAGACTTCTGCTGAGACCTTCATTCCTGTAGAGAAACCAGACCTTGTGGCGCAAGCCAGACCTGCAATGAGCCATCAAGATCCTGTTGAAGTATTATTGGATAACACAGCAACTACAGAGATAATAGAGCCGGATCCTGAGAAGCCAGACAAGACAGAAACCATCCAGCCAGTGGTCATTGACGAAAAGGATTATACCCAACCGGTACAGACGGAAGAGACAAAGCCAGAAAACCGTCAGCCCAGCATTGCCACTTCACAACAGAATGGTTCGATAAACAACAAGCGGAGGAGCAAAACCGCTTCTTCAGGACACAAACTGACCGCAAGCATTTATGGTAACAATGCGTTCGGACAGGCAGAGAACCGACTTTGGGCCATAAAGGCAGCGGTCAAACCAGGTGAGGGTTTAGCATCTGCGGGTGAGATTCACGGACAGCAAACTATAAAGAAAGACAATAACTATTATATCGGACAATCCGCAGCCGCAAGCATAAAAGACAATACATATGGGGGATATGATGCTGAAATAGATACTCCACACACTTCAAAAGATACTAAAGATCCGATAAGTGAGTTGAAAGAAAAGGTGAAATATGAAAAGATAAACGCTGTGCCTACTTATCCAGGCATGATGGAGCATGTGAGATATGACCACCATCTGCCTATCAATGTGGGTGTGAGCCTCAACTATCAGTTGAGCGAACGATGGGGCATCAGCAGCGGTCTTGACTACAGCCTGCTGGCCAGTAATCTTTATAAGGAGAGCAGCCTGTATAGCAAGCAGAAGTTGCACTACATCGGTGTGCCTCTGCAAATGAGCTTCTTTTTACTGGGGAACAATCGCTGGAGGATATATGTCAATGCCAGCGGAGAAATGCAGCTGAACGTTTCTGCATCGATGGAGCAGCATTTAAACGGTAAGGAGCAGCAGAATAGTACTATCTCATTCGGTACGGAAAAAGACCGCATCCAATGGTCAGTAGGCGCAGGAGCAGGCATCCAGTTCAACCTGAACCGAACAATAGGCATATACGCTGAGCCGGGTTTCCGTCATTATTTCAACAACGGAAGCGATGTGGACACCTATTACAAGCTGCATCCCAACACCTTCAACCTGCAGATGGGACTGAGGTTCAACATCAGATAGCTCGCCAGAAGCGACGGAAATCAGCATATTTGCCAAAGATGACCAACTGGTCGTTGGCGTGCAGCGCAAAGTCCTCAGGCACCTCCTGCAGCACATTACGTTCCGTGTAATTGATACCCAACGCATTCTTCTCCACCTTTCCGCGGATTGTAGCCATCAGCTTCAAGCCGAAATCATCAGCCAGATGCAGCTGGGGAACAGAATAGCCCACAATCTTCTCTGGCACATTGAACTTCACCACCACATAATCCTTATCAACTCGGAAGGTCTCGATGTCATATCCGAAATCCATAATCTCCACCAGATTATGGGCGGCATCTGCCTCTGGAGAAAGCACCTTCTCTATCTCAAAAGCCTGGAGGATGGAACGGTGCACACCATCATTGGCGCGGGCGAAAATATGTTCCACCTTCATTTGCTTGAGTAAGGCGGTGACACGCACCGATGCGCCGAAATTCTCCCCGATAGCCACGATGACGGCATCTACATTACGCAAGGGTAATGCCGCCAGAGCCTGTTCGTCAGTAGCGTCCATCACGAAGGCAGCAGCCAGTTTCTCCTTCAATGAATCCACTCGCTGGGTGTTTATATCCACCCCTATCACCTCATGGCCCACAGCTGCCAGCTCTTCAGCCAACACATAGCCATAATTCCCTAATCCAATTACTATATATTTCATTTCACAAATTGATAATTGACTATTATTCACTGTTATCCATTAATTTATAATAATCTCTCCGCTTGGATAACGGTAGTTTACCACCTTCTTTTGCCTCACCACACCCAACAGGATAGTGATTAAGCCCAAACGGCCGATGAACATGAGGGGAATCATGAGCATCTTGCCCTGATCATGCAGCAAAGGCGTGGTGTTGAGACTGAAGCCGTCAGTGCTCAATGCACCCAAGCACTCGAAGAATACCGACCTCAGTGGCAGCTGGGGTTCCAGCATATTCATGAGGAATACAGCGAAAGCCAGCATACCCAACGACATCAGCACCGTAGCGTTTGTCCTACGGATGGAACTCTGTGACAGCTGACGCCTGAAAATCTCCACGCGGTCAGTACCCCTGAGAAACGCCCGAAGGTTAAGAACCATCACAGCAAAGGTATTGACTTTGATACCGCCGGCGGTTGACTGAGATCCTCCGCCAATCCACATCAATACGGAGAAAATAATCAAAGACGAAGTAGTCCATGTCATAGGACTGATGGATGAGAAGCCTGCAGAACGGGGGCAAACAGCCATAAAGAATGCCTGGGTGAGTTTATCCCCAATGGTGAGTCCCGACAACGCTCCATTCCACTCCAGGATGCCGAAGCAAAGGGTGGGAATAGTGAGTAGCAAGGCTGTCATAATAAGCACGATGCGCGTGTTGAGGCTATAGGGTTGATAGACTTTCCGCACTTCCCACTGACGGTAACGCAGGAAATGCCAGCACTTATGCAGGTAAAGGGCGATGATCTCCTTGAAATTGACAAGGATGGGGAAGCCGATTCCTCCCAAGATAACGAGCACTGAAAGGTAAAGGAAGAACGGAGCATGGTTGCCAAACACCAAAGGATTGGACAAGCCGTCGGGTAAAGTACTGAATCCGGCGTTGCAGAAGGCAGAAACGGCATGAAAGACAGAGAATTTGATCTCGTCTGCCAAATCATAGCCCAACGTGCCGTGAATATCTGTCCAAATGGCAAAAGCTCCCACTGACTCGATGACCAGTGTGAATCCCAATATATAGAGCAAGGTGGAAAGCAGCGAGTTCAACGAGTTACCGCTAACCATATCGCGCACCATCATGCGGTTATAGATGCTTGTGTTACCCATAAAGAACAGGGTGAAGAAACTGGTGAAGGTCATCACGCCCAGGCCACCGATCTGAAACAGCAGCATCAGCACCACCATACCCGCAGGGGTGAAGGTCTGCGTAATGTCGAGCGGGCTCATGCCTGTGACGCATACCGCACTGGTTGACAAGAACAAAGAGTCGAGCCAGGAGATGCCATTATAGGTACACCGTGGCAACAACAACAGTCCGGTACCCAACAGGATAATGAGCAGGAAGCTGAGTGCAAGAATCAACGAAGGGTTGGCCTTACGTCCCAACAGCATTGAGAAACCGTTAGTCAACGTGACGAGCGAGAGTATCATGTTCATCACCAGCCGATAGGTATCGCTCTTCATAAGCAGCCAGAACTGCATGACAGGTCCCTCTTCAGGCTGATGGAAGATAACGGGTATCAGCGTGAGCAGGTAGAGCATTACTAATATCCAGGCGAATGAGCTCATCTCATGCCGGGTATCGTCAAAGCGTAGCAACAGGTGGGAAATAATATCCACCAGGAACATCACCCACACCCCATGATACACCTTCCCGAGCATCACCGCATCTGCCTGCGAAATCACGAACCCGTTTTCATAGACAACAGCCAGAATCAGCAACAAGGATGCCGCGAATGTCAGCAAACGGATACCGCCAAGCAAGAGCCGGACATAAGGATAAATCCAGCGATGACGATACAGCAGGAACTTGTTATCTGATAATTTCATGTGCCAGCATCAGTCTATTTGCAGAGCAAACTTAATCAAAAGTTAATTTATACGCAAAAAAATGGAGCAAAAAGCGACTATCTTAAAAATAATGATTACTTTTGAGGCGTTTTAACTATAAATAGTAATAAATATGAGTAACAAAACCAAAAGATTTATCCTCCCAGAGGAGGAGATTCCACATTACTGGTACAACATTCAGGCAGACATGAAGAACAAACCGCTGCCTCCTATACATCCTGCCACCAAGCAACCCTTGAAGGCAGAAGATTTGTTTCCTATCTTCCCTGAAGAATGCTGTCGTCAGGAAATGAACCAGACAGACCAGTGGATAGAAATACCTGAAGCTGTGCGTGACATGTATAAGTATTACCGCAGCACACCGTTGGTGCGCGCATACGGGCTGGAGCAGGCTCTGGGTACACCAGCACATATCTATTTTAAGAACGAAAGCGTGAGCCCTATGGGTTCACACAAGCTGAACTCCGCCCTGCCTCAGGCTTATTACGCTAAGCAGGAAGGCACTACTAACGTTACCACAGAGACAGGCGCAGGACAGTGGGGTGCAGCATTATCCTACGCAGCACGCCTGTTCGGGCTGGAAGCTGCCGTTTACCAGGTGAAGATCAGCTATGAGCAGAAGCCTTACCGCAGAAGCATCATGCAGACCTACGGCGCACAGGTAACTCCTTCTCCTTCTATGTCAACCCGTGCGGGTAAGGATATTCTGACTCGCGACCCGTTCCACCAGGGTTCATTAGGTACGGCTATCTCTGAGGCCATCGAGCTGGCTACCACTACTCCGAAGTGTAAATATACATTAGGCTCTGTGCTGAATCATGTGGGCCTGCATCAGACCATCATCGGCTTAGAGGCTGAGAAGCAGATGGAAATGGCAGGCGAATATCCGGATATGGTGATCGCTTGCTTCGGCGGTGGATCTAACTTCAGCGGCATCGCTTTCCCATTCATGCGTCATAATCTTCTGGATGGCAAGCAGACACGCTTTATCGCTGCAGAACCCGACTCTTGCCCCAAGCTGACACGCGGTAAGTTTGAGTATGATTTCGGTGACGAAGCCGGATATACGCCGTTGCTGCCTATGTACACCTTAGGTCACAACTTCCGTCCTGCTAACATTCATGCCGGAGGCCTTCGCTATCACGGTGCCGGCGTCATCATTTCTCAGTTGCTGAAAGACGGACTGATGGAGGCTGTTGATATACCTCAGCTGGAAACCTTCGAGGCAGGCACCTTATTTGCCCGCGCAGAAGGAATCATTCCTGCACCAGAGTCATGCCACGCTATCGCCGCTACCATCCGCGAGGCCAATAAGTGCAAGGAGACAGGTGAAGAGAAAGTGATACTGTTCAACCTCTCAGGTCACGGTCTAATCGATATGGCTGCATACGACCAGTATATTGCTGGCAACCTGCAGAACTACCGCGTGACAGAAGATGACCTGCAGAAGTCACTCGCCGACGCTGACGCACTGAACAAGTGATAAAATAATAGGTAGGGAATAAATTACCAGAAGCGGTTGTGCTCGGGGTCATACTCGAAGCCAACCGCTTTCAGTTTGTCTTCAAGCGTCTGCCTGTCAATCTCCTTGTCCTCACATAGGGCATCAAGAGAAGGGTAATCATCACGAAGCAGCATATTGATATAGCTGCAGAGAATCATAGGGTCTTGAGGGATTTCCATATCAAGTCATCTGTTTGGTATTCCGCTGACTGAGAATTACATAAATAATGACTGGGGCTCCCACTACAGGCGTTACGGCATTCAGCGGAATAATGCCGTTCTCACCAGGGAGCACACAGATCAGGTTACAAAGCAGGGCAACTACACTCCCTGTCAAGATGGTTACGGGCAAAAGGGAATTATGGTTGTCGGTACCCAGCATGAGTCTCGCCACATGTGGCACAGCTAGACCGATGAAAGCGATAGGACCGCAGAAAGCGGTGGTAATGGCGGTGAGCAAGCCCGTAATGACGAGCAGATAGTTCCTCACTCTCCAGGTATTCACACCCAAGTTCTCTGCATAGCGTTCACCCAGCAGCAATGCGTTCAAGGGCTTGATGAGCAGGATGGAGCAGAACAAGCCTGCCAGTACGACGAAAGCGAACGCTGGCATCTGGTTCATAGACACTCCGCCAAAGTTGCCCAATCCCCAGATCATATACGACTGCACGCCTTCTTCTGTCGCAAAGAAATTAAGCAGGGAAATAGCTGAGGAGGCAATATAACCTACCATAATACCCGTAATCAAAAGCATCACGCTGCTGCGTATCATGGTGGAGAAAAAGAGAATCAGTGACATGATGGCCATAGCTCCGATGAAGGCTCCAATGAATACTGAGAGGAATCCTGAAACGCTGAATGAGGCGGTAGTGATGCTACCACCGAAAGCCAACATGACCAGCGCAACACCTAAACTGGCACCAGCATCAATGCCTAAGATAGAAGGGCCTGCCAAAGGATTCTTCAAAGCCGTCTGCAGCATAAGACCGCACACAGCCAATGACCCTCCGCACAGCAAGGCTGTCAAAGCCTGTGGCAAACGGCTCTGCCAGATGATGAACCGCCAGCTTGGCTTCGACGCTTCCTCGCCTAACAGGATGCGCACGACATCACCTGCCGGTATGGATACTGACCCTACCAGCAAGTTAGCCATAAACAGCAGCAGGATTATCGCTGCCAAGGCGATGCCATATTTCACTCCTTTATTCACTCAGTCGCTCAAAATAATTCAATCCGCCAAGGTCTAACTCTGGATGACAAATCTGTATATAGTCACGCAAGAGACGGTCAGGATGGAAGGGTGTCTCTTCATAAAACGCTGTGGTAGCAGTGTTACAGCCATAAGCACGGCGTTGTTTGAAAGCCTTCATCTCAGCATTGCCTCTGTAATCGGCAGCCAGTTGGGCATACGTCATCGGTGTGTTCTGATTATAGCGGAACACCCAGATATCAGCATCTCCTCCTTTGTCGAACACCGCTTCAAACGACAAAGCCAGTGATCCACTATGGGTATCGTCTGCATAAGGGTAAGCGGCATTGGCATCAGCCCACAGTTTGCCTTGCGTGCTTTGTCCGCCCGGCACATACCATACAGAGCCCGTCTTCAAGTCGGTGATGACAGACGGACGGGTTGCGGCCTGAGCGGCCTGTGCCTTCAGTTCCTGATAACTATCGCTCACCTCGGTGAAAAGGTGATCGGCTACCTCAGCCTGACCGAACAGCCTGCCGTAAAACTTCATCCATTCAGCACGTCCAAGAGCAGATGTCTCCATATAGTCTGCACACTCGATGATGGGCACACCCAGTTCCTCTACCCGACCATAGCCTCCGCTGTTCTCGAAAGGCGAGAGCATGATGGCATCAGGTTCCAGGTCGATGATCCGTTCCAGGTCTGGACTCATCGCATCGCCACAATCCTTGATACTACCTTCCTCCACACCTTTAATAATATAAGGCACGTGGATATACTGCAAGTCGCACACACCGCCTATCTGACTCTCAGCACCCAGTTCCTGCACCAAAGCACTATGCACGGAAGTATAAATCACCGCCTTAGCGACTGGGGTACGCACCAGCGTTCCTTTTGGCAAATGGGAAGGCAGTTGGGCATCCTTGGGGACTAACACATATTCGTGCAGACTGCGTCCCTTGCTCCAAGGATCACGGATGCTCACCACACTATAACCGTCATACTCCACAACGGTAAGCAGCTCGGCATATTGCAGAGCCAGGGTATCTCCCTCTGGAGACACCCCGTCCTGTTTATTTCCTTGACAAGAGCAAAAAACGGTCAGTGCCAATATACAAATATGCAACAGACGATAGCTCATTACAATCTTCAAGTATTGCTATTCAATGGTCAATTATCTAAGTACCAGCATGAAGCAAGGACCAACACCTACTTCATAGGTATGTTCCAGTTTACCACCCAAAGTATATTCGTTCACATAGCCTGCGGTTGAATATGAGGTATAGCCATCCACCTTGCTATAAGATGAAACAAACAGTCTGCCACCCTCTGCATCAAATGCGATGCCTGCAGGAGCATCTACCACATTCTCACCCAAGTAAGCCTCGCTCACTACAGACATATCGCTGAGGTTGTACTGCTTATAGGCATCAATGGTGTACCAGTTGCCGTCAGCGTCACTGGTCCATACTGAACTGATGGTATATAGCTTACCGTCGTTGATAGCCAGCCAAGCAGCCTCAACGCCCAGGTCTGTCACATTGTCTTGCGCATCAATCTTGTGGATGGTAGAAGGAACGGTGTAGTAATCGCCGTTTGACAGTGCATAGACATTGGACCCGTCAGTAGCGATACGAGTAGGATTAATACCCACCTCTATCTTCTTCACCTCAGTAAATGAAGCCAGGTCAATCTTTGAAACAGTCTTACCGTTTACATAACCATTATCATAGTTCAGGCCATCAGAGTTAACCACATAGAGGAAGCCGTTCGCAATCGTCATCTCCTCAGGATTCGGTCCCACAGGAATGGTACTGATGATGTCGTTAGTCTCTGGATTAATGCGGATAACGGCACCGTCATAAAGGGAGGCATAGACATAGTTATCATCAGCAATGATGAAGCGAGGACCATCATGGGTTTCAGGTATAGAAATCTGTTTCACGGTCTTCAAGGTAATCTTATCCACCACCTCAACAGTCTTTGAGCCATAAACAGCAATATAGAGGTTATTGTGGAATACAGCGCCGTTCTGAACCGTTCCACCCAGGCTACGGCCGTTAGCAGCCATGAAAGCACCATTTGTCACTTCGCCCTTAGAGAAATTGATGAAAGATAGTGAACCGTCGATGCTCGATCCCATATTACCGCCATTGAACACAAAGAGACCCTGCTTGTCAGCAGACACAGAATAGTCAGGTTCCGGGGTAGGAGTCGGGTCTGGAGTAACCGGAGTTGGGTCTGGCGTTGGTATCACCGGGTCATTCTTGTCATCACCACAAGCGGCGAATGCCAAAGGTAACGCCACCACTAAAGCAAATAGCTTCACAAACTTTCTAACATTCATTTTCATAACTCATTACTTTTATATAGTTAAACTTATTGTAAACTTAAACGCCCTTCCAGGCATCGGATAGCTCTTCACGATGCTATATTGCTTGTTGCCTAAGTTGATTCCGTCAAAACGCGCTGCCAGTTCAAACTGCTTGAAACGGAAGGTACGGTAGAGCGATGCACCCCATTCACCATATCCAGGCAGGCGGTTTGACGGCTTGTGGTCATCCACCGTATAGCGTGAGCCAGACAACGTGGCGTGCAAAGCCACATTCACCCAAGGATTCTCCCATGACAGTGATACTGCCCCGGAGTTCTTAGGGGTATAGACAATCTGATATCTATAATATGGAGAAGAGGGGTCTGTCATATTGGAAGCCGACTGTAAGGTATATGAGCCATTAAACAGCAAATGGTGCCTTCGGGCCAGTCGGAAATTAGCATCCACATTCATATCCAAGCCCCAGATGTCAACCCTACCGAGGTTTATCATAGTCCAGAAGAACATATTGAACGGGATAGCTATGATTTTATCCTTCACCCTATTAAAATAGCCGTCAGCTGTAAAGTTCAAAGACTCAAGCCATGAGTTATTCTGTCTCAGGCTATATGTAACGCCCACATTCAGCTGCCGGGCTACTTCCGGCTTCAGATCCCTGCTGCTGAATCTGGCAAAATAGTTCTCACTGAACGTAGCCACCCGGAAAATGTCTTTATAGGCCACACGCAGATAGAGGTCTTGACTGAGTATGGGTTTGTAGGAGAGCGACACTGACGGAGACAGTCGGTTGGCACTCTTGGATGCCGCTCCGTTCTTAGCGCCATTATCATAGACGGATGCCAGCAAGCGGGCAGTCAATAGCCAATGCCGGTCCTGATACTTGGCTGTCAAGGTCTGCAGGAAGGTGTTGCGATAAGGTCTTGCACCGCCTGTTGTATTGCTATTAAGGTTATTATAGGCATAGTCGGCAGCATAGGCGAAAGCCAGGTGATCAGAAGGGGTGTACATCAACGTGCCTGAGCCATAGTACTCACGCTGGTAGTAATAATTGCTCAGCTGCCCGTCTGGATACTGGTTGCCGACATCCACATAATGGGTATATGCCCAGTTGAACTTAGCGTTGAGCTGTAGGTGCCACTGGCTGCCTAAGAGCGTCTGGTAGTGGAGCTGGGTGAAGAAGTTTCTGTCCGTTTCCTTCTCTCGGCTCACGTTATTATACAGGATAACGGGACCGGGCAACTGACGGAATGAACTGTAATAGTATGCTTTAGCCTGTAACAATCCGGTTTCCGATGTATGGGCCGTCAAGTTAGCCTCACCCCGGTAGGTCTCGATAAAATTATTATTTCGTTTCTCGGTGGTGACAAACTGTCCATTGACAAGACGGAAAGGGTAGCGGTTGTCTGCACGCAGATAGTCACCGTAGGCGGAAACGCTCACCTTTTCACTGAGGCGTTGGTCGTAACGGACATAAGGATTCAGCATACCGAAAGAGCCTGCTTTCAATTCCGCTTTCAAGCGATATGACTTTTCAGAGAAATCAGGCACCTCAGTCTGCAAGCGCAAAACCGCCGCTGACGCCACAGTCCTGGCTGGCAGGAAGATATCATCATTATCGCCGATAGTAAGAGATAGGGAACGGATGTTATCGAGCGAGAAACGTGACAAGTCTATCTGTCCGCTTTGGGCATCGGTGATGGTGATTCCATCATAGGCCACTGCCGTATGCTGTGAGCCCAGACTCCTGACAGATACTGTCTTAACGCCTCCTGCCCCACCATAATCCCTCACGTTCACGCCTGAGAAACGACGTAGGGCATCACTCAGGTCTGTAACGCCTTGTGAAAGCAACTGCCTCTGAGTAACCAGCAGCGTAGGAGCCGTACTGGTTACATTGCGGCTACGGGCTGTGGTGCTGACCGTCACCTCATCGATGACATGCACTTTACCTGTGATGGTATCAGTCACTTGCTTCTGTGCGCTTATTTCCAAAGGGGCAAAAGCCATGAGACACACCATCAGCGTGCCGCTTAATCCTTTACCATACAATGAAAACCATTTACACATATAAAGCACACAGATTTACGCACATCCTCGAATGCGTTGATCCAACAACAAACGCTTTGCAGGTCTTCTGACTTATCCCGTACACATGGCCTTCCCGCCCTAACGGGCAGTGGCAAAGATTCATGAGTACAAAGCGGGACTCACAGCAGCGGGACTGTTCGGGACTTTCACCCGATTCCCTTTTCATCCTTCAGCCCGGTAACAGGGCTTTCAGAACAAAGCGCGAGCAAAGATACGATAAGTTGAGCGAAAAGCCAAATTTATTTGAATAATTCCGAAACGGAGTAACTTACATCATTGACCGCAGGCATTTCCATCACCCGTCCGAGCGTCTGTTACGAGGCATCGCAATATCTCCTATAGGGGGATAACAGATATTGCGACACCCCGTAGAAGGCTTTGGAACGAGCGATGGGAGGCATCACATCGTCCCATAGCGATAACCAACGCTTCCAATAGCAGATATTGGAAGCAACTATAGGCTTAATCCGCTAAGTTAATTCCCGCCTAATCTTTCTCCTGCACTAAACCGCTGCGGAAGGCGACGAGCAGTTTCTGTAAGTCGTTGATCTGCTCACGTATCTCCCTGCCCTTGTCTGTATCCTTCACCATCATACGACGACGAGTATAATCTACCAGGAAGATAGTGGACTTGATGTCAAGTCCTTCCTTGATGGCCTTCTCGCGGCTCTCAAAAGGTTCGTGCTGCACTAACTGGAAGCCATGACTATGATAAACCAGCGTATAGCCTGCAATGCCCGTAGTAGGTTGGTAAGCCTTGGAGAATCCGCCGTCGATGACCAACAGTTTTCCATCAGCCTTCACAGGTTTTTCGCCCTTGATGGTACGCACAGGCACGTGACCATTGATGATATGGGAATGAGTATCCGGCTCAATGCCGAACTCACGCAAGATGTTGTCGCACACCTCAGCCTGGTCACGCAACACGTAATAATTACCCTTTTCCTCCTTATGAGTCTCCTTATCCGCCACGAAATAACGTTCAAACGTAGCCATCTTGCTCTTATCGAACGTCGGGGTATCAGGACCACACCACAAATACCACACATAATCCATCGCATTGCGCTTGCGCTCTTTATCATGATATTCGTAATACGCGCTTCGCAACATCCTGTCTGCCTTCTGCAGGAGGTTCTTGCCCCAATATTCCTTCTGCCCTATGCGTACATGCTTGAAGCTACCGTCAGCATTCAAAGGAATGGAAGCGTGGAAGAGCAGGTTGCTGTTAGTCACCAGATACATGCTGCCGTTGGAGAACAGACAGTGCATATGCTTACGCAGTTTCTCGCTGTTAAGGAAAGAAGCATGGATTTTATCCATGATATCCCGTTCCTCGTCAGTCAGTCTGTACGGATCGGCAGGATCAACTGTCGGCATATAGCTGTCAAGCATATCATAGTCAATCTCCCCTATCCTTACAGTGCCTTTGGCAAAATCAATCTTATCCAGCAGCAGTCGGTCCTCCATCTGGTATTCGGGATGGCGGTGTATGATCTCAGCCTCCATCTTAAACTGAATGATGGTGATGGCCTTGTGCATCTGGGCAATCAGCCGCCGTGTCTTCTCATCAGGCTGATTTCCAGAAAACTCACTGATATTCGGCCAGAAACGCTCGCATGGATCATCCTTATAGGTGTCCATCGCGAAAGTGGCCAATGGAAGCAGATTGATGCCATATCCGTCTTCCAGCGTAGAAAGATTGGCATACCTCATGCACATTCTGATCACATTGGCTATGCAAGCCATATTGCCAGAAGCGGCACCCATCCAAAGTACGTCATGATTGCCCCATTGGATATCGAAATTATGATAGTCGCACAGCGTATCCATGATGATATGGGCACCGGTCCCTCTGTCAAAGATATCGCCCACGATGTGCAAGGAATCAATGCAAAGGCGCTGTATCAGGTTACACATCGCCACGATGAAGGCATCGGCCCTGTTGGTGGAGATGATGGTACTGATAATCACAGCCAGATAGGCCTCTTTATTGTGGTCATCGCTTGACTCATGCAGCAATTCCTGGATGATGTATTCAAAGTCCTTCGGCAAGGCCTTACGAACCTTAGAGCGGGTATATTTGGAAGACACATTCTGACAGACTCTAACCAAGCGGTTGAGGGTAATGCGATACCAGTCATCCATATCAGACTCTTGTTTCTTGATCAGCCTCAGTTTCTCCTCAGGGTAATAGATGAGCGTACAGAGGTCTTTCATCTCCTGATCTCTCAAGGAATGTGCGAAAATCTCATTCACCTTTCTCTTGACAGTGCCTGAAGCGTTCTTCAGCACATGCTGGAAAGCCTCGTATTCACCGTGAACATCACTGAGAAAGTGTTCTGTACCTTTTGGCAGGTTAAGGATAGCCTCCAGATTAATGATTTCAGAGCTGGCCGCAGCAATTGTAGGGAAAGAACGGGCGAGCAACTGCATGTATCTTACATCGCCAACAATCTCTTCTGGGGTTAAATTGTCTGTCATGAGTCAAGTCTTTAAACGTTAGCCATATAATAAAAAAAGCCAACTATCGAAAAGATAATCAGCTTTCAAAGTTGTAGTGGAGCGGGGATTCGAACCCCGATTACATGCGTGAGAGGCATGTGTCCTAGCCCTTAGACGATTCCACCATTCTGTACACCCTCAGGGGCTCGAACCCTGGACACCCTGATTAAGAGTCAGGTGCTCTACCAACTGAGCTAAGGGTGCATCGTTCTTAATTGCGGTTGCAAAGGTAGGAGTTTTTTTGGTATCTGCAAAACTTTCTTGAAGTTTTTTTCATACTAAATGTAAAAAAGATTATTCGAACGTATAGAGCTCACTGGGAGCCGAACGCTTCAAGGCGCACAGCTCCACATCTTTACCTACCACAATACCAGCCTCTTTCAAACGAAGTTCAACAGTTTTATAAGCGAGTTCCGGATGATTGTTGTCTTTACTCAAGTGGCAAAGCCAGATGTTGTGAAGACGAGGTGACCAATGCGTAGCCAGAAACTCTGCAGTATCCGAATTACACATGTGACCAGTATGACTGGCAATGCGTTCTTTTAAATAAGGCGGGTACGGGCCCATCTTCAGCATCTCAGCATCATAATTAGCCTCAATGACTAAATAGTTGGCGCGAAGTATATATTTCTTTACCGTCTCGGTAATCTCCCCAAGGTCGGTGATGAAACAGAAGGTCTTGCCATCAGCTTCAACACAGTAGCCCACATTGTCGGTACCGTCATGAGGCACTTCGAATGACTCAATCGTAAAATCCCGGAACTTCAAAGGCTGGTATTTCTCCAGTTGTTTAGCACTGATTCCAAGTTTCTGAGTCATACAATAACTCTTGTTTATGCCCACATGAGTCTTGGCGGTAGCATATATGGGCAGGAAGAGATTCTCGCCCAGCACACCTACCGATTTTATATGGTCAGCATGGTCATGGGTAACGAAAACGGCCAGAATAGATTCCATAGGAATGCCAACATCCTTAAGCCTTTTCTTGATTGTCCTCACACCAATGCCCGCATCAATCAATATACCATAACCCTCGCCACCGAGATAATAACAATTACCGCTACTACCGCTGGCAAGGCTCATAAATCTTATCTTCATGGTTATAATTTTCAATTATCACGCAAAGATAATACAAAGCAACGGGAAAGACAAGAAAAAAGCAGGTATCTTCACAAAGGAAAACACCCGCCATATAGGAAGCCGCATTGAACTATTGATAAAGATGAAACTCCGAATGACATGATTTGAGTGCCCGACCCCTTTGTAATCCACCGACTCAAAGTTACCCCGAAGGGCGTGGCCCGCCATTGGAGTCTGGAGCTTGCCTCGGTATTTCTTTAATAATTGATGAGTTTCCCGATCGCATCAATGCGGCTATTCACTCATTTTCTGTTTACAAATATAATGCATTCTTAAATATTATGCAAGCGAACTGGAAAAAAAATCACAAAAAGGGCCAAAAGGCAGATACTGACGAAAAAAGGCAAGCCTTTTCAGCTTGCCTTGCCAACCCAATATAAGTGCAGCTGGTTAAGCTGCCTTTGCCTTAGCTACGATAGCCTTGAATGCCTCAGGATGGTTAACGGCTAAGTCAGCCAACACCTTGCGGTTAATCTCGATACCAGCCTTATGCAAAGCACCCATCAGTTTAGAATAAGACAGACCCTCCAGACGAGCGGCAGCGTTAATACGCTGAATCCACAGGGCACGGAAATTACGCTTATTCGCCTTACGGTCGCGGAACGCATACAGCAGACCCTTCTCCCAAGTATTCTTGGCAACGGTCCACACATTCTTTCTTGCACCAAAGTAACCTCTGGTTAACTTCAAAATTTTCTTTCTCTTTGCTCTGGAAGCAACATGATTTACTGATCTTGGCATAGTTTTTTGTTTTTTGAATGTTAGCGCCACAGCCTTCGCTATGGTCTTTACGGCTAATGCATTCGGTTAATAACTTGTTTTTCTTGCATGATTATCTGATGGCCAGAAGTTCCTTTACCTGACGAACGTTCGTTGGGTCGAGGATAGTTGAGTAACACAAGTTTCTCTTCTGCTTCTTAGTCTTCTTAGTCAGAATGTGACTGTGATAAGCATGCTGTCTCTTAATTTTACCTGTTCCGGTAAGAACGAATCTTTTTTTAGAACCGGAGTTAGTCTTGATTTTTGGCATCTTACTTTTAAAATTATTAAATTAATATATATGGTAACGCACTATACCCTGGCGTCACTCATTTCCTTTTTGATCTGAAGCAGCCTGCGCAACGGGCTTTTGAGGCTTTGGCTGCGCATTTTTCGCTTCAGCGTTCTTCTGCGCCGGCTTCTTGATGATTTCTTTCTTCGGAGCCAGAACTATCGTCATTTTCTTCTTCTCCAATACAGGCATCATCTCTACCTTAGCATATTCTTCAAGATCATTGGCAAAACGCAGCAGCAGCACTTCACCCTGCTCCTTGAAGAGGATGGAGCGTCCTTTGAAATATACATAGGCACGTACCTTGTTTCCGTCTTTTAAGAACGATATGGCATGATTCTTCTTAAAATTGAAATCATGGTCATCAGTCTGAGGCCCGAAACGGATTTCCTTCACTTCGGTCTTCACCTGCTTAGCCTTCATCTCCTTCTGACGCTTCTTTAACTGGTAAAGAAACTTAGAATACTCTATCACACGGCAGACAGGAGGCTGAGCGTTTGGAGAAATCTCCACTAAATCTGCTTCATGCTCTTCAGCAATTTTCAAAGCTTGAGCTATGGGGTACACCTTTGACTCAACATTGTCACCAACGATGCGAACTTCCTTAGCTCTGATTTGTCCATTCACCCGATATTGATCTTTGTTATCGTCTTTCATTCAATAATGTCTTCTGTTTCTAAATTGTGATACTAATTATTTTTATTCTTTACCGTTAATTAATTACGCCATACAGGCCACATATCCATACTGGCAAATTGCGGCGCAAAGTTACCACTTATTTATCATATTTTGAACTTCTTCGCTGATTTTTTTAGCAAAATCTTCAAATTTAACGGTTCCTTGGTCTCCCGCACCCTGCTTACGAACAGAAACCTCACCATTTTCAGCCTCTTTTTCGCCCACAATCAGCATATAAGGGATACGCTTCAACTCATTGTCACGGATCTTACGTCCAATCTTCTCGTTGCGGTCATCCACCAAAGCGCGAATATCATAACGCTTCAGATATTTCTGTACTTCAACAGCATAGTCATTGAACTTCTCACTGATTGGCAGGATAGCTACCTGATCTGGCGTGAGCCACAACGGGAACTTCCCGGCTGTGTGCTCGATTAGTACAGCCACGAAACGTTCCATTGAACCGAAAGGTGCACGATGAATCATAACAGGACGATGCTTGAGGTTATCTGAACCAGTATATTCAAGCTCAAAACGTTCAGGCAGGTTATAGTCAACCTGAATAGTTCCGAGCTGCCAACGGCGGCCAATGGCATCTTTCACCATGAAGTCCAGCTTAGGTCCATAGAAAGCAGCCTCACCATATTCAATCTTTGCCGTCAGACCTTTCTCCTGACAAGCTTCCACGATAGCCTGTTCCGCACGTTCCCAGTTTTCGTCAGAGCCTATGTACTTCTCATGGTCATTAGGATCACGCAAAGAAATCTGAGCCTCAAAGTTCTGGAAGTCCATAGACTTAAACACGATAGAAATAATATCCATCACGCGGAGAAACTCATCCTTAACCTGATCTGGACGGCAGAAAATATGGGCATCATCCTGCGTGAAACTACGTACGCGGGTTAATCCATGAAGTTCACCGCTCTGCTCATAACGGCATACAGTACCAAACTCGGCTATACGCAAAGGCAGATCCTTATATGAGCGAGGAGAGTTTCTATAAATCATGCAGTGATGAGGACAGTTCATCGGTTTCAGGAAGTATTCCTCGCCCTCTTCAGGAGTATGGATAGGCTGGAATGAATCCTTGCCATAGTGAGCATAGTGACCAGAAGTAATATACAGCAGCTTGTTACCGATAGGCGGAGTGATCACCTCCTGGTAATCATAACGGGACTGTATGCGGCGAAGGAATTCCTGGAGTCTCAGACGCAAGGCGGCACCTTTAGGAAGCCACATAGGCAGACCTTTGCCTACCGTCTCTGAGAACATAAACAGATCCATCTCTTTGCCAATCTTCCTATGGTCGCGCTTCTTTGCCTCTTCCAGCATCACGAGATATTCATCCAGCAGTTTTTTCTTTGGGAAAGAAATACCATAGATTCGGGTCATCTGCTCACGGTTTGCATCACCACGCCAGAAAGCAGCGGAGACACTCGTCAGTTTGATGGCCTTTATCGCGCCTGTGTTCATCAAGTGAGGGCCACGGCAGAGGTCAGTAAACGAGCCTTGAGTATATGTTGAAATGGTTCCGTCTTCGAGATCCTGTTCAATATGTTCGCACTTATAGGTCTGACCGTCAGCCTTGAACTGTACCAATGCGTCAGCCTTTGAAACCTCACGACGCACCAGCTGTTCCTTCTTGGCGGCGAGTTCCTGCATTTTCTTCTCGATAGCAGGAAGGTCACCTTCTTTGATAACTACACCGTCAGCGGGCATCACATCATAGAAGAATCCGTTTTCTATAGCAGGTCCGAAGCCAAACTGGATGCCGGGATAAAGCTCTTTTAACGCTTCTGCCAGCAAGTGGGCGCTGGTATGCCAGAAAGTATGCTTGCCTTCCTCATCATCCCATTTGTAAAGTACCACTTTAGCATCCTCATTGATAGGACGGCTCAAGTCATAAGTCTCACCATTCACGCCACAAGACAAAACTTCTTGTGCCAACCGAGAGCTTATGCTCTCTGCAATCTGCAAACCGGTAACTCCGTTTTCATATTCTCGAACAGAGCCATCGGGAAATGTAATCTTTACCATATTTCTGTTTTCGTATTATTCAAAAGTTTTTCAATTTGCAAAGTTAGTGAAATCTTTTATAAGAAAAATCTTTTATGATTAAAAATATCTTGTTCAAGGTGATTTATATCTCATTCTTGCCAGCACATCACTCAGTGAAGCGTTTAATGACATTATAGGCGGAAGCGATACCCAGTTCACCGGCCTTGCTCAAGTCTTCAATTCCCTGCCGGTTGTTTCCCAGGAAGATGTTCGTCAGTCCTCTGTTATAGTAAGCTTCAGCGAAATCTGGTTTCATACCGATAGCCTTGTCATAATCACTGATGGCAGAGCGGTATTCTTTAAGCTGGGTAAGCAGGCATGCACGGTTATAATAGCCATAGACAAAGTCGGGAGCCAGCTCCACCACTTTATCTAAATCCCTGCGAACCAGATTATAGTCAAGGCTCTCCATTCTGTCAATCCTCAAGCCACCAGTCATCGGGGCATTCTGTTGAGCCTCATTCTCTGCAGATTCATATTCAAATTGTTTGAATCTTACCAACGCTCTCATAAAATAGGCAGGAAAGAAAGAGTCATCAGCTAATATGCTCTGGGTGAAATCATCTATGGAACTTGAGAAATCCTGCACCAGATAGAAATCCAAGCCACGCATAAAACGCCTCAAAGGATCAGATTCATCAGCGACGATATCTGCCGTATGTTGGTCTATCAGAGCGAAATGCAGACGAATCTGATTCTCGTTCAGAGGTACTTCATTATTCGTTATCAGGAGGTTCTTATAGAAAGTCCTGCTATGGTTAAGCTCCTCTATATAGCGGTAATAATGTAACGTGTGCTTGAGTTCGGATGTTCGTTCATAATATGAGAGCACGAACATTCCTTCCGGCTTGATGTTCACATTACGGTCTTGAACCCTACCCCTACTGTCATTGGCGTAAGACCTGGTAGCTTCATTGTCGTCTGCAATTACCAGCTTGCGATAATTTTCCACATTCTTATCACTGCGTTTACGAGTCATCGTGGCATCATCATCCTGCTGTTCTTCAGAGGCTCCATCATTACGTGCAGTCTGTGGGTTCGAGTTATTATTGTTAAGTCTGTCTATCTGAGCACGCATGATTGCGAACTCATCTTGTTGTGCACCTCTAACATCGCCGACCTTCTTCCTTGCCTCAGCACGCTGATAATAGCCAGCCAAGAACTCAGGATAAATATTCAGCACTTTTGTGAAATCGTTGATGGCACCCCTGTAATCACCAGTCTGAGAACGTAACAAACCCCGGTTGTACGTCGCCATCATATCGTCTGGATCAATATTCAGGACAAAGTCAAAATCCTCTATTGCCCTATTGTCATCTCCCACCTGTGCGCGAAGCAGTCCTCGGTTATAATGCCCCATGAAATTACCCGGATCAATATCAAGGGCTAAGTCATAGTCACTCATGGCGCCACGCAGGTTATTCTGATGGAAGCGCGCCAACGCGCGGTTGATATAGTTCCCGGCATTCCTCACACTCAAGCGAATAGCTTCGTCAAAGTCTTCCTCTGACTCCTTATATTTACCCTGTTGTAGCTTGACTACCGCACGAGCGCTCCACCCATTAGGCTCAAAACGTTCCAGTTCAATCGCCTTATCAAAATCTTTCAAAGCCTGGACTGTATCTTTCTCATTGAGCAACACCTCTCCACGCATCAAATATGCAGTGGCATAACGTGGCGCGACAGCAAGCAAACTATTCAAATCATCTTTAGCCAGTCCATATTCTTTCTGCTGCATGTGGCAGAGGGAAAGATTGTGCCATAACACAACGTTTTCGGGATCTAACCTCAAAGCAGAAGTGTAATCTTGAATGGCATCGGAGTACTTTTGCTGTCTAATTCTTGCCAATCCTCTAATCTGGTATGCACCCACTACGAAAGGATTTCTATCAATCGCCTGATTACAATCGGATTCCGCTCCAACATAATCATCCAAATAGAATTTAGCCATACCTCTATAGAAATAAGGTTCATAAAGGTAGGGTTTGGCACTGATGACCTGATTGAAATATTGTATAGAAAGAACGTAATCCTCAAAATACAATGCGTTCCGGGCTATAGCCATAACCCTGTCCGTATTGATTTGAGCCTTCATCAAAGCCGGCACAAATAATAACAATAATAGTAGTTTGCGTATGTTCATTTTACATTTCAAATCTTAACGGCCTTAACCTTATAAGCGCAGCGAACCTTACCTTTGAGCATTGCACTGAGCTTTCCTCTAATCATCTGCTTGCGCATCATAGAGATATGGTCGATAAACATTTTGCCATCCAGATGGTCAAACTCATGCTGCATTACCCTGGCAAGATAACCTTCCACAATTTCATCATGCGGCTGCATATCTTCATCCAGATAATGTACATGTATCTTTCCGGCACGTTTAACGTTTTCATGAATGCCTGGAAGACTAAGACAGCCTTCCTCCATATCCTCCATCTCACCGCTTACCTCGAGAATATGAGGGTTGATAAATGTCTTACGGAAGCCTTTTAACTCAGGGAACTCATCAGAGAGAACATCCAGGTTGATAACAACTACCCTTATGGGTAAACCAATCTGGGGCGCAGCCAAGCCAACACCCTCTGCGTTATCCATTGTCTCAAACATATTTGCTATCAGTTCCTTCAGATTTGGATAGTCTGACTTAATGTCTTCTGCCACTTTCCTCAGAACAGGTTGTCCGTACACATAAATCGGTAAAATCATATCTATATCTTTTTAACTAAATAATCTCTTATTCTCCATATACGACTGAAGGATGATGGTCGCACTTATCTCATCAACCAACGCCTTGTTCTGTCGTTCTTTCTTTTTAAGTCCTCCGTCAATCATGGCTTTATGAGCCAGCACTGAGGTAAACCTTTCATCCACATACTCTACAGGTATATCAGGATACTGTTTTATAAATTTATTGACGAAAGGCTGAATATTCGCCATATTCTCAGAATACTCATTATTCATTTGTTTTGGCAAACCAATAATCACCCTCTCCACAGGCTCTTTAGCTATGTATTCCGAAAGGAAAGCCATCAACTGTGAAGTCTGAACAGTAGTCAGGCCATTGGCTATAATCTGCAATGTATCAGTCACGGCAATGCCGGATCGCTTTCGCCCGTAATCTATAGCAAGTATTCTACCCATATCACTTAATTCTCTGCAAAATTACGAATATTAATTGAATATAGAAGTGAAAAATCCCTATAATATAAAAAAAAGGGTATTCGTTTGCGAATACCCTTTCCATATTATTCAACAAGTCTTGAATTACTCAACACCCATGATTACGACGCGAGTTGTCTCAGCATCACCAAACATATTGTCAACACCACCGTTAGAAACGATCTGCAGCTGGTTAGCAGAAACGCCCTCAGCAATCAGAGCATCATAAACAGCCTGTGCACGAGCATCAGTCAACTTCTGGTTGAAGTTAGCGCTACCAGTACCCTTATCAGCGTAAGCCTGAATCTTATAAGTACCACCTGAAGCCTTTATGCCTTCAGCAACCAACTTAACAGATGCCTTAGCATAGTTGTCAAGCTTAGAGCTACCGATCTTGAAGAAGATAGGAGTTCTGTTGAACTTGGTCTCAGTAACGGTCTTAGTCTCAGTAACAGTGCGGATTTCAGCTGGTTTGTTACGAGCCTCTGCCAGTTCGTTACGCAGACGGTTAATCTCATCGTTCAGAGCTGAGTTGTCAACAACCTGACCAACCTTCACGAAGTTCTTGCCACCAAATGTATAAGTAACGCCTGCACCTGCATAGATAGCACCAATAGCACTTGCAGTTGACTTAGCACCCAGATAAGAGTCAGCGATTTCACCGCGAACCTCGATATCAATATCCAGTTCAGGAGATACGTTAAACTTACCCTGCAAACCTACAGAACCGTTGATATGAGCACGGAGCTTCTCACTCTTGCCACCAGGAACGATGCGAGAATATTGCTTAGTCTGAGCATTTGCACTGTAAACGCCATTAGCTGACTTTGTGAAAGTCAAACCAGGACCAGCGAATACAGACAGTGAGAACAAACGGTCTGGATTATAGCCCAGGATAGCGTTGGTAAGGTTGTACATACCGTCGATACGAACAACACCCATACCCTTATGATTAGCCTGCTTGTTCTTTACAAGAATCATGTTGTTACCAGCCTCAGTCATTGTACCTGAAGCATGCTGAGTGTAGTAGTTAGTTCTCCACAGACCAACCTGACCGCGGATACCGATAACTGGGTTAAACCACTTACCGAGTGAAACAGTCACGTGTGGAGCGATCTTACCAAACTTACCCTCAGACTTGCCAGAGTAAGTGGTAGATCCACCAATCGTTGCGCTGATAAAGATATTATCAGAGCCATTACTTGTATATTTCTCTCTGGTCTGAGCTGATGCAGACATTGCGAAACCAGCAACAGCCAAAGATAACATTATTAATTTAGCTTTCATCTTTCTAATTTTAAAATTCTTTTACTATCTCTCATCCCTTACTTAAGATAAATCTTATAAGCGAGTCCGCCTGAGAACCATTTCATACGCTGCATTTCAAACTGCATATGCAGATGATTGAAAAGCAGATAGGTCGCACCTAAAGCGAAATCCTTTGAGTCATACTCCGCGATAACAGTTAACGGTTTATGAAATGAAGGACTGTAGGTTACACCTACGGCAGGACCATTCAAATGGTAATCGTCACGATTATTATAAAGGTAGGCTAAATGAACACCTATCTCTTCCTTACCAACCTGGATATGCTTGGTAGCGGCAATATAGAAACGTCTGAAATATCCATTTCCTGTAACGTTTGATATTGTACCTCCACCTGATGTTGTAAAAGGATCCGAAGTCCCTAACACTACACCTGGCATATGTTTCCAGAACTGTCCTTCTTTCAGCAGTCTCAATCTGAACGAGAAATACCTGTCCTGATTGATAAAGCCCGAATAACCGTAACGCTTCAAACCAAGCGATTCAGCATTGAACAATGTACAGGTATAAGCCACTTCCAACCAAGGGAAGATCGTTACATTCAAGTAATAGTTATACGTGCCAAAGTTCCATCTAGGCGGCGTTAACGACTTATTCAGAAAGTTACCACCGAGCATCACAGTCTTGTCTCTCTGCATCTCACCGGACGGCATGTGAAGCAATCCTGTGACACCGTAGGTCATCTGAGCCGATAGCATAATGGGGAAACTCAACAAAACGAGCAAGAAACCGATTTTGCGACGAACACCCATTATTGTACACTCAATTAGTTAATAATTAACTTACGTATTGACAGTTTCAATTAAACGCCCTGGCTGTCACCACCACCAACGTTGTCACCATTGTGAGCATCGTGAGGATCGTGAGCATCAACTGGTGCACAAGCTGGAGATGCCTGATACTGATCAACAACATCCAGATCCTGCTCTTCATCACCAAGAATGAACTTAGCAGGAACAAGTACAGGAGTGATAATCAGCTTAACAACCTTCATGCCAGCAGGAATTACTACTGGAACTGAACCTGTGAAAGTAATGTAACCAGCATAAGGATCATTACCCCAGATATATTTAACAAAAGCTACGAGTGCATCCTCGAATGCGCCCTTAGCAGCAGGAACAACAGCGCCATAAGGCAAGTCAAGGTCAGAAACACTGAGCATTACAGTCTTATCCTCATCTGAGTCGTTAACGAGAGAAGCCAGAGCAGAAGCAGGAGCTTCCAGAGCCTTATCATTCACCAGAACTGTAGCAGTAGGATCTGGAACAACCAACTCACCTTCTGGCTCAACAGAACCAGTTGTCATCACCACGTTCATAGCTTCAGAAACAACACCGGTAGTAGCCTCTACCATTACCAAAGTACGGTTAACCGTAGTGTAACCAGCCTTTGTGAAAGTTACAACACCGTTCAGAGGTGAAGCCTGAGCACCAGAAGTGAAGAAACCGTTGGCATCAGTAGTAGCGGTAACAGCACCACTGACAGCTACACCCTCAATAGCAGCGCTTGTAGCGGCATCTGTAACAACACCGTTAACAACATACTTAGCAGCAGGATAAACTACATTTGAACCACCAGGAGTTGTTCCAGGTACATAGATATCACCTGCGTCAGAATCAGAGCAACTTGTGAAAGCTGCACCAGCAACTAAAACGGCCAAAGCCATCTTCAGACTAAAAAACTTTTTCATTTCTTTAAAATTTTAATAATTCAACAATTCCGATTTTATAAATATTGGGTTAAAACTATTTTCATTTCCAAAATTCCTATCCGCCCTTGGTGCAAACGTCTTACCGTAAGTCCTTTCATTTCCGGCATTATACATAATACCAAAGTTCTGCGATGGCAGCACCCGTGGTATATAGCCACGACGCTTATATTTATAAGGTGGCAGGTTTATCGTAAACTGAAAACCGCCATTAATCCCGTGGTTACCCGCATGCTGTATCTTTGAAGCGTAAAAACCTATCGCTGCATGTCTGAAGTACCTCACCATCTGGAAGCGTACGCCACGTTCATGAAGCAGATACTGCTGCAAGTGAAGGTCAAACTTCACATTGTATTGCGGCCAGTAGAACGAACCACCCAGACTCCAAGTAAGACGTTTCAAGTCTCCCCTTTTCCATCGCCAGTTCTCAAATCTCGACATACCAGTAAAGGCAATCTCTCCATCCAGCATAAAGCGTGGATCCTTAAACACATACCTTGCCTGCAGGTCACCTCCCCAGCGGAAATTATTAAACGTTCCGACTGTTGCCGTCAGGAAGAGGTTCTTAAACCTCAAATCCTGCGAGAGGGTAATGTAGCCTTGCTGCACTTTGTCATAATCTGGACCATACTCATTCTTTATAGGAACGATTATCTGGCCAGTGAATTTCATGCCATCCCACAAGGAAACCTCAACAGTAGGATTCAACGTAATCAAGAAAGTGTAAATCTTGAAAACGGTGTAATTCCTAAAATTCAGCTTAGGATAAACCACTATATCAACCTTGTACAAAGAGCGATTTTTCTTTTTTGCTTTGCTTGCCTCTTTCCAGGAATCACCTAACTCATAGGAAGCTTCCCAGTCAGCCCGCCTAACGTCACTATTATCATCCTCAGTCTTCCACTGATAAAAAAGCGAATACTGTGGCACATTGTTGTCAAGTACCACAATCCTGCAGTTTCTATCATCCGGCATACCCAACGACTGGATGACATCAACTGCATTCGCCATGCCGACACCCTGAAGGCGGTAAGCCGTATTCTCCACCACATAGACCCTTTCGGTATCAGTATCTGTACAGCTGACATTCTCAAAGCCCATTTTTATCAGCTCATCAACAGCCGCATCAGCATTCTGTGCCCTTCCAACAGCTGGAAGCAAGAGCACAACCAGCATCAGCAAGCAACTGGCTTTCACGCTAACCGATATCTTATTCGTCATGTCAGTACACACAAACTTCACCGCAAATCATCTATTAACTTGCAAAATACCTTGCAAAGGTAGAGACTATTTTAGAAACAACAAAGCTTTTTAAGAAAAAAAACAAGCCTTTTTTATGTTTTTCTCCCATTTATCCATCTGCATACAGAGCAATTCAGCTATTTACAAAAAAAAGCAGCGAAGCATCAACTCCGCTGCTATACCTTATTTATATAAGGAAGAATCAGTTCAAGCGATAGAGCAACCATGCACCCTGAAAATCGGAACGGTTAGGATATTTTGCCTTAAAGGCATCACGTGCCTGCTGGGCTGCAGCGTAATCAGCAAAAGAAGACACGATGACCCTATACATGTTGTTGTCTGAGTTAAACACTACGATTGAACTATAACCTTCGCCATCCAGGAATCTCTTCAGATTGTCTGCATTGGTCTTTACACCGAAACTTCCGCAAACCACACTGTAATCCTGCAAGCCGCTGCCAGAAACGACAGAAACTCTTTCCTGACGTGCAGCACCTTGTACAGGTGCGGAAGCAGGAGACGGGTTATTGGTCTGAACAGGAGCGGCAACTACAGGCGTCACATCATTAGCAGCCGTCTGGCTGACAGGTTGAGTAGTTTCCTGTTGCTTAGCCTTCTCGTAAGCTTTCTTATATGCACTCTCACTGCTCTTGCATGAAGCAAAAGCGAATGCTACACAAATTCCTAAACCAAAAACAAGTAACTTCTTCATTTTAATCATTGCATTTAATGTTATATCATAAAACTTTGTGCAAAAATAATAGAAATAATCACATCATTCAAAAAAAATATGTGAAAAAAGATTATATGTTTGAATTTGTTTAGTATCTTTGCTCGGTAAGTATGTTTATAATTAATAAATAAGGAGGATTTATCATGAAAGGACTAAATGTTTTAGTAGCGTTTTTATCTGGTGCAGTGATTGGCACAGCCGTAGGTTTGCTGTTTGCTCCTGAAAAGGGAGAGGACACTCGAACGAAGATTGCTGAAATCCTGCGTAAGAAGGGCATCCGCCTGAACAAAGACGAGATGGAGAATCTGATTGACGAGATTGCTGACGTTAAGGAAGAATTGGCTCAATAAAGTGTTTTGACTCATGTTTGGAGCAGAAAAAGGGATAGAGAACTTACAGCAGCTGTTTGCTGAATCCAAGAAATACCTGGAGCTGCAGGTGGATTATGCGAAGCTGGAACTGACAGAAAAGCTCACGATATTGCTATCAACCCTGATATTAGTACTAATACTCATCATCTTGGGCATGGTGGCGTTGTTCTATCTGTCTTTCACATTCGCATACGTACTGGCTCCTTATATTGGAGGTCTGGTAGGTAGTTTCGCACTCATTACCATTTTCCTGTTGGTAATCATGTCTGTAGTTTATCACTACAGACAAAAGTTGATTGTGGCTCCCATGGTGAAGTTTCTCGCTAACCTGTTCCTAAAAGATGACCAAAGCCAGCAGCCAGAGGGAGGAGGTGACCTATGAGTAATAATCTCAACAACATAACATTAGAGGATATTGCCGTCAGGAAAGCCGCCATTCTTAAACGCATCAACCTGCAGAAAGAAAAGATTAACGGACTATCGCAAGGCTTCATCACTCCGTTGAAGCCCGTTGCCAAGAAAAGCAACGCTGTAATGGGAGCATTCAACACCAGTATGGCCGTCTTCGACGGAGTACTGATAGGTTATAAACTGTTGCGTAAGTTCCGTAAGCTCTTCAAATAAGTGAAAGCTGTCTTTTACTCCCTCGTGAGGAATTTATTGGTCCCTCACGAGGGATTTATTTTCCCCTCATGAGGGATTATTAAGCAATCTAAGCATAGACTTCCAGCAAGGTAGCTTCATCGTCGGGTTCCAACCTGACAACCTGTGTTGTGGCAGCCAGAAGCACGGTCTCTCCGGCCTTCATGGCAGTGACTGTTTCACCATCAATAATTTTACAGGCCCCTTTCGCACAAATAAGAATCACGAAAGAATCCAATTCACTATAATCGCAAGTTACTTCTTCAGTCACGTGATAGACTGAAGTTGTGAACTTAGGAGAAGACACCACCTCTACTGGTTCATTGTCAACGAGTTCATAAGCAACCTTAGCATCTGTTTCCACATCGTCATAGTCAATAGCATCTACAGCCTGCGAGATATGCAAGGGACGGGTATGCCCGTCTTTATCCTTACGGTTATAGTCAAAGATACGATAGGTAAGGTCTGATGTTTCCTGTATTTCCGCAACCATGGTTCCCTTGCCAAGACTATGCACCCTGCCAGCAGGAATATAATAGACATCACCCTCCTGAACCTCATAAGACTGCAAGACATCTGCAAAAGAACCGTCATTCACTTTCTCCTTATATTGTTTCGGTGTAATTCTTTTTGAGAACCCTGCTATCAGGCGGGCATCTTTATCCGCATGAAGAACGTACCACATCTCGGTCTTGCCCAGGCTATTATGCCGTTTCATTGCCAAGTTGTCATCGGGATGCACCTGAATAGAAAGATCTTCATGAGCATCAATAAATTTCACGAGTAATGGAAACTTGCCTCCAAAGCGAGCATAGATATCAGTGCCTACCAGTTCGTCTTTAAGCTGTCTGATAAGGCGTGACAAAGTATAGCCTTTATACTCGCCGTTTGCCACAACGGATTCCGCTCCTTCAACAGCGGATATCTCCCAGCTTTCTCCCACAGAAGGCATTCCTTTATGGATTTGCTTCAGCTCGTTTATCTTATCACCTCCCCATATCGTCTGCTTCAGTATGGGCTTAAATTTCAAAGGATACATAGACTAATATATGATTATTGTTTTTCGGGTGCAAAGATAGCTATCTTATCCAAACGAGCGAAAAAAAAGGCGAATAATATTTGTTAGAATAAAAGAAAATGGTTTTATTTGCATATTATTTAAATTAGGCGCATTATGACAAGCGTACCATATCATGAAGACAACAAGTCAGGATTGAAGCGTGAAGACTTCATATCCAGCGTACAGGGTAGAAAAACAGACCTGTACATTCTCAAGAATCCCCTCGGTATGGAGGTGGCTGTGACCAACTACGGGTGCGCAGTCCTCTCCATCATGGTTCCTGATAAAAACGGTGATTATGCCAATGTAGTCCAAAGCCACGACAGCATTGAACATGTCATCAACAGCCCAGAACCTTTTCTCGGTACTACCATAGGCCGTTACGGCAACCGCATTGCCAAAGGCAAGTTCATATTGAGCGGAATAGAACATCAGCTGACTCCTACCAACAGGGCATGTACGCTACACGGTGGTCCCGCCGGATTTCACGCCAAAGTGTGGGATGTTCTGTCAGCGGACGAATCAACTATACACTTCAGATATGTGTCAGAAGATGGAGAAGAGGGATTTCCTGGCAGACTCACCATCTTGATGTCATATCATGTAAATGAAGATTATAACGCTTTTGAAATATCATATTGCGCCACAACAGATAAGGAAACGGCGCTGAATCTCACAAATCATGGTTTCTTCAATTTGGCAGGAGTAGGCAATCCCACGCCTTCCATCCTGGATCACATCGTGACCATCAATGCAGACCATTACCTGCCAATTGACGAGGATTCCATCCCAACGGGAGAGATTCTGAAAGTAGAAGGCACTCCAATGGATTTCCGCACGCCCCATACAGTAGGAGAACGTATTAATGAGCCATTCTGGCAGTTGAAGAACGGAACAGGCTATGACCATTGCTATGTACTGAATAAAAAAGAGGTTGGTGAATTGTCAATAGCAGCCACCTGCATAGAACCCGTAAGTGGCAGGGCTATGACTGTGGAGACCACAGAGCCTGGCGTTCAACTTTATACAGGCAACTGGCTCAATGGCTTTACTGGAGCACATGGAGCCACCTTCCCCGCTCGCAGCGCCATCTGCTTTGAGGCGCAACATTTCCCAGACTCTCCCAATAGACCTTACTTCCCTTCAACGATTTTGAAGCCAGGTGAAGAATACAGGCAACTGACGGTTTATGGTTTCAGCGTTGTGCAGGAAGACACTCAACAATAAGGATATAAATTAACAATATTAATAACTTAAAATTAAAAAAATTATGGCACAAGAACAGAAAAAAAGCGGTAGCATGGTAGCTATTATTACCATGTTCTTCCTCTTTGCAATGATTGCTTTCGTAACCAACATGGCAGCGCCTGTAGGTAACATTTGGACTATGGACGATGCGGTAGGTAACAACCCAGCCCTTGGTTTCATGGGCAACTTCATGAACTTCCTGGCTTACCTCTTCATGGGTATTCCTGCTGGTAACATGCTGACTAAGGTTGGTTATAAGAAGACTGCGCTGATTGCTATCGTTGTAGGTATCGTAGGTTTGCTGATTCAGTATGCATCAGGTTTCAGTGCTGGTGTTCCGGGCTTTAGCATCTATCTGCTGGGCGCATTCGTTTGCGGTCTCTGCGTATGTATGCTGAACACAGTGGTTAATCCTATGCTGAACCTCATCGGTGGTGGTGGTACCAAGGGTAACCAGCTGCTGCAGTTGGGTGGCGCATGCAACTCATTGGCAGGAACCATCGCTCCTATTATGGTGGGTGCTTACGTTGGTTCTATCACCAAGACTACCAAGATCACCGATGTTAGCCCTATGTTGTTTGGCGCTATCGCTATCTTCGTTATTGCATTCATCGTTATCTATTTGGCAAAGATTGATGAGCCACGCCAGCAGAAGGTAGAGGCATCTGCCGTTAAGGATCCTCATAGCCCATGGAGCTTCCGTCACTTTATCCTTGGTACAGTAGCTATCTTCTGCTACGTAGGTATGGAAGTCGGTATCCCTAACACATTTGGTAATTTCCTGAGCAAGGCTGAGAACTTCAACGCATTCGACCCAGCCAACGCTGCTAACGCTGCTGCCATCATTGGTGGTATGACTGGCCTGTATTGGCTGCTGATGCTGGTTGGTCGTCTGGCTTCAGGTTTCATTTCCGGCAAGGTTTCAAGCCGCGCACAGTTGCTGACAGCTTCTTGCGTAGGTATCTGCTTGGTACTTATCTCAATGTTTGTTCCTGAGGCAACAGGCGTTTCAATGGTAGGTTTCAGCAATGGTACATTTGCTGTTAACAACGTTCCTTTGTTCACCGTATTCCTGGTACTGATGGGTCTCTGCACTTCTATCATGTGGGGTTGCATCTTCAACCTGGCAACTGAAGGTCTGGGTAAATATACAGAGAAGGCATCAGGTATCTTCATGATGATGGTAGTTGGTGGTGGTATCCTGCCATTGATCCAGAACTCTATCGTAAGTGACACCATTGGTTCACTGCGTGTCAGCTACATCATCGTTGTAGCCGTTCTTGCTTACATGATATTCTATGCACTGGTTGGTAGCAAGAACGTGAACAAGGACATCAAGGTTGACTAAGTTATTTACTTGAGTGATGCGTTTAAATGACGCATCACTCACAAAACTTTTTAATATCATGGAAATAGAATACGTTAGAAGTCGTTTCATCAAGCATTTCGATGGACAGACAGGAGCCGTTTACACCTCACCAGGACGCGTCAATCTGATTGGTGAGCACACCGATTATAATGGTGGCTTTGTATTTCCAGGAGCGATTGACAAAGGCATCATGGCTGAAATCAGGCCTAATGGCACTGACAAGGTAAAGGCTTACTCCATCGACCAGAAGGATTATGTAGAGTTCGGTCTGAATGAAGAGGATGCTCCAAGGGCATCATGGGCAAGATACATTTTCGGTGTATGCCGTGAGATGATCAAGCGTGGCGTTGACGTGAAAGGTTTTAATACTGCATTCGCAGGCGATGTGCCTCTGGGCGCCGGTATGTCATCATCCGCAGCTTTGGAAAGCACCTACGCTTTCGCACTCAACGAATTGTTTGGCGAGGGCAAGATAGACAAGTTTGAACTGGCTAAAGTTGGTCAGGCCACTGAGCACAACTATTGCGGTGTGAAGTGTGGCATCATGGACCAATTCGCTTCCGTGTTTGGCAAAAAAGGTAGTCTGATGCGCCTCGATTGCCGTTCCTTGGAATACAAGTATTATCCATTTGAACCTGCTGGCTATCGTTTGGTACTGGTTGACAGTGTCGTGAAGCATGAACTTGCTTCATCAGCATACAACAAACGCCGTGAGAGTTGCGAGAACGTGGTGGCTGCTTTGAAGAAACACCACCCGGAAGTAGAATTCCTACGCGATGCAACCTTAGACATGCTGGCTGAGGTAAAGGCTGAGGTATCTGAAGAGGACTACAAGCGTGCTGAGTATGTGATTGAAGAGATTCAACGAGTACTCGACGTTTGCGACGCTTTGGAGAAAGCCGATTATGAGACCGTTGGTCAGAAAATGTACGAAACCCATCAGGGCATGAGCAAGCTGTATGAGGTAAGCTGCGAAGAGCTCGATTTCCTTAATGACGTGGCTTTTGACTGCGGAGTTACCGGATCACGGGTTATGGGCGGTGGCTTCGGTGGCTGCACTATCAACCTCGTGAAAGAAGAGCTCTACAGCACTTTCGTCAATGAAGTGAAGAAACGTTACGGCGAGAAGTTTGGTAAGCGCTGCAAGATTTACGATGTAGTGATTGGTGACGGCGCCCGCCGACTCGTTTAAGTATTCTATTTTAATTTAATTACGAGTTACAGGCTACAAGCTGCAAACCACCATGATGGTCATTAGCTTGTAACTTGTAACTCGTAGCTTGTAACTAATCTCATGAAAATCATCTATATCATGGATCCCTATTGCAAATGGTGCTATGGGACCAGTGACCATATCCAGCAATTGTTTGACGCTACAGACGGACTGCTGCCTTTTGAAGTAGTGCCAGCCGGTATGCTCTCAGGCGAATACACCCAGGTACAGTCGCCAGTCAACGCTTTCGCCATCAACCGCACCAATGCCAGCATAGCTAAGGAGACAGGAAAACCTTTCGGTAAGGCTTACGAAGCATCGCTTCATGAGAAAGAGATCACGCTCGACAGCGAGATACCCAGCCGTGCCATAATGGCATGCCGCGCTGTCTCTCCCAAACAGACACTTACCTTTGCCCACCAGGTTCTTCACGCACGGTTTCATGACGGTAAAGATCTAAACGATACCACTACCTATTTAGATATATGCGAGCAAATGAACATTGACAAGCAGGCTTTTTTCCTTCATTTCTCGTCTGACGAAATTAAAGAGAATACCCGTAAGGCATTTGTCTTCGCTGAAAAATATGCCGAGCACTACCCCACCCTCATCTATGAGGAAGATGGAGAGATGGACATCCTCACCGAAGGTTTCTCACCTTATTCATTATTAGAACTACGGCTTAGCAAACTGCTGAAAAGGCAAAAACAGCCCTGAGATTCTCTATTAATCTTCAATTTCCAGACGCTCCCACTTGAATTGAAGGTGTAATATAAAAATTTACTTCCGCTATTCCGCTAAACTGAGATAACTAATGATACCATTATGTTATCACAGCGGAATAATTAGCGGAACAGCGGAGTTTCTTTATCAAAATCTTCAAAAAAAAAAGCTTGTTCTTATGGCTAAAACGCATTTTATTGAACGTGGCTTTTAAGTCCGTTTTTGAAGTATCTGCAAGGCCCTCATGGTTCCCAATTAAAGGATTTCATTCCATGTGAACCCACGCCTCAAGCCCTTCTTATAACCGAATGATACTCAGTGCTGTTTGAGTCCCAGCCTTTCCAACAGCATGGGACTCTCAGTCCATCATGAGGGGATTCTCAGTCCCTCATGCGGGGACTCTCAGTCCGAAACGAGGGGACACACAGGACGAAGCAGGTGTCCTTTCAGTCAGAAGCTGAGCTATTGACAGTCTGTTATTTAGTAACGAGTGATCACAAAGGAAGTGACTCCCTGTTCATAGCTATTCTTGATTCTGGTTGATTCCATTTCACCTTATTTTTAATACGAGTTGAGTTAAAAAACTCCGCTATTCCGCCAATAATTCCGCTACGATAACTATTGTTATACATATATTATCTCAGTTTAGCGGAATAGCGGAATTAAAACATGAGAAGAGCGAGGGAAGGTCAGGCCTTAGACAAGGCAAACAAACCTATGGCATCGTCATCAGCTTCTGCTTGGATTCCTGATATTCAGCCAGTATCTCAGCCATAACCTCGGCAACGGTCTGGATACCCTTGCCCTTAAACTGGGAGGCATTCTGACCGATCTCCACCTCGCCATCAACTAAGTCGCCCTCAAAGATACCCATGCGGTTGCGGCCGGCACCGATGATTTCAAGCAGTTGTTCTGCTGTGGCTCCTTCAGCCTCAGCCTTATCAAGCTGTTCACGATAAGGATTCTTCGCCATACGTGTCGGCGAGAGTTTCTTAAGAATCAACATGGTGTCACCTTCTTCCAGATTAAGACAGAAGTTCTTGTATGCCTCACTGGCAGAACTTTCCACCGTCAAAGCAAAACGGGTACCTATCTGAACGCCCTCTGCCCCTAAGGCAAAAGCCGCCAACATAGAAGGCCCATTACCGATGCCACCGGCAGCTATTAAAGGTAAAGAGGTAGCTTGACGCACTGCAGGAATAAGACACATGGTAGTGGTTTCCTCACGACCATTATGACCACCAGCCTCAAAGCCTTCAGCCACAACAGCATCAACGCCAGCTTCTTCACATTTCTTAGCGAACTTGGAGGAAGAAACCACATGCACCACTGTAATGCCACGTTCCTTCAGCCAGCCAGTCCATTTCTTAGGACTGCCGGCAGAGGTGAACACAATCTTCACGCCAGTATCTGCTATGATATTCATCATGTCTTCCACACCCGGTTTCATCAATGGCACATTCACACCAAAAGGTTTACCTGTGGCAGCCTGACATTTCTCGATATGTTCCTTCAGCAGTTCTGGAGTCATAGAGCCTGCGCCAATCAGCCCGAGACCGCCAGCATTACTCACTGCAGCAGTGAGACGCCAGCCACTACACCATGCCATACCTCCTGCTATCACAGGATAATCTATACCGAAAAGAGAAGTTATTCTATTCATATTTATCAAGTTTTTCAATTGAGGCTGCAAGTTACGAATTATTTTTCACTCTGCAAACTATCAGAGGGTGCAGCCTTATAGTTTTTCAGCACTTCCAGCGTTTTTCTCTTATTACGCTTGTTGCGAAAATCCCAATATTCACGGGTAAAAAACTTTGTGAGATGATAGGCCAGGTCACCTGTATATGTAATCCCATTGCTTGGAGCTGCATACGCAGGAAGATTGAACTCCATCTTGATCTCATGCTCCTTAGGAAGTTTGAGCACAGGCATGGTATAGTTGAAATCCAACCAAGGTTTGGCTGTAGATACCGATTGACTGCCTGCAACCATATTTCCCTTCAACTCCTCCAACGCACGAGGGTTGAGTTTAATCTCCCCGTCTGTGCGCAATAACTGATCCAAGCGTAAAGAATCAGCCATCGTCCATTCCTGGGCACACACAACACCCCCTGCCATCAGAAACGACAGCATCAAAAACAACCGTTTATACATACACTATGGATTTACCACCACCTATAGTTAGATCCAGCCAAAGGTTCTCCGCCAGATATACCGACAACAGACAAGCCATCCGAACGGTTTACACCATTCCACCATCTGCGATAATGGGCGGCAGCATCAAGCAGTTCATCATCTGTCAGGAAATAAATACCCTCATAATTCAGCGCATCCTTACGCACCATACGGTATCCCAAAGAAGCGTTTCTACCCCCTAAACGAATGGATTCCACCAACCAAAGTACACATTCGCCCAAACGGGGTTTACCTCCTGCCAGATAAGACACAGGAGCCAAAGGGAAAGAAGGTATCTCCGTGAGGTCTTCTGCATATCGCAGCAGTCCTTCTATATCATCCGTCGTAAACTGAGGCATTATCACAGTACCCGTCTGCTCATTCACCGCTAAAGTACCAGTCTTGAGTTGTTTGACGAACAAATCCACATCCGGGTTCTCCATATCCAATGTCTCTTCAGAGCAGGAAACCCAAGTCAATGCCAATGACACCAGCATCAGCAACAAGCAGTATTGACTTATCTTTTTCATCATAGCAATGGGTTTTAAAAGTGAATCAATAGCTCATACGCACGCCACACAACAGACTGAGGTTAACAGCTTGTTCGGTACGCAGTGTAGAAGTGTTTCCGTCAGTATCAAAATAATGAGAGACAGAAGGTTCTGCATAGAGAGCCAGCTTATCGTTCAGCTTATAGCGAACACCCAAGCCTGCAGTAGCCGCCAGTTGTACAGGCTCTTCACTGAAACTCTTGCCCAACAGTTTCTCAGCCACGCCACCAATGGTGGCATAAAGGTCAAGCTTCTTACTATCCACCACATTCACATCGAGTTTGACAGGAAGGGAAAGTGACGACTGGCTTTCTGCCACATCAGCGGGTAGGTAGTTATAGAGCAGTCCGGCTTCAATAGCCAGACGTTTGTTTAATTTTCTTTCCAACATCAACCCTGCCGTGAGAGGCATCTTGAAATCACCCTTAGGCAAAGACGTGCCTACTGCGGGCTTTAATGCCCATCGCGATTCTTTCTCATCTACAGAAGCTATAGATGCTGCAGCCTCAGCGTCCGACACCAGATTCCCATCAGAAGCTTTCAACAGTCCGTTATAGGGATTGCCACCTTGGACATATCCTTGCTCAACAATCTGCCAGGTTATTTCAAAAGGCACCATCTCGTCATCGTCGTCCTTAACCACAGCAGACTGTTCAACGATGACAGTTGAGCGCTGACCGTTGACCGCTGACGGTTGGAAATAATCCGCAGGACGTTCGCTCTCGACAGGCAGCTGTGCGAGTTCATTATTAATTATAGGAGTGTAAGTGGAAGATTGAGAAGCTTCCACGTTAGCAGCCACCTCATTGAAAGCCTGCTGTATATCACTTTCCTGAGAGTTGAGATACCAGAAAGCTACAGAGCCTACAGCCAGAACCAGCAAGACTGATGCTGCAGCCACCCACTTGTGGTACATTGGCATAACCTTTGCCTGTACAGGAGTCGCCGTCTCTGCCACAGGAGCTACTGCAGACAGGTCTTTCTCCAGACTTTCCCAGAAGCCATCCTTTACCTGCATCCTGGCATCCGCAATACCTTTGAATAAAGCCGAAAAGTCATCTTTTTCTTTCATGCTCGACATATTGTTTTATTTTCTTTGCCAATAGATTCTTCGCATAACGGTATTGAGACTTAGATGTTTCGGGCTTGATGTTCAGCAAGTCGGCAATCTCCTTGTGAGGTTTTTCTTCAAAGACGAAAAGATTAAACACCATCCTGCAACCTTCAGGAAGTTGAGCCACCATGCGCATCAGCGTTTCATCGTCAATTCCCCTGCCCTCTTCAGCCACTGTTTTCTCATCAACATCCGGCAAATCAGGCAATTCCTCACTATCCATGTGCATAAGCTCCTTCGTGTGTTTCTTCCTCATAAAACTGATGGCCTGTGTGCTCATCACCTTGTACATCCAGCTTTTCAACGAGCTTTCTCCTCGAAAGGAAAAGCTGGTGTAGATTTTGATGAAGGCATCGTGCAAAACATCATAGGCATCATCCATATCACCAGTATAACGAAAACAGACGGCCAGCATCTGCTCCGCATAAAGAGTGTACAGTTGCCTGCGTGCATCCGCATCGCCTTTCCTACACCCCTCCACCAGTTTCAACTCATCGGCTTCCACAACTTTTCAGTCTTACATCTACGCTCAAATCTTTATGCTTTCTATCTATTAGACGCAGAAAAAGCCAAAAAGGAGGTAAAGGATTATGTTAAATAATGTCATCAGCAAGCCTTAAAACTCATGTCGAGTCCTTTCACAGAATGTGTAAGGGCACCCACAGAGATAAAGTCAACGCCACATTCGGCATAGTCACGCAACGTGTCGAAGGTGATGCCGCCAGAAGACTCTGTCTCAAATCTGCCAGCCACCATCTGTACCGCCTTTCGAGTCATCTCAGGCGTGAAGTTGTCGAACATAATGCGGTCAACGCCACCCAGGTCAAGTACCTGCTGCAGCTCATCGAAGTTTCTTACCTCAATCTCAATCTTGAGGTCTTTACCCTTTTCTTTGCAGTACTCCTTGGCACGAGTGATGGCTTTGTCAATACCACCGGCAAAGTCCACATGATTGTCTTTAAGCAGAATCATGTCGAAGAGGCCGATGCGATGATTCATGCCTCCGCCTATCTTGACCGCCATCTTCTCCAAGATACGCATGCCTGGAGTGGTCTTGCGGGTATCAAGTACATGGGTATGCGTACCCTCCAGACGTGCCTGATATTTATGAGTCATCGTCGCGATGCCACTCATACGCTGCATGATGTTGAGCATCAGGCGTTCCGTCTGCAAAAGGCTCTGCACCTTTCCTTCTACCACCATCGCCACATCGCCAGGTTTCACAGGAGTACCGTCTTCCAAATAGACAGTCACCTTTAGTTCGGGGTCAAAGCGGTGGAACACTTCCTTGGCAATTTCAATGCCAGCAAGGATTCCTTCCTCTTTGATAAGCAGCTTAGACTTGCCCATAGCCGTTGGTGGGATACATGATAACGTGGTGTGGTCGCCATCACCGATATCTTCTGCAAATGACAGATCAATGAGCCTGTCAATCAATTCTCTTTCTTTTTCCATATCTATTCATGATTTATTTTGCACAAAGATAAATAAATCTCAGGAAAAAAGCTAACTTTGTGGATAATAATAAGCAACCAAATTTCCCGTGACAGTTAACTTGCTGTTAGTAACTTATAATTAATAAAAGATGAAGACAGTTCTATTAGTGGTCGGTAAGACTGTGGAGAAGTATTTCATTCAGGCGATAGAGGAATATGTACAACGCACCAAGCACTACATCTCTTTCGACCTGGAGGTCATACCCGAGCTGAAGAACACGAAAAGCTTGAGCGAGGAGCAGCAAAAGGAAAAGGAAGGCGAATTGATATTGAAATCGCTCCAGCCTGGCGATACGGTTGTGCTGCTGGATGAACACGGCAAAGAGATGCGGTCTATAGAGTTCGCTGAATATATGAAACGGAAACTGAATACTACGAACAAACGCTTGGTCTTCATCATCGGTGGTCCTTACGGGTTCTCTCCTGCCGTTTATGAGGTAGCGAAAGAGATGCTATCATTGAGCAAGATGACATTTTCCCACCAAATGATCCGATTGATTTTCATCGAGCAGCTCTATCGTGCTATGAGTATTCTGAATGGCAGCCCTTATCACCACGAATAATTACCAGCCCAATTTATTCAGACCAGCGTCTCTGTACCAGGAAGTGGAGCGATAAGCTTCATCCAGCGAAGTTGAAGCATCTTGTGACTGAGGGATAAAATGGGTGATGCCGTGAGCGTTTTCCAAAGAGAACCAACGGCTGGCACTGGAAAAAAACTCTGGGGTGGCATTCCACACAGGTAACGCTTGATGATAAACCGTTTGCCAACGATTGAACGCTTCTGCTGGCATGAGTTTCTGCATCAACTGCTCCATATCGAAATAATAATGTCTGCCCACAGAAGTGCGCTTATCATAATGCAAGATTTCACTACGCAACGTCTCATTGTCTGTTGAAGATACATCAGAAAGGCCCTGGGCTGTAACGTTTGCCAGGTTCTCTAATGCTGAACAGTCTATAACGCCAATTGCCACGCCCCCATACCAGTTGTCAGAAGGCGGAACCAAGATACTGCTGTCGTCATATTTCCGTTCGTAGAAGGTAAAGAAAAGTTTCCCCATAGAGAAAGCGGCATCTTGACTGGCAAACATCAAGGGTAGCATTTGGTCGTATGGAGCACCAGCGGCAGGTGTCTCTGTCGGTGAAGCAATCAAATACTTAGCGCACTTACGCATAGCATAAGCCGTTTCCACAGAGAGCATATAGCAAGCATCAAACATCACAAACTCAAACGGCTTCCCTACAGCCTCCAGTACTTTTGCCAGATCTGCGATTTCAGTCTTCAAGGCATCAGCAGTTTTCAGTGTTCCGTTCTGTTGGTCAGAGCCTATGAATCTGACAGGATCAAAACTGCGCACGCCACTGACCTTTGCTGGTACCCATCCGTCGCCATGAGACCAATACACAAAGCCATAGCTTTCAGCAGGATACTTTTCAATCACCTCATCTAATACATCTTGAATGACAGCAGGATCAGAGGAAACGACGTCTTCATTGAAAGCCTTGACCACTTCAAATGTAGCATCACCTGCTGTAGAAGTGAGGCGGTAAATCGCAGGAAGAGTTTCCTCTTCAGCAGTATCCACAAACAGCAGAAGGTTATGGTTATTGAAGAAGCCTTCATTCATCGACACAGCTCCCTGAAGCAATTCGTCCAAATCGCCCGTCTGCTTATCATTCTTCAAAAAAGTGCTTAAGGAATTATCACCAGCGAAATAGAGAATGACGGTACGGTCTGCCTTATTCACCTCTGGGGTGACTGGAGGCACTGGGTCAACAGGATCAGGATCAACGGGATTGACAGGTAAAACAGGAGTGGCAGGAGCATCATCTCCACCACACGAGCAGCAGATGAACAACGTGAGCATCAGGCACACCTTAGTACAAACACACCATCCCTTCATCACCAGAACCGATTATCACCATCCCAGCTTGCTAAGACCAGCATCCTTATACCATGATGTAGAACGATATTCCACATCTCTGGCAGATGAAGAGTCTGTAGCGGTTGGTATGTAGTGAGACACTCCGTTAGTACCGGCCATGCTGAACATTCGGGCGTAAGCCGAATAATTCATGCCCGTAGTACTCCAGAAAGCAAGGGCATCTGCGTAAGCTCTTTTCCATTGAACCAGCAAAGTCTCTGACGGAATAATCTTCTCCATGAGCCCATGCATGTCATAATAGCCCACATGCGTATTATTACGCTTGTCATAGTCAAACACATTTTCACGCAGAGAAGTCACATCCACAGGGCCTTCAGGGAGACACATCTCAGTCGTAGCCGCCAGGGCTTTCAGTTTCGAGCCCTTGATGACAGCGATGGAAACACCGCCTGTCCAGTTTTCATTGGCGTTTGTCACATCCGGGTTATACTTGTTCTCATAAAACTGGTAATAAGCTGTTGCCAGCTGCACGGCGGCATCGGAAGAGGCGAACATCTGTGGCACAACCTGATTATAAGGAGCTCCAGGTCCTGGAGTCTCAGTAGGCGAACTGATGATGAACTCAGCGCAATCCCTCAATTCATAAGCTACCTCCATCGACATCATGAAACAAGCGTCAAGCAGCAGGAAGTCGAGTTTCTTAGGCGCCTTCTTCAATACTTCCGCCAGTTCAGGAATACCAGTCTTGAAAGAACCTGAAGAATTAGCGGAACTATTGTTCCAATCCGCACCCATATATCGTAGTGGAGAGACAGAACGAAGCCCCTCCGTTTCATACTTACCGGGTGTCCATCCATCGCCATGTGACCAATACACAAAGCCATAGCTGCTGGCAGGGAAAGTGCTATATGCCAGTTGCATGACCTCTTCGATTGAAGCAGGTTGGGTGGATGTAATCTCGTATGGAAACTCTTTGATAACCTCTTGTGCTGTATGAATCACCAGTTCTTTTTTCGTAGGGTCCGTAGCTGACACCTTGATTTCGCCCTCCTTCACCAGACGGAACAGAACTGGCTTCTGTGAGGAAGCGTTCTGGTCGTAGTACACCAGCAAGTTATTATTTGAATAAGTGCCGGCAGCCATCGACAGGATAGCGTCAGACATTTCCTGCAAATCGCTTGATGCAAACCCTTTAGTGCCCAAGTCATTGTCAGCAACCATATAGACAAGCACGGTCCTATTGGCTGTAGAGCCTTGTTCAGGTGCCTTAGGCACATCATCAAGGCTTGGCTCGGTTGGAGAAATGGGCTCATCCTCCTTGGTGCAGGCTGAGAAAACCAGCAGACAGATGATCAACCATGAAAATATATGTAGGTCTTTGATTCTCATTTCCATATTTGTAAGAATTATAATTCTTCAGGTTTGGTAAACTTGAATTCCTGTTCTTTGATCTCCACCACCCGACTGTTAGCCTTGGCAAAGCGAGCCATCACCTTAGCCAGTTGTTTCTCCAGTTTAGCTTTTTTAGTGTTGAACAAAACCAGGCAGGTATAGTTCGGTTTGCCTTGCGTCACCAGATAATCGCGCAATTGGAAAGAGTAGCCAGAGCGACGGTGCAGATACAACTTGCGATCGAGTGTTGCATCATCAAGAGTCTGCAATTCTGTACAATAAGCCACAGAATCATTGAACGAGGTAGCCACACCCACCGCATAAACCGTAGTATCTGCTACCTTTTCAGTTTTCGTTTTCTTGGCAGACGCCTGTCCGGCAGAAACGGCCAGCAACAGGAACAATATTATCTTCAAGTATTTCATAATTCGAACCTTTAATATATAATAGGGTACAAAATTAATGAAAAAAAACCGGTATTCCATCATAGGGACACCGGTTTTTAATCTTTTTAGGAATTGATATGGCTATTTATCCCAAATAAGCCTTGAGCAACTTGCTACGGTTACTTTGTCTTAACCTTCTGATTGCTTTTTCTTTAATCTGGCGAACACGCTCACGAGTGAGTCCAAACTTGTCGCCGATTTCCTCTAATGTCATTTCCTGCTGGCCGATGCCAAAAAACATCTGGATAATGTCTTTCTCACGGTCAGTTAACGTAGAGAGCGCTCTATCAATTTCCTTCGCAAGAGACTCGTTCACCAATTCACGATCGGCCATAGGGGAGTCGTCATTAGGCAGCACGTCCAGCAAACTGTTATCCTCTCCTTCCACAAAAGGAGCATCTACAGAAATGTGCCTTCCTGATACCTTGAGGGTGTCAGCTACCTTGTCAACCGGAACATCCAGTGTTTCCGCCAGTTCCTCTGCTGAAGGGCGACGCTCATTCTCCTGTTCGAACTTAGAGAGGGCCTTACTGATCTTGTTCAGCGAGCCCACCTGGTTTAAAGGCAGACGAACGATACGTGACTGTTCAGCGAGTGCCTGTAAGATTGACTGACGTATCCACCAAACTGCGTAACTGATAAACTTGAAACCACGCGTTTCATCAAATTTCTCTGCCGCCTTGATCAGTCCCAGATTTCCTTCGTTAATCAAGTCAGGCAAGCTAAGTCCTTGGTTCTGATACTGTTTAGCTACAGATACCACGAAACGTAGGTTTGCACGTGTCAGTTTTTCCAGAGCCTCTCTGTCACCCTTGCGGATGCGCTGTGCCAAATCAACTTCTTCTTCTACAGTTATCAATCCTTCACGACCTATCTCCTGCAGATACTTGTCAAGTGATTGGCTTTCACGATTGGTGATACTTTTGGTAATCTTTAATTGTCTCATCCTTACAAAACATCGAAAATCGGTACAAAGTTACATAATATTCTATTAAAATCCAAAAATATTCGCATTTTTATTGCCCTGGGGAGGCGTACAGTTTACACGTTGAAGACCGGACAATAAAAAAGTAGGGAGTATGGCAAAGCCCTACTCCCCAACTCTTTACACCCTACTCCGGGATTATTCTTGACTCAAATCTACTGCGTAGTTAGCACGGCGTCCACTTGGATAGATACCTGAGATGAACAGCACCTGCTCAGGAGACTGCGTAGCCAGTTTCAACACCGTCTGAAGATCTTCCTCCGAGCGGATTGTTTCATTGTTTGCCTTCTGGATAATAAAGCCCTTGCGGATACCGGCATCCTGCATCTTACCTTTGCTTACACCAGTCACTTCCAGACCATAGCTCAGGTTCAGCTGCTTCTTGGTATCGTCAGAGATAGCACGGAAGACTGCGCCCAGGATGTCCATATCTGCGCTCTTCACCACTTTAGTATTACCCTGTGAATTCTTCAAGGTGATATCAAAAGTCTTCTGGCTCTTCTTACGCATCACGGTAACCTTCACCTTGTCGCCAGGACGATGCTGAGCCAAAGCTTCCTGCAGGTCACTGAACTTATGGATAGACTTATTGTCGATAGCAGTGATCACATCATCGGTTTCAAGGATACCGGCTGCAGACCCGCCTTCAACTACATCAGCCACATATACACCATCTTTCACACCCAGTTCGTCAATCTTCTTGCGCATTTCCTCTGCCTGTGCCTCATTCATGGTCAAGTCTGTACCCAATGTATTACCACGGATGCCCAGCAATGCACGCTGAACGGTACCGTATTGCTTCAGGTCAGCCACCACCTTGGTCATAATGCTGGTTGGAATAGCGAAACCATAGCCCGAATAAGCGCCTGTAGGAGAATACAACATTGCATTAATACCTACCAGCTCGCCACGGGCATTCACCAATGCACCACCTGAGTTTCCTGAGTTGATTGCCGCGTCAGTCTGAATGAATGACTGGATATTGGCAGCCTGTCCGTTAGAAGCGGTTCCACCCAGAGAGCGGGCCTTAGCGCTCACGATACCAGCGGTAACGGTAGAATTGAGGTTGAACGGGTTACCTACTGCCAGCACCCATTCGCCCACCTTCAACGCCTCAGAGTCACCTATTGGAAGCGTTGGGAAATCATTTCCCTCAATCTTCACCAATGCCAGGTCGGTATCAGGATCCACACCAATCAAGCGGCCTTTCAACTCACGCTCATCGTTCAGTTTCACCACGATTTCATCAGCACCCTCCACCACATGGTTGTTGGTCACGATGTAACCATCCTTAGAAATTATCACACCAGAGCCGAAGCCCACGCGAGGCTGTGTCTGAATCTGACGCTGCTGACCACGTCCGTCACCAAAGAAGAAGTCGAAGATGTCAGGCATATCCTGCACGGTCTGCGTGCGGCTCAGCTGTGTTGAACGGATATGTACCACAGCATGTACAGAAGCCTCGGCTGCTGCCGTCAGGTCCACAGGTTGTGCGTCAGCGCCATTGAATGAAGCCAACTTCATATGGTCGTTCTGTTCAAATAGCTCCGTGAATGAAGCAGCCGGCTGGTTCTTTTCCATCAGCTTGTAGGTAGTAATGCCTGCTACACCGGCACTCAGCAAAACGATTGCCACAATGCCTAAGAATGTCTTTGTCTGTTTCATATTCTTATTTACCTTAAATGTTAATATTTCCGTTTTATTTAACTTTTCGATGTTAAAATAACGGCAAATTTCGTTCACTTGTATCTTTTGGCAGCTGTTTTTGTCCTCTTTTAACTAAACCGTTTAACAACTTAACAGCGCTTAACGGCAAGGACTGACATTTTTACATTCTATAAGTTAATGGATAATGTTCAATGTTCAAAATTGCGATTAAGCGAGCGGAGAGCCAAGCTTGCTTGGGCTATCCCGAGCGTGAGCAATTTGGAGCGAAGCTCAATGTTCAACGTTCAACGGTCTGACGCCTATTCCAGGCAGATCAGGCAAAGTAATCTTGCCTTTTTCCACCGTCATACCCACGAAGCGGTCGTTAGAGATGAGCAGATTTCCGTCAAGGTCGGCAAAATCTACGGCTGGCGAGAGCTGGGCGGCAGCACTCACCGCACAAGAGGTTTCCGTCATGCAGCCAATCATCACCTTCATGTCCAAAGCCCTGGCGAAATTCACCATCTTCCACGCCTCACGCATGCCCGTACATTTCATCAGCTTGATGTTAATGCCATGAAAAGCACCTTGCAGACCAGCCACATCACTTAGCCGCTGGCAAGATTCGTCAGCGAAGATGGGCAGCGGACTGCGTTCGGTAAGCCAAGCCGTGTCATCCAACTGACTTATTGGCATAGGTTGCTCCACCATCACGATGCCATGCTCCTTGAGCCAATGAATCATCTCGAGAGCAAATTTCTTGTCTTTCCAGCCTTGGTTGGCATCCACCGCGATAGGCAGATCGGTCACCTCGCGGATTGTCTCTATCATTTCCTTATCATGATCAGAGCCGACTTTCACCTTTAATATATTAAAGAGGCCGGCACACTCTTTGGTCTTTTCTCTCACCACATCGGGAGTATCTATGCCAATAGTAAAGGTAGTGCTGGGTGCTAAAGTCTTGTCAAGCCCCCAAATCTTATACCAGGGAGCACCAAGCAATTTGCCCACGAGGTCATGCAGGGCAATGTCAACAGCAGCTTTGGCAGCAGGGTCAGCATCACTCAACCCATCGATATAGGTGAGAATCTCCTCCATCTTGAAGGGATCATCAAACTGCGACAAATCCACCTTGTTCAAAAAAGTGCTCACGCTCTCCACCGTCTGCCCCAGATACTGCGGCATAGAGGCCTCACCATAGCCAGTCACGCCATCATACTCTATCTCCACCTGGACGTCAGGAGTGGTAGTGCGCGAATAAGATGAAACAGTAAACACATGCCTCAGTTTCAGTTCGTAAGGAAAGAAACGAAGCTTCATGCGAGCCCCTGCACCATGATTGACGTTGGGAGCCGATATAGCATCATCCTTACATCTGTCGATGGCAAGTCCGGCTGCCGCTCCCACGCCCACCAAGCAAGCGGTTTTAAGGAACCCCCTTCTATTAATCACCTTTTCCATTATCCATTACCCATTATTCATTATTCATTGTTCATTCTCCATTATTCATTCTCCATTATCCATTATTCATTCTCCATTCTCCATTATTCATTCTCCATTATAATAAGGGTTCTTGTCCGTCGTATTCAGTCCTGCCTCCTTATTTATATAAGGCAGGATGCGCACAGCATACAGCAAGCGGTTGAGGTTCATCTCGTCAAACAGCTCGTCTTCAGGCTTCAGACTACTCACATGCACATTGCCCTGAGAGTGGATGAATCGTCCGTTTCCGAGATACATGCCCACATGAGACACACCCTCCTTGCGTTCTGGCGTTGCCTTACGTCCGAAGAAAATCAGGTCGCCAGGCTCAATGTTGCTGAAATCTGGTGCAATCTCGATATGCTGTCCCACCTTCACCATCTGCGAAGCATCACGAGGAATGATCATATCATGCATATAATAGATGTTGCGGATATATCCGCTGCAATCCATACCTTTAGAGGAAGTCCCTGCCCACATATACGGGAATCCCATCATGGTATAAGCCGTCTCGATGAGTGAGGCGGCATCCTGCTTCAAACCCTTCCTCCACTCGTTGATTGGCTTGGCAATGCCCTCTGACACAAAGCCTTGCCTGCCATCAGGAAATTCCACCTGATAGTATGAGCCTTTCTTGCCCATAAGCTTGAGCCTGTCGCCTGCCACCACATCCGAAACGGTCTGCGACTTATCATTTGCCTCTGCATATACAGTGCCGAAATGGCTGGTAACCGTTACCTTATCTGCCTGGTTCCAAGCGTCATATTCAGCTTTTGTCATACGCCAGATGCCCACAGGATGCACCCATCCTGTATAGTCGTCTGGTGTCTGAATCTCGTACCACGTGTCAAATGCCAACACCTTGACAGGCATACCCATCAGTGCCTGTGTGCTCATCTCAGCCGTAAAGTCCGGTGTCTGGCGCAGGTTACACACTGATAAGTTCACCACAGCATAGTTCTTGCCATCTTTGATAGAGGTGTCTTTCTGCTCTGTCACCACAGGCTCTTCTTTCTTGTCATTCTTCAATACCAGCGGTAATGCAATAGCCAGCATCAGCACGGTGGTGGCCAGTGAGACACCACACATAATCAACAGTTGTTTTCTTTTATTCATAATGTTAAAAATTTAGGTGCAAAGATAGTGGTTTTCTTCCTGAATCCTGCAAAGACAGGCAGAAAAAAGAAGGTTTCACTACAGAGAAGCCTTCCGTAGATTTACAATAATCAGATTATCAATCCTCCACCGCCTCCATCACCAGAGCCTCCATCACTACCGATACTACTGCCAGAGTTACTTCCAGAAGACTGACTGCCTGAAGACTGGTTTCCTGATGAGCTTCCCTCTGCTCCCGTATTAATCAGGCAAAGGCTATCAGGAAAAAGCGACCTCTCCGAAGGTCTGGGAAGGTCGCTCAAAATCACGAAAGAAGTCAGTATCAACCAGTTGGATGATTGTCAGAGAAGGTCGCAAAAAACACCACGAGCAGATCGCTGTCTAAGCTCATCTCACGCTTGTTCTTGGGCAGTTCTATCCTGCTGCCGGTCTTGTCGATGAAGCAGGCAGGCGTGAGCTGCTCCAGCTCCACCTTGCGCATCACACCGTTGTCTATATGCTCGGCGAAAGCCTGCTCCAGCATCTCGCGCAGCAGCTGCTTGCTCTTCATCCAGCCTATCGGCTTCAGCAGTTCAGGCTCCAACGGCAGGCAGCCCATGAAGTACAGGAATGAGGCAGGGTCAGCGGAACGCTCCACAAAACCCTTCTCCTTCAGGAACCTCAGCAACCCGATGCCCTTGTCATAGCCGAAACAGGCTGGCATGTGCTTCGCCTGATGCTTCTTTTCGGGTGTCTCACTCTTCTCGTTAATCAAGGTGTAGATCTTGGCGACCACTTCCTCCTCCAAGTCAAACTCATGGGCGTAATCCGCAAGGAAGCCCATAATCGCGATTCTTTCTGAGCGCGGGTACTTGAATGCCACAGTAATCAGGTTATCCATACCCACCTCGTCATCAAATTTCTTTTTCATCATAAATTAATGTATATATAAGTTACTAAAATCCACTTCGCCGCAGACAGCCTTGAAAATATGCCTCACGGGAAAAAAATTCGTCCCTCACGAGGGACAAAAAAATCTCTCGTGAGGGATGAAAAAAAGGGTAATCGGAGAGATACGGATAACCTGAGGCTACAAAAATATTTTTTCCCTTGAACCTACCCCCTACACCCTGTTCTCAATGCTCAATGTTCAATGCTCAATGTTCAATGTTCAATGCTCAATGTTCAATGCTCAATCCCCCTACGCCATTTCCGAATTGTTAAGAGTCTGTTAAACCGACAAAAAGAAGATATGCAACTATCTGATTAAACGTGCATTGAGAAAAACAGATTATTTTTTGTGGGATATTTTTGCAAAAGGCCTTTACCGTGTGATAACTTTGCAGCGTCAATCGCGAATGACAGCATTGTTTAACCATTAAATCTTTATTAAATTATGAGTATTAAAGTAAATGCAAGACAGACCCTGCAGAACGTGGGAAAGAATGCAGGCAAGTACCGCTACGTGATGCTGACAGAGCTTTACAACCGACTGAATGCATCGAAAGTGTTGAAGGAGGCCTCCCTGCGAAGCGGAATCCCGCAGGGAAGCATAAACGCCTGCTGGAACGCCATCGGTGAAGTAATCAAGGCGTGGGCTACTGAAGGCCACAGCGTGGCAATTCCCGGACTTGGCTCCATGCGTTTTTCAGTAAGGGCTGAAAGTGTGGAGAAGGCGGAGGACGTGAGCACCAGCCTCATCAAGACCCGCCGCGTGATCTTCGTACCGAGCGTGGATATCAAGGACGAACTGAAGCGCACGAGCATCAACATCACCTGTTTCGACAAGGACGGCAATATCGTGAAGCAGGTGACGAGCAAGGACGACGGTGAGGTAGAGGACGAGGCAACCACACGCACTGACCCTGAAGACCCAACGACAGGCGGCGACACTGGCACAAGTACAGGCGCTGGCGGTGATGGCGGTGACGACCTCAACATTTAATTGACAATTGACAATTGACAATTAGCCATGCGGCGGTGGAGAACATACTCCCAAAAGAGCGACATCATGCCGCATGGTCATTATCCATTTTCCATTATTCATTATTCATTATTAATTATTCATTATTCATTATCGAAGTGAAGAACAAAGAAATCTGGAAGGCTGTGATACAGCTGTTCATCTCTATTCTGACGGCAGCCCTGACTGCCATGGGCACATCAGCCTGCATGGGGCATGTGGCGTTTTGAGAGTTCAAACAAGAAGTCAAAGAACGTGATCTGAGCACAGGAAGCCAATTGGCTACTATGTGCTAAAATTCAAGGATAGCGACCTTCACAGGCCGCTATCCTTTTTTTCAATATCAAATATTGAAAAAGCATTTAGTATTAGTTACAAGCTACGAGCTGGTTCAAAAAGCGAAGACCGCACGGACCTTAAGGTAATTGAAAGTGCCCAAGGCGTTGCCCTGGGTAAATGTAGTTTGCAACCTACGCGAACCTAACCGCATTCTTGTACCCAGGGCGTTGCCCTAGGCTAATTGCTCCTTGGCCTTTCAGGCCGTTTCCATAGAGGGTTTTCATTACTACCGAAGCCTGGATTATTAATTCTTCATTATTAATTCTTCATTGTTCATTAAAAAAAGGAGGGAGGTACCTTCGCTAAGGCAACCTCCCAGCCTTAAATATCTCTGCCCTTTTCACAAAGAGCAGGAAGATCGAGAATAATAATACATAGGGTTATCCATAACATGGGCTAACCACAAATGATTAATAATGGTTTGGGAACTCGCCGCCTCACGATGACCGTTGGTAATGTCCCGGTTGTAAAACAACTTTTTTTGTTTCATAATATATACCGATGTCACAACAGCTTTGCCATGCTTCACATAACTTGTAAGAGCAAATAATGTATCATTCTTCATTATCCATTAAAAAAGGAGGGAAGCCCCTTCGCTAAGGCAGCCTCCCTGCCCTGTGTTTTGTCATCACCGCCCTTTTCACAAAGAACTGCGGACGAGAATACTCATGCTATCACTATCGATAGCAACGAGTGATTAATAACAATAAATGACTGGGACACGTCGCCTCACGGTGACAATCTCGGTGTCCCGGTTGTAATCAGTCACAACGTTAGTTTTAAAACCGAAAAATCGTACATTGTCTTTCAAAGACCTCTTTCGTGCACAATAA
>JAFUVZ010000047.1 GCA_017471185.1 Bacteroidaceae bacterium
CAATTGCATTTGCCGATATGGTGAACAAAGAGTATCCTCATGACTGTGCAAATGCTTTTGCCCCTTCAGGGCGTATCTCTCATCCTCTATTTACCCAGGGCGTTGCCCTGGGCTATGAGCTTCCTGCCCCTTCGGGGCGCAATACCCTACATCCACACACCCAGGGCGTTGCCCTGGGCTAAGAGCTTCCTGCCCCTTCGGGGCGCAATACCCTATATCTGAGAGCAACATTCAAGAGCTGCTCCCCTTAGTAAGGGGAGCTGTCAGCTTGCTGACTGAGGGGTATGCTCATGCAGGAACAACATACCCCCTCCCCCTTCGGGTACTCCCCCCTTACTAAGGGGGAGAGCTTTTGGCAGCCTCTCCTGAAATGCGCCTCTTATCAAGTTGCAAAGAGAACTGCACAAAGAGAACCGTCCCCTTTTGTGCTTGACAGATTACGACTGGCAGTGCTACCTGGATTTCTGCGACAAAGCGTTTAGCATAAAGCGAGAGTAATCTGTTTTTTAGTATCATAATACAACTTTAGCTTGCGGGATTCTAAAAAAAACTATATCTTTACCGCCGAAATATGATACAACTGAAGAAAAGACATATAACTGCATGGGTATTGCTGTCGGTATTCGTACCGATGCTGTTGCTTGCATCGCTGCACGTACACCGTGATTTGGGGCTTGCTGGCAATGACTGTGTGGAATGTGTCAACCATCAGCCTCATGCGGGTCATATCACTGATGGCACGGTGAACTTGCATGAGTGTGTGTTGTGTCAGTTTCTTACCTTTTCTTATTTGGCGGCATCGGCTCCTGTATCCTGCATGCTTGCCATGCCTGTCTTCGTTTTCCGCCTGGAAAAGCCTTCTCATCTTTATCTTAGAGCGAAGGGGAGTAAGTCTAACAGAGCTCCACCCTTTTTAATTGAACATTGAGCTTCGCTCCAAATTGCTCACGCTCGGGATAGACCAAGCAAGCTCGGCTCTCCGCTCGCTCAATCGCAATTTTGAACATTGAGCTTCGCTCCAAATTGCTCACGCTCGGGAGAGCCCAAGCAAGCTTGGATCTCCGCTCGCTCAATCGCAATTTTGAACATTGAACGACAATGTGACAATTAATTAACGAATTTGATAAAAGATGAAAGCAAAATATATTTTGCTGGCAGGACTGTGCGTATGCGGCAGTCTGTCAGCGCAAGTGACGCCAGACTCAACTGACGTATTCTTCCAGCATCTGGAACTGAACGAGGTAATCGTAACCGGTGTGACGGGTAACACGAAACTGAAGAACTCACCGGCCCCCATCTCTGTGATGACAGCCAAAGAACTGCGCTCAACCGCAGCAACCAACCTGATTGACGCCATCAGTCATGAGCCTGGGGTGTCTCAACTGACTACCGGCAGCGGCATTTCCAAGCCTGTGATTCGAGGCATGGGCTATAACCGCATCGCCGTGATTCATGACGGCATACGTCAGGAAGGACAGCAATGGGGTGACGAGCATGGCATTGAGATTGACGCGCAGGATGTGGGGTCTGTGGAGATTCTGAAGGGTCCGGCAAGCCTGATGTATGGCTCTGACGCCTTGGCTGGCGTGCTGATATTTCACTCAGCCCCTATCCTGCCCTCTGGCATGATGAGCGTAAACCTGAGTTCTGAGTACCAGACTAACAACGGACTATTTGACTACTCGCTGAACTTTGCGGGTAACAAGCAGCATTTCGTATGGAACGTGAGATATAGCGACAAGAGAGCCCATGCCTACAAGAACAGGTATGACGGCTATGTGCCTAACTCACAGTTTAAGGAACGCAGTCTGTCAGCCATGCTGGGCATTCAGAAAAGCTGGGGTCAATCACTGCTAAGGTTGGGCTACTACAAGCTCACGCCTGGCATCGTAGAGGGTGAGCGTGACCCACAAACGGGGGAATTGGAAAGTCCTGTGGACAATGTAAAGACCTACGGCAAAGCACTGCCTTTCCAGCAGGTGTATCACTACAAGGCTGTGCTGGATAACTCGTTTAACCTGCCCGACGGCAATCTAAAAGCCATCATAGGCTACCAGCAGAACCGCAGGCAGGAGTTTGAGGAGAGCCCTGACGAATATGGGTTATATTTCCAGCTGCATACCGTCAACTATGACATCCGCTATCTGACGAACGAGTTTAACGGATGGAAGATAAACATAGGTCTGAACGGTATGTGGCAACGTTCCCAGAACAAGGGTGAGGAATATCTGATACCTGCCTACAGGCTGTTCGACTTCGGTGTATTTGCCACCGTGAGCAAAGAGTTGAAACGATGGACACTGAGTGGCGGTGCTCGTTTCGACTACAGGCATCTGCACAGCGAGCAACTGGAAGATGACGGAGTGTTGAGGTTCAAGGATTTCAAGCGTAACTTCAACGGTGTGACAGGCAGCATAGGAGCTGTGTTTCATGCCGCCGACAACCTGGACTTCAAACTGAACATTGCCAGGGGATTCCGCACGCCTAACATGAGCGAATTGGGATCAAACGGTGTGCATGAAGGAACAATCCGTTATGAGATCGGCAACGCTGACCTGAAGCCGGAATATAGTCTTCAGGCCGACCTGGGCATGAACTTCAATTCAAAATACGTGGAACTGCAGGTGGGTGCTTTTGCCAACCGCATAGACAACTACATCTTCGCCCACCGTATTGATGAGCAGATGGAGGAAGGATATATGACCTATCGGTTTGACCAGGGTGACGCCCGTCTGCTGGGCTTCGAGGCCAGCTTAGACATTCACCCCGTTCACTGGATTCATTTCGGCAATTCATATTCCATGGTGGATGCCATCCAGCTGCATCAGCCCAAAGAGACGAAATATCTGCCATACATCCCTGCGGCACGCTGGAACTCCGACCTGAAGTTTGAGCTGACGCACCACGGCAAGGTATTGAACAACACTTACGTTGCTGTAGGCCTGGAGCATTATTTCCGCCAGGACCATTACTATATGGCTGATGGCACCGAGACTGCCACACCTGGATATACCCTGTTTAACCTTTCTGCCGGAACGGATATCCACATCAAGGGAAAGAAAGTGGCGGAGCTGTATCTGACTGCGGAAAACCTGACAAACAAGGCGTATCAGAGCCATTTGAGCAGGCTGAAGTATGCGGATGTGAACAGTGTGACTGGAAGAAGGGGGGTATTTAATATGGGAAGGAACGTGACCTTCAAGATCGTTATACCATTGAGCATTGAACATTGAACATTGAACATTGAACATTGAGCATTGAGCATTGAACGTTATCCCTACTCCCTACGCCCATTAAGGAAAGATATTGTAGAGGTCTTCAAGGATCCAGCGGAAGAGGAAGAGTTCCTTATATTCCACATTCTTGCGAAGCACCACCTCAACGGGAAGGGCGCTATGCTCATAGCCGGTAAGCTCGTTGTTCAGCTGCTGGGCATGTACCGACTTACGCTTGATGCGCTCTTCCTGTTCCCTACGCAACTGGGTGCATACAGGCGTAAGTAGCTTCATGACCACATTGTCGAGCACATGATGTCCCTGCATGAACAGATAGGTATTCTCAGGCGTGAGTCCTAAGTCCTGGAGCTGTTCTTTCTGCTTTTCCACCTGCTCCACATACTCAGGGAAACGCCGTTTCCAATAATCCAGTTCACGTTCCACCACGTTACGCAGTTTGCCAAGCGCCTGCTGGGGAGTCTTGATGGCGACTATCTTGAGCGCCGTAGCCTCATTGAAGCGTTTCATCGGGAAAGTACGCACATCATTGCAGCGGTAGAAGAAGATGTTCCAGAGAAACAACGGATAAACCGCTTCAGAGTATTCCCTGAGGAAGCGTTCGAAATCAAAGATCTTATGGTCATTGAGGGTAGCCTGCACGCAGACCTCATGCAATGATCCTGCATAGCACCAGTAGTTCTCAATGGCATAGCAATAGGTCTGCAACACATAAGGACTGCCGTTGATTTTTCTTGAAGATTCACTGGCTCCCTGCATGAGGAAATCATAGTCGCTGTCCACACAGGCGATGAGGTTCTCTCCTAACTGGCTGCTCTGCAGGCTCTGCAAGAGCACACTCTTCTTGCCATGCACCAGGTTACGTGATGAAGAGGGCAACATCACCTCGAAATAGCGTTCGTCATTCTCAAAGTCATTGAGGATATCACGCCAGAAAGCGATGTCGTCATAACTCTCCACGTATGCCACGATGCGCTTGCGTTTCTTCTTGGGAGAAAGCAACCGGGCTGCATTGAGGTAGTCGGAACTGATGCTATGTTTTAATGTCTTTGGCAATTAATTATTTATTGAACTTTGAACATTGAGCTTCGCTCCAAATTGCTCACGCTCGGGAAAGCTCAAGCAAGCTTGGCTCTCCGCTCGCTTAATCGCAATTTTGAACATTCTTCATTATTCATTCTTCATTATTCATTCACAGAATTTCTGTGGCAATCTCGCTGACCTCTGTCACGGCATCCATCCAGCCATGCATGATGACCGCGGGTGAATGAGTGGTGAGGATCAGCTGGATATCCGGATTCAACTCTCGTATCATATTGATGAGCTGCTCCTGCCACTCGATATGGAGGGAAGCCTCCGGCTCATCCATAAACAACACGCTATGTTCTCCGCAGCGCAACAAGGCCGTAAGAAGGATGACCAGCATGTGCTTCTCACCAGCTGACAGTTGATAAGGAGTTATGGTTTCCCCATACTGTATGAAAGCAAGTTCGTTGCTCTGGCGGTCAATCTTCTTGCCGGTATAGCTGAACAGCTCGTCAAGCATATCCTGGAAGCGTGCCTTCGGCTTAGCCAGTTCACCGGCCTTAGCCCGCAGGCTTTCATCGCCACTCAGCATGGCAATCATCTTGTTACCGATATTCACCTGATAATCCAGGTAACGCCGCTGCAGCAGGTATATCTGCCAGTCTATCTCGGTACGCACGGAAGGGTCAGCCATACGAGCGGTAAAGTCGCCCTGCACTAACGGACGGTCGTAGCTGCGTATCACATCAAAGGGGATATAGGTAGCCTCTTCGTTGTCGAACCACACCTGCACCCCTTGCAGGGCACCATCCTTGACACGACCCGAAGTTTGTTCCAGATAGGTGACGGAGCGGTTCAGAATGGTGGTCTTGCCCACGCCATTGATACCGCTCAGGATGTTCACGTCGGGACGTAAGTCCCACTTGATGTCATATCGGTTCCACAATCCGTGGATCTCTATGCGCTTTATGTAGTTAGCCTGTATTTCCATGGAACATTGAACATTGAACATTGAACATTGAACATTGAACATTGACAATTGACTTCGTCCTATTTCTTGCCGCTGAGCAGCGTATTGTAATAAGTGTCGAGCAGATGTTTGGCCGCCACGAAAGAAGTTTCCTTGCCTTGCAGCACCTTGGCCTCTTCACCGGGCAGCATCTGTTCAATCAGCGCATTATTGTAGAAGCTGTTACGCAACTGCTCATTAATGCTTTCATACATCCAGTACTTGCTCTGTTCGCTCCTGCGGTATTCGAAATAGCCGTTGAGCTTCACAAAGTCGATATACTTGTAAACCATATCCCATATTTCCTGAATACCCAAGCCGAAGAAGCCAGAATAGGTCAACACCTGTGGCGTCCAGTGGCTCTCTGGTTCAGGAAACATGTGCAGTGCCGTCTTAAACTGACTTGCCGCCAGTTTGGCACGTTCTATATTATCACCATCAGCCTTGTTGATGACAATGCCGTCAGCCATCTCCATGATGCCTCGCTTGATGCCCTGCAGCTCGTCGCCTGTACCAGCCAGCTGGATGAGCAAGAAGAAGTCAACCATGGAATGGCAGGCTGTCTCACTCTGGCCGACACCCACCGTCTCTACAAAGATTTTATCAAACCCTGCCGCCTCGCAGAGGATGATGGTCTCACGCGTCTTGCGTGCCACACCACCCAAGGAGCCGGCAGAAGGACTGGGTCGGATGAATGCCTTGGGATGCAGAGAGAGTTTCTCCATGCGTGTCTTGTCGCCCAGGATACTGCCTTTGGTCCGCTCACTGCTCGGGTCGATAGCCAGTACAGCCAGTTTGCCACCGTATTTCTCCAACACATGGATGCCGAACACGTCTATTGATGTGCTCTTGCCTGCACCTGGCACACCACTGATACCCACGCGGATGGAGTTACCAGCATGAGGCAGGCATTTCTCTATTACTTCCTGCGCCACGGTCTGATGTTCAGGCAGCACACTCTCCACCAGAGTCACGGCACGGCTCAAGATGGTGACATCGCCTTTCAAGATGCCCTCCACGTAATCGTTTACCGACAGCTCACGTCTTTTAGCGTTCTTCTTGCGGTAAGGGTTCACGATAGACATCTGCTCAACGCCTGCGTTCACTTGCAAGCCTTTATATTCTTCACTGTTTTCAGGATGATCCATGGTTTAATGAATAATGAATAACGAATAATGAATAATAAATAATGGGTTATCTCGCCTTGACATTTATCTCCACCTTGGGGTGCCGGTAGTCGTTAGTGATGAGCAGCACACGCAAATGGTGTCGGTCACGGTCTATCAGGTTCTTATTGATAGTAATGCGCAGCTTGGTACTCTGACCAGCTTCAATGACATTCTTCTTCAGACTTACTCCCAATGCGGAGTTAAACACCTGCACCTTGGTGATCATCAATGGCAATTTCCCTTGATTGGTCACGATGATATCATGTTTGGCTTTGGCTTTCTTCGCCAAGAGCGTAGAGAAATCCACCTCTTGGGTAGAAAGGTCAATGACAGGTGCTGACGGCTTGGTTTCCTCTGTTAGATAACTGAAGTCGGGTATCATGATGACAGAAAGAGGCAGTTCGTTATCCTCTCCCACGATATCACCGGTGAAACGGCTCAGATATACGGACGCCTGTGTCAGACCATAGTCGTTGAGCTGTTCGCTTTCCAGCGTCAGAATAATCTCACCATGCTCATAGGGCTGCAGCATAGCCGGCTCAGCCACCTGCGACACGTATGAAGGCAAGTGCATCAGCACAGGCTCATAAGGTCTGTCACTCTCATTGGCCACGCCAATGCGTATGACAGGATGATTACCTTTCTCAACTTCCGGGAATGCTATTTCAGTGGTATCGATACGCACGTCACCGTATTTATAAGGATGCGTGCGCGTATAATCACGTACTTGCGCCATTACCTGTCCTGAAAAACGCAGGTAGCTCACATGCGGCTCGGCATTGGTATATACCGCCACCCCTTTGTCGAAAGTACCCAGCAAGGTAGCGTCAAAAGTCACGTTGACCTCACCTTGGGCATTCGGAGCGATAGGTGTTTCCGTCCATCGTGCCACCGTACAGTCGCAATCAGGCTGCACATCAGTAAGCACTAAAGGCTGGTCGCCCGAATTTGTGACGGTGAATTTGATATCTATGGGGTGCTTCCATTCCACCTGCCCCACTTTCTTTGCCGGGGTATCAGGAATGAAACGTGGCTGTGCTATGGCGATCATCCGCCATAGCATCAGCACACCTATTATTAACAGAGTCTTCTTCATGCAAATCTTTTTATGATTTGCAAAAGTAAGGAATAATTTTCAATGTTCAATGTTCAATCTTCAATATTTATCGTAATTCCCGCAGAATGTGACGAAAACTCCGGTGCATAAGCCGACTGCACGGTTGATGCGCCCACCTGATAGGTTCCTGTACGCTGTACCCTATACCTTACCTCTAAGACATGCATACCCTTGCCCAGCATGTCGAAGAAGAAATTGGTGGCGGCATCCTCTACCTCCTGGTAGTACCCTACTCCATTCCATCGGTATCCGGAGAGCTGGGTCACGGGTTCGAAGCAAGATGCAGGACGGTCTTTCAGTTGCACGAAATCCATCGCTCTGTCGAGTTCGATGGTCATGCGTGACACCACCACATCCCCTATCTTCAGCTTGGCACCGTTGCCTATCTGCTCCAATGTCTTCTTGCCATCGGCAGCCACACGCTCCACATAGAAGCGTCGTTCCAGATTCAGTTCCTTGCCATGCTGCTGGATGTCAGTCATCGGAGAAAAATACTGAGCGTATGCGGCTCCCCAGGCAATGCCGTCATCCCGTTTCTCCACCGTTATCAGCGGTGCGCTCACCGTCTGTTGGTCGGTGAAGGATTCCTTAATGTATCCTAAGTCGGGCGTGTCACTCTTGGTCGGCGAAATGGTTTCCATGACTCTGTCGGCGAATGTTATCCTTACGTCACCCTTGTTGGCCAGCAGGTTCGCGCCTCTGCAAAGCAGTGCATAGATAGCGTCAACCGTGCATACGGATGAGTTCCATCCCCGCGTCTGCTTCTGCTTGAGCAGCCACATCTTCATCTCCTCTATCAGTTCGTCATGGCCTCCCACATACTTCAGGGCTTCCATCACCGCCACATGCTGTGGCACCGGAATCATCGCCCATGTGTAAGGCTTGTCGAGGAATGCGAAATGCGCTCCCATCTCATCCTCATCCACCATGTGCTCCTTCAGTGAGTTGATGAAGTCCTTCGAGCTGTCCATCTTGCCGGCCTTGTGCTGTATGATGGCGCTCTGTGCCTTCGAAATCACGTCGCCGTCTTTCAGGTTGGTATCTACCAGTGAAAGGAAATAATTATACGCTTCCTGGTTCTGGCGTGGCACGGAGATATTGCCGACAGCTATCAGGTAGAGGTACTGCATTTCCATGTATGACAAGTACTTGGGCAGCTTATCCTTTCCATAGTCCTTCAGCAGACGCTGGTAATGCTCCAGCATCCGGGCATGGAGGAAGTCGAATCCTCTCGACTTTAGATTACTGAACATTGAAGATTGAACATTATTCTTTATTCTTTCTTCATTATTCATCATCTCATTATTCATTGTTCCCTCATCCAAGAGCATTTGCAGTCGGATGAGCAGGCCAGTGATGTAAGTGGTGGTATAGAAGCTGCTCTCCATGCCACTGAACCAGCTCCATCCACCGTCAGCATTCTGCAGGCCTTGCAGTTTGGTGAAGTCAGTATTGATACGGTCATTCATCTGATTGAGGTCAAACAAGGTTCCTAAGCGTTGCTTGCGTTCGGTTTCCGTGTTGGCCTCCATCACCCAAGGCGTTTCGCTCAGGATGATTTCCTTCAGTTCCTGATTCTTCTCCAGCTGGCTCAGCAAGGTCTCCTTGTCGCCGCCTTCCTGTTTCCATCGGTTGAAAACCTGCTGGATGCGAGGCTGACTGTTAGCGATGAACGATGCCAACGTATTGCCGTAGAAAGCGGATGCCCATGCGATGGCATTGTCGGAAACAGGCTCACTGATTTCAGGCAAGGCCTGCACCGCATACCAGGCAGGATTGCCGGTGAACTCCACCGTGAGTTTCTTCTGCGTAGCCGAAGGATGCTGGTGGTTGAACAGCGTTTCCATAGAGAACTCGCGTGTCTGGTTACCTCGGATAGGCATAGCCAGGGTTTCCGTGATATATTGCTTATTGCTCAATACCGGCAGCACATGCTGTTCTCCGTCGCTGAACTTACCTCCGTCAGCCACCATACGCACGCCTACCAGGCTGTATTCCTCTGTCACATCAAAGCCAAACGAAACTGAAGAATTGCCTTTGCCTTCAACGCTGAAAGGCTTGCTCTGAGTAGCGATGGTCTTGTCTGTTATAGGGTCAAACAAAGTGAATGTAGCCGTGCCCTGCACAGGCTTGTCTGTCAGGTTAGAGATTACAGCGGCGATGTTTACCTGGTCACCCATACGCAGGAACCTCGGCATGTTAGGCCTCAGCATGAAATCCTTTTGGGTGACGGTCTGCGCACTGATGTTGCCCGTCATCATATCCTTGGTATGCGTGATGCCCCGGAAATTCCATCTCGTCAGGCTCTCAGGCATAGTGAAAGAGAACACCACCTCACCCTTGTCGTTGGTTCGCAGCTGAGGATAGAAGAAAGCAGTCTCGGCAAAGTTACTCCTAACGGGTTGGCTGTTGCCATCCGTCTGCTCAGTCTTTTCATTTTCAATCATTTCCTGCTCATCAGCGGTTTCCGCCGTATCAGCCATCTGAGCCACCTCTGCATCTTCCTCTACCATGGCATTGGCGACACCTCCTACGCGGGTAGCCATTCCTTTCGCCATCGGCGCTACAGCCCTGCTCTCAAGCAATACCATGCCATCCATATAGTCGAACCTCACCCTCGGCACATCCAGGTAGTCGAAGCTCCAGCCCGGCACCTCATAGTCTTTCTGTTTCCAGTAGAACGACCAGTAAGTGGTCTGGTTGTTGCTGGAGCTACGGCTTGCGGAATAAAGCCTACGGCCGAAATACAGGCTCAGATACTGGTAACGGCTGTAAATCTTGTCGAGCGAAGCGTCATAGAGATATGCCAGCATTTCAGCGGCTGCAGGCGTTCCTTGGGGAGTCTTGATGACCAGTTTCCATTCTTCCTGCTGTCCGGGCTGCAGTTTGTCTCGGAACACTTCCCACTTGATATCGAGGGTTCTCTGTGGCTTTGACTTCTCAATCATGACCGTCTTTTCATACACGCGGTCATCTTTCACGAAGGTGAACAGTACCGTCACACCGTCACCATATTCCTCTTTATAAGGGATATCAAACTTACACAGTTCATTGTCTAACTGCAGGGTCTTGCTTTCCAGACGTTTGCCATCAGAGAAGACATCCATCATCACAAAGACGCGCTCGTGAGAGGTGCCGAAAATGAAGCTGGCAGGCTGCTGAGCATTGAAACTCATCCTGCCTCTGCCATTGGCATCGCAGAAAGTGTTGACAAAGGTCTGCAGATGCAAATCCTCATCGCTATAGAGATAGAAGGAAGCGATATGCTGGGCTCGCTGATGTTCCGGCAACTCTTCCTCACCTACCACCGTCAGTTCCAGCATATAGAGGGCAGGATCCAGGTTTTTCCAACGACTGAAATCATGGGGTTCATTGCCTTTCACCACGCCTTCATCCACAGGCAGTTGTGTCTTTACCTCATCGAAAGAGGTGCCTTCTCTGGCAACCTTGAACAGACGGTAGCGCACATCTCGCTGCTGCTCTTCGCCGGAAGCGTTGGTACATTGGAAATTGACAATTGACAATTGACAATTGACAATTGAAGATTGAACATTATTCATTGTTCTTTCTTCAATCTTGAAGTATTGTGGAATGTCAGTTCCTAAGGAGTAGGCGCGCTGGCTGGCCCAGATAGAGCGGCTGGCGGTCTGTGTCTCACCGGCTTCATTGGTCACACTCACTTCCACGGTAATGTTGAGGGTGTTGCTGGAGTCATTGGTCTTGAGTGTCACAGGTATCACGAAATCACCCTTGCCGTCAATCATCACGCTGTCGGCAGCCTGCGGGTCTTCAGATGACGACCATATACGCCAGTAGTTGCCGGTGATGCGATAGTTCAGCGGCACGTTCTGTACGGTAGCGCCGCTGAAGGTCTCCACATGACCTTTCAGCTGCACCGTGTCACCTATGCGGTAAGCCTCCTTGATAGGCTCAAACGTTATCTCGAAGGTAGGACGCTTGTATTCCTCTACCCTGATGCGGGTGGAGCCGTTTTCCCGGCCTTGAGCCCTGATGGTGAACATGCCGTTCAGGGTAGCCGTAGGCAAGACGAATGAGGTGTTGAACGAGCCAAAGTCGTTGGTGCGCACGTTGACGGCAGACAGTTCCTTACCATTCACATCATGTAAGGTCAGGCGATAGCCTCTGTTCTCTATCACTTTGGCATCCTCGTCTTTCTGTTGATAAGCGATACCCTTCACATAAACCGTCTGTCCGGGCCGATAGATGGCACGGTCTGTCAGCAGCGTGAGTTGATATTCAGTATCCGTATCATGATTCTCCTCCTTGTTACGCAGATATACGCTCTGTCTCAGCATGGCAGTGTCATCACCTTTCTTCGCCACGTAGGAGACATAGCTTTCGGCAGAGCTCTTGAATACCTTTCTGCCGTCTTCTCCAGTGGTAATCTTGTCAAGCAGCAGGTAATTGCTGCCATTCCCCCTGAAGAAAGTCACCTCCACGCCACCGATAGGCTGGCCCGTCTTGCGGTCTAAGGTCACCACTTCCGTGTTACCGTCGCCTAAGCTCAGCGTCAGCACTTTGAGGCGACTCACCGTCAGATACCTGTAGCACACCTGTTTAGACCATCCGCCAGGTGTCACGCTCAGCAGATACACGCCCGGTTTCTCTGGAGTCTCTATGTCGAAATGATTGGTGTGGCGCAGGTACTTGTTGTTCTCTCCCTCACCACAATCCAGGTCAAAATGCCACTCTTTCAAGCCGGAAAGTCCTAACTTTGCCAAAGTCTCCTGCTTGATTACCTCATCAAAGGGAAGCTCCTGCAGGTTAGTGGCATACAGTTTCACATCCACGCTCTGCTGATTGGCAAAGTCTATTGTCAAGTCTGTTTTTTCACCTGGATAGAGCATCTTGTTTGCGTTCACAGAAAGATATGAACTTAAAATATCATCTTTCAGGTCATAGAATGCGTTCACCCTGAAATATTTAGGATACTTACCCACAGCCTGGTCTATTAGCTTCAGAGCTTCAGCCGGGCGGTCTGCATCCTTCAGCATGCCGGCCTTGAGCAGATATGCCTCCATCACTACCGGGAACCTGTCATATTTGCTGATAAGGCTGTCATACAAGTCTTTGCCGGCATTGCCTTTCCATTTCCAATAGTCAAGGGTAACAAGCAGTGCGGCTTCCTCCTTTCCCCTCATGCCTTGGTATGTCCGCATCATCTGCTGGTATATCTCTTCCATGCGCTCCCGCTGGTTGCTAAGCTCGCCCAGATTGTCAATGGTACGCGTAGCCATGAGGTGGTACATATCGTGGGCGAAATACTCACTCCCTTTCTCCAGGATGGCAAAAGGCCTGTATTGCTCAGCCGATGTCTTGAGCAATGCCGGAACATCTTCGATGGCAGCGTTGGCATGTTCCTGGGCCTTGCGTTCAAAGATGCCGCGGGTCCATTCCCGCATATCATCAGGCACCTCTCCCTCCGCCAGTTCCGTACGGTTACGCAACTGATAAGAATGTCTGTCTAAATAGTCTAAATACATACCAGACAAGATAGAGTGCAGTACAGCCCGGTTCACGCTGTTCTTTTCTTCCTTCACCCATTTCTCCACGAACTTAAAGTTCGGATAGATGCTGTCGGGTGTCACCTCTTCCTGACTTCTTGCCTTGAAGAGATAAGCCTTGAACATCTGGGGAGCGTTCTTCTCTTTCTGCGCCTTCAGAAAGATCTTGTCTGCTGTTTCCATCATAGTCTGTGGCAGGCTTTTCTCTTCGGCATCTTTCACCTGTTTCCACAGGCTGTCATACGATTGTGCGAACAATGGAAAATGAATCATAGTGCTAATGATTGTTATAACTAAGCTTATACAAAAAAACCTTTTCATAGCCTTTTATGTTTTTACCGTTTCTGTCTTGATAATGCCAAGACCTACGAATTATTGCATAAAGATAATGAAAAAAAACTTAAATAGGAAGAAGTCTTTAAAATATTGTGTTATCTGGCTATAAACTATCTATCTGTTCTTCTGCCAAGCCTGTTGCCTGAGATATGACATTGAGAGGCAGCCCCAAGTCCTTCATGTTCTTAGCCACCTCTATCTTGCCTTTTTCTTCACCAGCCTTCATGCCTTCAGTTTTGCCAGCCTCCATGCCAGCCTCCATGCCTTTATTCCAGCCCTCATGCCAGCCGTCTTCACGAGCAGTCTCCATCACGTCACGGTCAGCACGGAGGTGTATCATGTAATCCACATAGGCACTGCGCTCAGCCTTAGTCATCTTCATGAAGTTCAGTTTCTTGCGGGCCTCCTGCAATCCGGGAGTGTCTGTGTCGGGACGGATGAAGCCTTTCTTCAGATAAGCCATCCACTCCTCTATCGGGGTCCGGGCAACCTCGTTGAACTGGTTCACGCGAAGCAGGAAATATTCGGGAAACGACTCCTTGGGAGACACTACGCTTGCACCCGCG
>JAFUVZ010000013.1 GCA_017471185.1 Bacteroidaceae bacterium
AGAGCTGTACGGAGCCAGCAGGGCCACGAATGAGCCTATGCCAGCGATGATGGCTACAACGAATACGCCTAAAACGGAATAGCGAAGCGCGCTCTTAGCCTTGGAATAGGTGTAAGGAATCTTGCGCTCCTTCTTGGGGCGAGCCTTCTTGCCGAACCAGGCGATGATGTCCTGGAAGACACCCATCGGGCAGATCACGGAGCAGTAGATTCTTCCGAAGATGAGGGTAAGCGCGATTAAAAGAACAATCACTCCCACGTTGAGTGCCAGTACGGCCGGCAGGAACTGGAGTTTAGCCATCCATGAGAACCATGCGTGAGTGACCCCCGTGAAGTCAAGGAACATCAGTGTGATGCACACATAGAAGATGATGGCAAGCGTTAGTCTGATTTTACGTACCATAATTATATATATTTATACAGATTTAAATTTTTGCGGTGTAAATTTAGCCTTTTTGATTAAGAATATCAAATTTAATTAACTCAAAACGAAAAATAATGCCTAAAAACGAAACCTATGACATGATGCTGGCTATCTTGTCAACATTCATGCTACGGGCACTGGCATCCACGATTTCCTTGTACAATCCGCCTTGCTGATACACCTCGTCGGGTAGTCCGCTTTGCTCCATACGGCCTTTCTGCAGAACATAAATGTAGTCGGCATCAATAATCTGCCCGATGTTGTGGGAGATGATGATAACGGTGCGACCTGCCTTGATGGCGTCGATGCTGGCCTTGATTTGCTCGGTAGCCACGGCATCGAGGCTGGCGGTAGGCTCGTCTAAGAATATAATCGGAGGATTCTTGATGAACATACGGGCGATGGCGATGCGTTGTTGCTGACCACCGCTCAACTGGAGGGCCTGCGACTCAAATTGGTTGGGCAACTGAATAATCTGGTCGTAGATATACGCCTGCTTGGCTGCTTTGATCACCTCCTCGTGTGTAGCATGAGGATTACCATATTTAATGTTCTCCTCAATGGTACCGTTGAAGATGTGGTTCTTCTGCAACACCAGTCCCACGTGGTCACGAAGCCAATGTGTATCCCAGTCCTTCAGTTCCACACCATCTAATTTGATGCTTCCACAGTCGGGGTGATAGAACTTGTCAAGCAAGTTCACGATAGTGGTTTTGCCAGCTCCACTCAAACCCACTAAGGCCGTTATCTTGCCAGGCTCTATGTGCAGGCTCACGTCATGTAACGCTTTGGTGCCATTGCCATAGGTGAAATCCACGTTCTCCATCACGAAATCACCCTTCACTACATCAGGATGATACTTGCCTGAATCCTCCACCTCATTCTCCGCATGCAGGATGCCGAAGAATCCCTCTGCATAAATCAGGGCGTCATTCATATCATCATAAATACGATGGAGCTGACGGATGGGGGCGCTCACATTACTGAAGAGCATCACATGGTACATGATTTTACCGATGGTCATTCCGGGGTAATCTGTCAGAACGAGATACGCTGTGAGTATGATAATCAGAACGGTACCTATCTGTTCGAAGAAACTCTTCAAACCGTCGTATAGGTAACTCCAACGTCGTGTACTCATCTGTTGGTCAGTCATAGCCTGTTGCACAGCTGCCTGCTTGTCGGCCTCAATCTGTTCTCTGTTGAACGACTTGATGACGCTGATACTCTCGATGATGTTCAGAATGCCTTGGCTTACAGCTTGGTGACTGCTGAAGATACTACGTCTGCCACCTTTCATACGTTTTGCCTGACGATAAGTGATGTAGAAATACACCGGTACGATGCAAAGGGCTACCAAGCCCACGTAGAAATTTGCAGCGAACATCAGACCCAAGGCCAGTACGGCACTGGTGAACAATGGCAGGATGTCGATGAAGAAATTGTTCACCGTATTGCTCAAGCTCATCACGCCCCGGTCGATACGTGATTGCAGCTTGCCCGTGTCGTTGTCTTCAGCTGAGAAGAATGCCATACGGAAGGTAAGCATCTTGTCGATGACCTGTAGCGAGAGGTCACGGCTTACGTAGATGCGCAACTTCTGTCCGAAATAACGCTGAAAGAACGTAATGACTGCAGAGACAACCTCTTTGCCTAACAGTACGGCACTGATAATCACCAGAATCTCTGCTGCCTTGCTCCATTCAAAACTGACTTCCTGTATCAAGGCATTGATGGCATCCACCGTTCGGTCGAGCACCACCGCATTGACCTGTGCCATGAGAGACCCGATGAACGTAAGCGTTACCGTGGCGAAAATCAAGAGCCTGTAAGGTTTCACAAACGGCCACAGGTTCTTGAGCAAGTCGAAGATATTCATCTTTACATTGTTCATATCGTGAATGTTTTTATCGTATTTCAAGCATAATGTTGCAAATTTACAAAATCTTTTCGCAATAAAATGATAGATTCGAATTAGTTTATTATTTTTGTGTCCATATAACCATACTGGCAGGATTGGACATGTCTAGCCTGCCTGGCAGGGCTGTGGTCTCTTATATTTGGAAATGATGAAAAAGAAGATTGTAGTTGCCATCGATTCTTTCAAAGGATGCCTGAGCTCAACTGAAGCCAATGAAGCTGCTCGCAGAGGACTGGCAGATAAGTGTGCGGATATTGAAATCTTGCAGATACCTGTAAGCGATGGGGGTGAAGGTTGGACGGAAGCGTTTTACGCTGCGATAGGTGGACAACTGATAGAAACGGAAGTGTCTGATCCACTGATGCGTCGCGTCAAAGCCAATTATCTGCAAAAGGACCGACTGGCGGTGATAGAGATAGCCCAGGCCAGTGGCTTGACATTGTTGAAACCGGAAGAAAGGAATCCCTTGATGGCTACTACATACGGCACGGGTGAACTGATTGCCGATGCTATTCGGAAAGGATGCCGTGAATTCATCATTGGCTTGGGAGGCAGTGCAACGAGTGACGCAGGAAGAGGAATGCTGCAAGCTTTGGCTGATGCCTTCTGCAATGGTAATGTGTTGAAAATAAATGATGTGTTGAAAGATATGCATTTCTGTATCGCTACCGATGTGAATAATCCGCTTTGCGGACCTTTGGGAGCGGCTCATGTATTTGCCCCACAAAAAGGTGCTACCCTTGAGATGGTAGAGGTGTTGGACCAACGTGCCAGAGAGTTTGCCAGAGAATCGGCAATCGCTTTGGGGTATGATTGTGCTGAGGTGCCTGGAGCAGGAGCGGCTGGCGGATTGGGATATGCATTCATGCAGTTTCTGCATGCCGAGCGTAGGCAGGGAATCGACCTCCTTTTGGATACCATTGGATTCGACCAACTGTTGCAGAATGCCTGCATGGTCATCACAGGCGAAGGTTCTGCAGACAGGCAGACACTGATGGGTAAATTGCCAAGTGGAATCATGCAACGGGCCAAAAGTCAAGGTGTTCCTACCGTCTTGGTAGCCGGTAAGGTGGCAGACCGAGACGCATTGCTTTCAGCAGGCTTCTCTCAGGTTTGGTGCATCAATCCTCCAGGAATCCCTTTGGAGGTAGCCTTGCGCAAAGAAGAAGCAGAGAAGAATATTGCCGTTACTGTGGCGCGCCTCTTGTCTTGAATCTTAGCTGAATATTGGACTTACGCTTGGCATTCTCCGTTTTTTTCCATATCTTCGCAGTGTATTTTTGAAATGAGCATGACGATAAGTGAGTTGCAAGGGTTGCTGGCGAAGCACCCTCAGGTGGCTGTGTTGAGCCAACTGATTGGAGACAATAAAGTTAGGCATATTTATTGTGGGGGTCTGATGGCTTCTGCTCCGTCTGTTTTTGCCTCTGCCCTCATAGGCAGGACACAATGTCCTTTCGTTTTCATTTTGGCTGATCTGGAGGAGGCTGGCTATTTTTATCATGATCTGACACAGATATTGGGAGATGAGCAAGTGCTGTTCTTCCCTTCTTCTTTCCGTCGTGCCATTAAATATGGTCAAAAGGATGCAGCTAACGAGATATTGCGTACGGAAGTGCTGAGCTGCCTGGAGAAGAACGCTGCCGACCTGTTTGTGGTGACTTATCCAGACGCGATTGCGGAGAAGGTGATTGCCAGGCAGGAACTGGATGAGAAGACTCTGAAGATCAAGGTGGGTGATCAGCAGGACATGAAGTTTGTCACCGACTTGTTGAGGGAATATGGATTCCAGTATGTGGATTATGTATATGAGCCTGGGCAGTTTGCCCAGCGAGGTAGCTTAATCGATGTGTTTTCTTTCTCATCGGAATATCCCTATCGTATTGATTTCTTTGGCGATGAGGTGGACAGCATACGTATATTCGAGGTTGAGACACAGCTATCTAAAGAGAAGAAAGAAAGTATCGTGATTGTTCCTGACCTCAGTGCGGGCTTGACCCGTGAAGGTGACGGAGGCATGGTGTCTTTCATGGATTTCCTGCAACCAGAGACTGTGATGGTGATGCGCGACCTGTTTTGGTTGCGCGAACGCATCCAACAGGTGCATGACGAAACTCTTACTGAACAGGCGGAGGCTACCCGGCAGGCAGAGGAACAAGGGATGCTGAAACTGGATGGCAAACTAATAGACGGTGATGAGTTTACCAGAAAGGTGTTGGCATTCAGACGTATGGAAATGGGTGCCAAACCGACTGGCACGCCTGATGCATCCTTGCAGTTCAACACTACCGTCCAACCTATCTTCCATAAGAACTTCGATTTGCTGAGTGAGCAGCTGAAGCAATACCTGGCAGATGGCTATCAGTTGTATATCTGTAGTGACAGCCGGAAGCAGACGGAACGTATCCAGGCTATCTTCGAGGATAGAGGTGACGACATAACCTTTACGGCAGTGGAAAAAACCATCCATGAGGGTTTCATTGACCATACGCTCAGGATGTGTGTGTTTACAGACCATCAGATATTCGACCGTTTCCATAAATATAACCTCAAGAGCGATAAGGCCAGAAGTGGCAAGATAACCCAAAGTCTGAAAGAACTTAACGAGTTCCAGCCTGGCGATTATGTGGTGCATACTGACCATGGTGTGGGACGATTCGCAGGACTGGTGCGTATCCCTAACGGGAATACTACCCAGGAGGTGATGAAGCTGGTGTATCAGAATGAGGATGTGGTATTCGTCTCTATTCATTCATTGCATAAGATATCAAAATATAAAGGCAAGGACAGTGAGCCTCCTCGCTTGAACAAACTGGGAACGGGTGCTTGGGAGCGCATCAAGGAAAAGACGAAGACCAAAATCAAGGACATAGCTCGTGACCTCATCAAACTGTATTCAGCTCGAAGAGAGGAGAAAGGGTTTCAGTATAGTCCGGACAGCTATATGCAGAAGGAGCTGGAAGCGTCATTCCTGTATGAGGATACACCAGACCAGAGCAAAGCTACCGCAGATGTGAAGGCGGATATGGAGAGTGAACGTCCGATGGACCGCCTGGTGTGTGGCGATGTGGGCTTTGGCAAGACGGAAGTGGCTGTCAGAGCTGCTTTTAAGGCTGCTTGCGATAACAAGCAGGTAGCTGTGTTGGTGCCTACTACTGTATTGGCTTATCAGCATTACCAGACATTCAGGGACCGACTGAAGAATATGCCTTGCCGGGTAGATTACCTGAGCCGGGCCAGGAGTGCGAAAGATACGAAGCAGATTATCAAGGACCTGGCTGAGAATAAGGTCAACATCTTGGTAGGTACGCAGAAGATATTGGGCAAGGAGGTGAAGTTCAAAGACCTGGGCTTGCTCATCATTGATGAAGAACAGAAGTTTGGTGTGAGTACCAAAGAGAAACTACGTCAGTTGAAGGTGAATGTGGATACGCTCACCATGTCGGCAACGCCTATCCCTCGTACCTTGCAGTTCTCGTTGATGGGAGCACGAGACCTGTCTGTCATTCAGACACCTCCTCCCAACCGTTATCCTATCCAGACTGAGGTACATACGTTCAATGAAGAGGTAATAGCCGATGCCATTAACTTTGAGATGAGCCGTAACGGACAGGTGTTCTTCGTGAACAACCGCATCTCCAACTTGGCATCTTTGAAAGAGTTGATTCAGAAGCATGTGCCTGATTGCCGAGTGGCAATTGGACATGGACAGATGGAACCGGCAGCCTTGGAAGAAATCATCATGGGATTCGTGAACTATGATTACGATGTATTGCTCTCAACCACCATTGTTGAGAATGGTATCGATATTCCTAACGCCAACACCATTATTGTCAATGAGGCGCATAACTTCGGCTTGTCCGACCTCCATCAGATGAGAGGGCGAGTGGGGAGAAGTAATAAGAAGGCGTTCTGCTATCTGCTGGCTCCTCCATTGTCATCCTTGACTCAGGAGGCTCGCAGGAGATTGCAAGCTATTGAGAATTTCTCAGGTCTGGGCAGTGGCATCCATATAGCCATGCAGGATTTGGACATCCGAGGTGCAGGGAATATGCTGGGTGCGGAGCAGAGTGGATTCATTGCCGATGTGGGTTATGAAACCTATCAGAAGATTCTGGGTGAAGCTGTTCATGAGCTGAAGATTGAGGAGTTTAGCGAGCTGTATGCTGAGGAAAACGAACAGGGCTTGCAGGATAAGGGTGAGCATTATGTGGATGATTGCCAGATAGAAAGTGATTTGGAACTGTTGCTTCCTGCCAACTATGTGACAGGAAGCAGTGAACGTATGTTGCTTTATCGTGAATTGGATAACCTTTCCACGGAAAAAGATGTGGAAGACTTCAAGATGAAGCTGCTTGATAGGTTCGGACCGATTCCTCAGGAAACGCAGGAGTTGCTTCGTATTGTGCCTTTGCGTAAGTTAGCTGCCAGGCTGGGTGTAGAGAAGGTGTTCCTGAAAGGAGGCAGAATGACGCTCTTCTTAGTGTCTAATCCTGATAGCCCTTATTATAAGGGAACTGTGTTTGAAAAACTTATCAAGTATATGATGAAATATACCCGTCGTTGCGAACTGAAGGAAAAAAATGACCACAAGCGTTCAATGCTGGTGAAGGATGTGGAGAGTGTGGAGCATGCCCTCCTGGTGCTCAAGGAGATTTATTCAATGGATAATGGATAATGGAAAATGGAGAATGGAGAATGGATAATGAACCATTATCAATTGTCAATTGTCAATTGTCAATTGTCAATTATCAACGTTTTCCGTAAAGCTTGTCAATAAGGTCTGGACGATGGATGCGACGAAGTTCGTTGATGATTTCCCGACGCTGTTCTGGTTGGTACCAGAAGAAGAACAGTCGTTGAGCCAGCTTCTCACGTTGGGTACGGGCACTGAATACAGGTTCAAGGGTGTATGGGTGATAACCTGTGTACCATGTTTCCGTTGACACGGTCATCGGGGTAGGTGTAAAATCCTGTACTTGTTCCAGGTGGAAGTCCAGGCGCTTGGTAATCACCGCCAGTTCAGCCATATCCTCTTCTTTGCAACCTGGATGGCTACTGATGAAATATGGAATGATTTGCTCACGCAGGTTCTCCTGACGGTTGATCTGGTCGAATATCTTCTTAAACTCCTCAAACTGCTTGAATGAAGGTTTGCGCATCAGATACAGAACCTCATCACTGGTATGCTCTGGAGCTACCTTCAATCTGCCGCTAACATGTTTGGAAATCAATTCTTTGGTGTATTGCCTGTTCGCTTTGTTTACCTCTTCGTCTTTATTCCTATGAAGCAATAGGTCATAGCGTACACCGCTGCCAATGAAGCTTTTCTTAATCTCTGGCAAGGCATCCACAGCATGATAAATGTCAAGTAGGGGACGATGGTCGTTGTTGAGGTTAGGACATACGGAAGGATGTGCGCATGATGGGCGTTTGCATTTCTTGCAGAGCTCTTGGTTCCTGCCGTGCATACGGTACATATTGGCGGATGGCCCTCCTAAATCACTCAGATACCCCTTGAAATCAGGCATCTTCACTATCTGCTTCACTTCTCGCATGATACTCTCCTTGCTGCGGCTTACGATGAACTTACCTTGATGGGCTGAAATGGTGCAGAATGCACAACCTCCGAAACAGCCTCTGTGCAGGTTCACGCTGAACTTGATCATGTCATAGGCAGGAATGCGTTTCCCCTTATATTTGGGATGAGGCAGACGTGTATAAGGCAAGTCAAACGAATGGTCTAACTCAGCCTCTGTCAACGGAGGGTAGGGGGGATTCACCACCACCGTCTGCTTCCCCACCTTTTGCAGGATGCGTTGAGCAGACCATTTGTTGCTCTCTTCCTCAATATGCTTGAAGTTAGCGGCTTCCTTCTTCTTGTCTTTCAGACATTCTTCGTGTGAATACAGAACTATATCTTGGTCTGAGGGATGAATGTCTCGTGACAGATAGGCAATCTGGGGCGTGTCAGTCAAGGGCTCCCCACGTTCCAGTTTACGGGCTAATTCCACTACCGTTTTTTCCCCCATGCCATACATCAGCAGGTCGGCTCCACTATCTGCCAGAATACTGGGCCTTACCCTGTCTTCCCAATAGTCGTAATGCGTGAGCCTGCGCATACTTGCCTCGATGCCGCCTAAGAAGACAGGCACGTCCGGATAGATTTCCTTCAGGATACGTGTATATACGATCGTGGGATAGTCTGGACGCATGTCTGTCCTGCCGTCAGGCGTGTAAGCGTCTTCATGACGAATACGTTTGTTGGCGGTATATTTGTTCACCATGCTGTCCATACATCCCGGACTGATACCAAAGAACAGGCGTGGCTTGCCCAGTTTCTTGAAGTCGCGGAGGTCATCCCGCCAGTTGGGTTGTGGCACGATGGCCACCTTCAGCCCTTCCGCTTCGAGGATGCGTCCGATGACAGCTGCTCCGAAAGAAGGATGGTCAACATATGCATCTCCACTGAACAAGATGACGTCCAGTTCATCCCATCCTCTCAGTTCCACCTCTTTCTTGGTGGTAGGCAGCCAGTCAGTAAGGTTGTTCATTCGTTATGTTCACTTGGTTCGCTATGTTCAGCATTCCACTCTGTGTAGAGCGTCATGAGCTTCTGCAAGCCAAAAGCTTTCATGTTGTCATGATAAATCACATCGATACACAGGTTCAGCAAGTCTTTTATGTCTCCGTTTTCAGCGGCAATGAGTGAACGTACGCTTAACTTCAGTTTCTCCAACACGCTCTCGTCAACGAAACCATTGCTGTCAGTCAGGTTGTTGAACAAACCGTATTTACGAATCGTGGCAAGATGCACGTCACTTATCTGCATGGAGCGTGTGCCGCTTTGATTGGTCTGGATGGTGTACATATTCTTTCGTTTTTAATAATATGTTGCAAATGTACTACATTTATTTTGAATAATCAACCGATAGCCCTTGCCAATTGTTCCAACGCCTGTTTCAGGATGCTTCTCGGGCAACCGACATTGAGACGCATGAACCCTTTCCCTTCTGGACCAAACATGGTACCGTCGTTGAGCGCTAAGTGAGCCTTGTCAACAAACAGGTTGACCAATGCTTCCTGGCTGAGGCCCAGCTTACGGCAGTCAAGGAATATCAGGTAGGATGCCTGTGGCTTCAGCATACTGATGGCAGGGATGCGCTCTTGTAGGAAACGTTCAGTGAAATCTATGTTGCCCTGAACATAAGACAGCATTTGGTCGAGCCATTCTGTGCCGTTTGAATAAGCGGCTGCACAAGCCAGATAGGCGAACATATTGCCCATCGCCAGTTCACTGGCTTCCATGAACTCGTTGAACTTCTCGCGGATAACCTCGTTGAATATCAAACTGTATGAGCTGCTGATACCTGGCATATTGAAAGCCTTGCTCGGAGCCATGAAAGTAATGCTGTTCATACGGGCTGTTTCTGATACGGTGGAGAAAGAATGATGACGATAACCTGGCAGGGTGAGGTCGGCGTGTATCTCATCACTGATTACCATCGTTCCGTTTTCATGGCAAATGTCGGCTATGGTCTGAAGCTCTTCTAAATTCCACACCCTACCTCCTGGATTGTGAGGATTGCAGAGGATGAACAGTTTGCATCCCTTGATGTCTTGTCTGAAACGGTCGAAATTGATGTGAACCTGTCCGTCGCGTATCTCCAAAGGGCTATAGACCACCTCTCTCTTGTTACGTTCTGAAACCAGGAAGAAAGGATGATATACGGGAGGCTGTACCATCACTTTGTCCCCAACCTCCGTAAAGCAGTTTACAGCAAAAGCGATGGCTCTTACGATGCCTGGAACAAAACCTATCTCTTCTTGCTTAACTTGAATCCCATGTCGCTTGCCCACCCAATTGATGATGCTGTCATACCAGCTTTGGCAGGGTAGGGTATAACCCAATACCTCATGATCCAGTCGCTGGCGAATGGCGTTGATGATGAACGGTGGCGTACGGAAATCCATATCCGCCACCCACATAGGCAGTAGGTCGTCACGTCCCCATGTTTCCAGAACTCCGTCATATTTGACACAGTCAGTTCCTTTTCGAACAGTTATTTCGTCAAAATTATACTTCATATTTTCCTTATTATTGATTTTATCCTTGCAAAGATAGTGTTTTTCAACAAAAAAAGGTAAATTTGCACGATTTAATGCTGCAGAGTTACTGCAAAGCGAAGGATATTTTAAATTGAGCAATACGGGAATTAAATATGGGTTGATAGCTGCAGGGCAGGGATCCAGGCTTTTGGCTGAAGGAATCAAGGTACCCAAACCGCTTGTCAAGGTAAACGGAGAGGAGCTGATTGGCAGGCTCTTGCGCGTTTTTCAAGAGAATAATGCAGAGAGTATCTGCATTATCATCAATGAGGAAATGCCGGCGGTGCGGGCATATTTGGAAAGTTACAGGCTCTCTGTTCCTTTGCATTTGGTAGTGAAGAGTACGCCAGACTCGTTTCACAGTTTCTGTGAACTCATGCCGTATCTTCGGGAAGGTGGGGGAAAATTCTGTCTGACCACTGTCGATCCTGTTTTTAGTGAGGCTGAGTTTAAGGAGTATATCCGTTTTTTTGTTCAAGATGATGAAGATGATGCCTTGATGGGGGTGACCGATTACATCGATGATGAGAAACCACTCTATGTAATGACTGAGCCAGATACCTTGAAGGTTACAGGCTATGTTGACAAGGCTTACGATGGTTATAGGTATATCTCCGGAGGCGTTTACTGTATGAACCAAAAGGCATTGGCTTTGTTGCCGAAAGCGATGCAGGAAGGAGTGAGCCGTATGCGAGGATTCCAAAGGTATCTGGTGGAGTCGGGCTTACGGGTCAAGGCCTGGCCTTTTGGCAAAATCATAGATATTGACCACGCTGAGGATATCAGCAAGGCGGAAAGATTTATGAAAGGACTATGAAGAGTATCTACAAGATAGCTGGAGTCAAGAGAGAAACGGTCTATTCTCCTAACCATGTGGAGAATGATGCGGCCATCTTTGATAGCGTGGCTCGCTTCTTGGAGGCAATGGGACATGAGGTGAAGGTATATGACGAACAGGCGCTTCTCTCTGGAGACGTATCAGAGAAGTATGTTTTCAACATGGTGCGGAATCCACAGGCTATGCGCAAGTTGCAGGAAATGGAACGCTGTGGGGTGCTGGCTGTCAACTCAGGCTTTGGGATAGAGAATTGTACGCGTGAACGGATGACTGTGCTGTTGCTTGAAAAAGGTATTCCTCATCCAAAGAGCTTGGTGAGCGACCTGCTTCCTTCCCTGTCTGACGAACTGGAACAGCTGGGCTTTGGACCTTGTTGGATAAAACGAGCAGACTCCCAGGCTGTGCAGAAAGAAGATGTCTGTTTCGTGAATAATGATGCTGAGATAAATGAGGTTTTGGAGGACTTTCATGACAGAGGCATCAAGCGGGTGGTTGTCAATGAACACCTTGCTGGCGACTTGATCAAGTTTTATGGTGTTCTGGGAACTCCTTTCTTCTATTGGTTTTATCCGATGGAAGTCAGTCACAGCAAGTTTGGCCTTGAGGCTGTCAATGGAGCTCCGAAAGGCTTTGCCTTCTCCGTAAATGAGTTGAAGAACGTTTGCGAAAGGGCTGCCAAGGCGTTGTGTGTGGATGTTTACGGAGGAGATGTAATAGTGGCTGAGGATGGTACGATGCGGGTGATTGATTTTAATGACTGGCCCAGCTTCGCACCGTGTAGGGAGAAAGCGGCTGATGCCATTTCGCATCTGATTGTGAATAAAATTGTGGATAACGAGATATGACTGAAGAACAGAAGAAACAGTATGCTGAATCCTTGAAATCCGCTGATACGGAAGAATGGATTGACCTGGTGTTCTATCGCCCGATAGGATTCAGGTGGGCATTATTCTTCCAGAAGTTGGGTGTCACGCCCAATGCCGTTACCATTGTTTCCATTTTCCTGGGGGTGGCGGCTGGCGTGATGTTTTACTTCCAGTCTTTGTCTCTGAATATAATAGGCATGTCGCTGTTGGTATGGGCCAACAGTTACGACAGTGCCGACGGGCAGTTGGCACGCCTTACCGGTCAGAAGTCGGAGTTGGGACGCATCCTCGACGGGGTTTCGGGTGACTGCTGGTTTGTCTCCATTTATGTGGCTATCTGCCTCAGGCTGATGCCAGAGTGGAACTGGACCATTTTCCTTGTGGCTTTTTGGGCTGGGTATTTTCATAGCAAACAGGCTGCTATGGCTGACTATTACCGGAATATCCACTTGTTTTTCCTGAAAGGCAGGCAGGGCAGTGAACTGGATAACTCCCGGCAGCAGCGCGTGATTTATGAACGTCTTTCGTGGAAAGATGATTTTATCAAGAAACTGTTTCAGTTCTTCTACAAGAACTATACTGCCGGGCAGGAGCATTTCACGCCATGCTTCCAGCGTTTCTTCACGGCTTTGAAGGAAAAGTATGCTGATGGGGTGGCTCCAGTTGAGGTGAGGAATCTTTTCAGACAGAAGAGTCTGCCGTTGATGAAATATACCAACATACTGTCATTCAATACACGTGTGATTGTGCTTTTCGTGTCATTGTTCGTCAATATGCCTTGGATTTATTTTGTGTTTGAGTTGACTGTACTGAATGTATTGCTAATATATATGGTTTGGGCTCATGAGAAAATGAGCCGTGAAATGATGGATATACTATGAAAAGTAAGTATAGAAACATATTCCTGTGGTTCGGCATCGTGGCTGTCATCGTTATGGTGCTGACGATGGATATCTCTTACGAGGATTTGTTGCAGAACCTCAGCAGGGCAGGCTATTATCTGCCACTGGTACTGGTGTTGTGGTTTTTCATTTATGCGGTCAATACCTTGTCGTGGTATGTGATTGTACGTAGTGGTGGTCCGATGAACGGACTCAGCTTTGCCAAGATGTATAAATACACCGTATCAGGCTTCGCTTTGAACTATGTCACTCCTGTAGGTCTGATGGGTGGTGAGCCTTACCGTATCATGGAACTTACTCCCTACGTGGGAGTTGAGCGTGCCACATCATCCGTTATCCTGTATGTGATGATGCACATATCCAGTCACTTCCTTTTCTGGATCAGTGCAGTTCTCATCTATGTGGTCTTTTATCCCGTAACGGTAGAGATGGGCATCCTGATGGGGTGCATTCTGGTATTCTGCTTAGCGATGGCTGCTCTGTTTGTCAAAGGATATAAGCATGGCATGGCGGTGGCGCTTATGCATATAGGCTCTCATATTCCGCTGGTTCGCAACAAGGTGAAGCATTTCACTGAGAAATATGCCTCCAAACTGGAGAATATTGATAGTCAGATATCATTGTTGCATAAGCAGAAGAAAAGTACGTTCTATGGGGCGTTGCTGTCTGAATATTCAGCCCGCATGATCAGTTGTGTGGAAATCTGGCTTATCCTGAATGTGCTCACTACTGATGTCAGTTTCGTAAACAGTATCTTGATTTATGCGTTCTCTACGCTGATGGCCAATCTGTTGTTTTTCATGCCTATGCAGTTGGGTGGTCGTGAAGGCGGATTCGCCCTTGCGGTTGATGGCCTGTCAATGGCTGGCGCTTATGGTGTTTTCGCTGCGTTGATAACCCGTATTCGTGAGATGGTGTGGATTGTGATAGGTCTTGCCATCATGAAGATCGGTAATAAGAAAGATTCCGATGATAGAGAGAAGCAAGGTTAAGGCGCTGGCCTTTGATTTTGGCGGAACAATCGACTCGCCTTTCCTGCACTGGATGAAAGTCTATCTAAAGGTGTATCAAGAGCAGCTGCATCTGCCTCTGGAGGAGGAGAATTTCAGGGATGCTTATGTCTATACAGAGCGTGAACTGGAACGCCTGCAACTGGTGAAGCCTACCGATGGTTTGCTGGAGACACAGCGAACCAAAACCTTTCTTCAATTCGATTATCTGTTCGGTCATGGTGTTCTTCCAGCAGAAGCCTATAACCGTCAACAACTGGCAGAGGATGCTGCCCGGCTGGTCACTGATTTCTCCAGACGTTCTGTTGAGGCAAATAAGCCGGTGTTAGAACTTCTTAGCAGGAACTTTCCCTTACATATTGTCTCAAATTATTACGGCAATTTGTCCACCTTGGTACATCAGGCAGGTTTGTCTCCCTTCTTCAAAAGCATTACTGATTCTACCGTTGTCGGTATTCGTAAGCCTGATCCTGCTATCTGGACCCATGCTTTCCAAGCCAATGGTTTGAAACCTGAAGAGGTGGTTGTAATCGGTGATTCCTATAAGAACGATATCGCCCCTGCCTTGAGTTTAGGTTGCCAAGTCATCAAGTGCTGTGCCACAGAATCGGATAGGGTAGAGGGTATCACCTGTATCAGTGAGTTTACCCAGTTGAAAACTTTTTTTTGCTAATTATAACAGAGTTTCAATAAAAACCTCTATATATGCATTGCAGATTGCCTAAACCTTGATTCTTGAAAGAGAGTTCGAGGTGTAGGGTGGGTTGCATACATAGATTTTGGGAAAGCGTTTATCATGCGCTTTGTCTTCTGACGGTCTAAGAACTTCGCAACTTTTTAAGCCAAGTCAGGAATTCGCCGAACTCACGTTAGTTAACGCTTTTAGAGAAATAAAGCAGCAAAAACCTCGCCAATTAGAAAAATGATGTGTTTAACTTGAGCTCGAGGAAATAGCTGCCATAGGTGGTGTTGACTATCCCTATAAGTTAGGGAGATAGCTCCTATCGGTCATTCCGATGGCTCCTACGAGGTATCGCAGTATCTGTTATACCCCCATAGGAGATATCGCGATACCTGGTGGATGACGCTCGAACGGGTGATGG
>JAFUVZ010000014.1 GCA_017471185.1 Bacteroidaceae bacterium
CATCCATTGCTCTTGAAGCACATACGGATGGATACAAGTCTTATAATAGCCATGATCAATCATGTTGCCACGAGGAATGTCAATATCTCCCAGCATGTCAAGCTTGAACCTTACATAGCTGCCCTTCAATGTGTGTTTGTCTATCAAGGCGTACCCTCGCCAACCATCACTTCCTAAGTAGGCATTCACAAATATGCAATAATAATCAGGGAGTTCAATGTATTGATGGAAATTGGACAAACAATCCAAATTAGTAGTAAACACAGGTATAAGATGATTAGAATTCTCATCATAATGATAGAGTGTATCAACCCTATCGGCATAATAATACCCTATTGCAAAATCTATGGCTGTAGTATTCAGATGTGTATCTAACGAATTGGAAAAATTGGGAATAGCCGCCAGATGTCCCGCTGACAATTGTTGCAACAAGTTTCCTTGTAAATCCTGTTTCCAAACAATGGGTTCATCCTCATTGAATGCTAAATTCAAAACGTATAAATGCTGCCGGTCTTTATCAAAAAAGGAGGTGGTTTTTTTGATGTTCCCATATGCTAATTGTATATGATTTGCTGGACTCCCATGAAAATCAAATGCCAAGATTTTGGTTGCCTCAGGGTAAGTTAAGTAAACACAATTACTGTCTTCATCTATAAAACTCTCACCAACTCCTATGGGATATTCATCTGGACCTTGCCCTTTCTTTGATATGTTAGTGAGGTATTCGCCTTGCTTATTAAACAGCTTATAACCCGTAAAAAAAGAATATACACCAATGTATGATGGACTTACGAAAGTAAGTGCTTCATTCCCTACCAAAGCTTCCTCCTTATCTTCTAACTTTACCAGCTCAAACTCTGAAAACAGCAAACTCATGGGGAAATCGATGGTGTCAGTCATCAACTCCATATTAGCAATAACCAAAGTATCACCTTGTGGAGATACTACTCGTTGTGCCACCACGGGGCTACTCTCTAAACCCACAGGCATGCTCGCTTTCTGACTGCAAGAGTATACGGTGCTTAGAATAGCCATCAAAATAACAACCTTTTTCATGATTCGTAATATTTAATAATTCATATCATGTAAGACAAACTCTTCATCTTTGTTTTGTTTGAGTTTGCCTATCAGTACCACATTGTTCATATCTTCAATGTCATGGGTTTGAAGATACTTCATGAACTTTGCCATATTAGCAGGGAGCTCAGAGAAGTCATTGCTGCCCTGCCATTTTTCTAACAACTCGTATGGATGTATTTCTTTAAAATAATTGCCATGTACAAAGTAAATCCATTCTTGGAGGTCAATGTTGCCCAACATGTCCAATTTGAAATGCACATAGCTTCCCTTTAATGTCTGTTTGTCTATCAAAATATATTTATAGTTTGTTAAGACACCACCATAATTTCCCATCTTTATCAGGTAGTGATTGGGCAACTCTACATACAAGTGAAATGTCGGGATGCTGGTCAGGTTAGCAGTGAAAACTGGCTTCATGCGATTTGCCCCTTCATCGTAGTGATAAAGCGAATCCACTCTGTCATCATCCCACCAATAACCTGCAGAATAATCTAAGGTGTTGGTGTTCATTAAGTCTCCCAAATTATAATGAGTTGAGTTTGGAGCTAAATGACCGGCTTTTATTTGTTGTTTCATATTGCCCATATAATCCTGTGTCCAAAAACACAAGGCTTCTTTGTCTTTGAAAGTTTCTTGATATATATATAGTTTATCATTTTCCTTATCGATTTTAAACCTAATAGGATTGACTGGCTTATTCTGAGCAAAAGGGATTTGTTTTAATGCGTTACCCTTCAAATCAAAGACTAATAAGTTTCGTTGAAATGATCCTGAGAAATATATAACTCGTTCATCCTCATCAATAAACAAATCATCAACTGCATTAAAATACTCAAAAGGGCCTTGCCCTCTGTTGGAAATATTAGTTATAAAATGGCCTTCCTTATCAAAAAGTTTCAGACCATCATTATATGAAAATAGGCAAAGGTGCATAGGTGTAACTGCAAACCGATATACACCGTCAATCAACGCTTCATCAGTATCTTCAAGCTTCACAAGCTCAAACTCAGATAACAAATTACTTATAGGGAAATCGACAGTGTCTTTAATTAGACTTGTATTACATACAACTATGGTGTCACCTTGTGGAGATATTACTTGCTGCGCAATAATTGGCATATTAGCCATAGGATCACTATAGGTGAACCTATTCTCCTTACATGAACATAGGAGGGCAATGACAAGAAATAAGCTGTTTAACTTTTTCATAATATCTAAATTTTAAAGTTAATAAAACAATGTACTTCTACATGCCTTCTCCACCATGCCCACTAATTTCTTCTTCCCAGATCCAGGACTGTGTATCTTCATCCCACACACCATTTGCCACCTTTCAAGTCAGCAAGCTCTTCTTTTGTCAAAGTAGTATATTTCTTTTTCATACGCTATTTTTTTAAGGTTATACATAAATTCTATGCAAAGAAAAGCATAATTATTGGTAATGGATATAATTGAAATATAATCCGTGACTTGCGGATGCGTTAATTTTATTTATTAACTGCTCTGAAGCTATTAACTGTTCCAAACTCGCTGTCTTTTCCTGACACGACAGCATTAATGAAAATAATGCAAATGCGCTTATAGTTTTTACTGATAAAGACATTATATTTGTTTTTACTTTAGTTTTACAATCATCAATACAGGGTTATCATCTTCTTTGAGGTTCTTCAATACATTGATGAGCTGTTGCTTTCTATGAGGCAACTTCACCTCTTTCTTTTCTAACTCATTAATGTCTATTTCTGACAGTAATCGCTCAGCTGGAATAACGCCAATCCATTCATTGTCATTGGTATGGTCTGGAAAGAAAGGGCAACCGCCTGTTAGGTCATCGGTAAATTCAGGGATACTAACCTTTCTATAATTTACATTCATGAAATCAGAATGTCTTATTTCTCCTTGATTTCTTATGCTTTTTATATTTCTCGTTGTTTTGTCAAACTGGCAGAGGTAAGAGAAAGTCTTATTCTCCACAACAACAAAGACATAATCATTCGTTTCAATAAAATCAATAGGATGTATGTAGTTATTAAGATAATTGTCAGATTTATCTGCAACATGTAGCTCTTTAGCACTGATTGTATTGCTATTCGTTAAAAGCAAATATTTAGCAGTAATATAATTATTCTTTGTATCTAAAGAATATATTGTATCATTTGAATCAAACAAGATGGATCTTTTTCCTTTATAATAGCTAATAACAGGAGCATTTGCTTCCCAATTGCTTCCTGCTTTAGATATATCAAGCGAATCCTCATACATATACTGAGTTTGGTATTTTATTATATTTGGATTTACCAGTTCCAAAGTCTTGTTTAAATCAGAATCTTTGATTAATAACTGCCACGGAGATTCTTTTATTCCTGGAATGGGCAACATACGTCTCAAGAAATGATGATTGTCGATAAATCTGTAAGCCCTGTCTTCCCGTGCGTTACTGTTCGTACCAATACTCTCGTTTTTATTAAAAAGATTAATTGAATGGATATAATTGCCGTTGACATCATACACCTTAAGCACAGCATCCATTAAAGAAGGTACATATATTTCTTTTTTCCCATCATTGTAACCAATACTGCAAGTAAATAAAAATTCACCAGGTCCTTGACCAAACTGCCCTATGTCACATAGATATTTCCCATCCTTATTAAAACGCATTATCCGTCTCTGGGCTACAATAAAAATGCCATCATTATTGCTTAATAAATGCTTTACACGATTAAAGATTGTCGCTTCATTCGATTCTAACGGCACAATCTTGATATCATCAGCTACATCACTCAATAATAGCTGATGTGTTGGTTTTGATATAGCTTCTGATAAATTAATTAAACATAATTGTTCGTCAGTATCTCCTTTACCCTTTGTGTTGCAAGACAATAAAGAGATGATGACAAGAAAAAAACACACACTTCTCATAACTTAATCAAACAGAAAAAACATGAAGAAGGAATATGGTATAAAAATCATGTACCATATTCCTAACCGTCAATCTACATCAACCTCGTAATCTGGAATAAGAACCCATAAGCGAAGGGCTGTACAGTCCATCATCTAAATTCGCATAATAGTTATAAGTCCCATTTGAACAAATGCAACATTCCCCTGGAGTATCTCCAGAGAGATTGTTCATCTCCCTCTTCTCTAACTCTCTCTCTTCGAGATTTGTTAAGCTATTTTTTTAATCGTTTTCATAATCATTAGTTTTAATTATTAATTCATGTTTCGGTTGTTGTTAATGGCCTGTAATCATGTCTTTATGGCTTTCACTACTTCTGAAGCTTAAATGCCAGAACGATTAGTGACGCCATACTTTTATGTTACAAAGAAAAGCAATGTTTGTGGAAGTGTATATAATCAAAATATAATTTTCGCCGAAATTCTGATGCAAACGCATCATGCCCTTATTCCAACGCCATATTCACGCCCTTCGATATGCCATATCCATGCCTGTTGACATACTATATCTACAAACACAAAAAGAACCGTCCCTCTAGTGCTTTTTAATCAGACAGTTTGCTGCCTTTAATCAGACAGTTTAGTGCCTTTAAACTGTCTGTTTGCTTCCTTTAAACTGCCTTTAAAGCGAACGTCATGTTTTGGCACCATTGCAGGCAAAACACTAACTTTACCGTGTGTTGGTTTCAGACTGTTACCGAAAAGTCCGCTTTTCGGGCTTGAAATTTGGAAAAACGATGTTTCGTGTTGTATCTTTGCACCGTCAACGTTGAACAAAGACAAACAAGCACAAAGAAAACCGTCCCTCTTGTGCTCTGCCTTTCATCGATAAGGGAGACCATCAATGATGAAGGTTCTTGCGAAAGAATGAATATAATTCCTCCCATCCGTCGCAGAGTGCCTGCATGGAGGGGTAGAGCAGGTTGGCCCCTGCGTCTAAGAGTACGGAGTCTTGCAGAGGTCCGGTATTGACGGCAACGGTGAATACGCCTGCTGCCACCCCTGCCTCTACACCGATAGGGGCGTTCTCAATGACTATCGCCTCATTAGCCTGAACACCGGCTTTCTTGAGCCCCATCAGATATGGCTCAGGATTGGGCTTGCCATACTTCACGTCGTAGGCTGTTACCATCTTGTCACGCTCGAACATGCCGGGATAATCCCTGTCGAATCGGGCGAAGAGGGTGTGCTGGCCTGAGCCTGTCACCAAGACAGGAGTGATGCCTTGTCGCTTGAGTTTCACGAGCAAGTCCCATGCCCCAGGCATACGCTCCGGGTCAGGATGCTTGGCAAACTCATTGCATTTGTCTAAATAAATCTCATCAATGAGTTCCTTGGAGGCATCCTTGCCATGCACACGCTGATAAACCAGGTTGATGGTGCTCATGCCCGTGCGTCCTTCATTCATAAAGGCTTCTTCGCGAGTCATGGGCAGGTTGTATTTCGCCATAGAGGTAACCCAGGCGTCAGCATGATAAGGCATGGAGTCAAAAAGCACCCCGTCCATATCGAAGAGCACGGCCTTGAGATGGATAAAAGAATGCCCGCTATTTTGGAGATAGCGGGCAATAGCTGTCTCTATCCCGTTCATCCGTTCAGACGAGCTTGGATAGCCTTTGACTCTGCCTCATAGCCAGGCTTGTTGAGCAGAGCGAACATATTCTTCTTGTATGCCTCTACACCAGGCTGGTTGAACGGGTTCACATCCAGGATGTAGCCACTGATGCCGCAAGCCACCTCGAAGAAGTAGAGCAGCTGGCCGATGCATTCCTCGCACAGGCATGGGATGACGATGCGGATGTTTGGTACACCACCGTCAACATGAGCCAGCTGAGTGCCTAACTCTGCCATCTTGTTCACCTCATCTACACGCTTGCCAGCCAGGAAGTTCAGACCGTCGAGGTTCTCCTCGTCGAATGGGAACTCTACCTTATACTGAACCTTATCTACTGAAAGCACGGTCTCGAAGATAGAACGCTCTCCTTCCTGAATCCACTGACCCATAGAGTGCAGGTCGGTAGTCAGGTCAACAGAAGCAGGGTAGATACCCAGGTTGTCCTTACCCTCAGACTCTCCGTAGAGCTGCTTCCACCACTCGCTGACGAAGTGCAGTTTCGGGCAGAAGTTAGCCATGATCTCAATCTTCTTGCCATGACGGTAGAGCTCGTTGCGTACAGCTGCATACTGCATAGCGATGTTCTGTTCGAATGGCACGTCTGCACCAGTAGCCTTCTCCATCTCAACGGCACCAGCCACCAGCTTCTCGATATCGAAGCCTGCGATAGCGATAGGCAGCAGACCAACAGGGGTAAGCACTGAGAAACGTCCGCCTACATTGTCTGGAATTACGTATGACTTGTAGCCTTCCTTGTCTGCCGTAACACGGGCAGCACCCTTCTTGGCGTCAGTGATGGCAACGATTACCTTCTTAGCCATCTCCTTGCCACGCTGGTCTTCGCACTGCTTCTTGAGCAGACGGAATGCCAACGCTGTCTCGGTAGTGGTGCCAGACTTAGAGATGTTGATGACACCGAACTTCTTGTCCTTCAGATATTCAGTCAGCTCAAACAGATAGTCCTCGCTGATGTTGTTGCCGGCAAACAGAATCACAGGATTCTCTTTCTTCTCCTGCAGCCATGCGAAGCTGTTAGACAGCGCCTCGATGACGGCACGTGCGCCTAAGTAGCTGCCACCGATACCAGCCACCACCACAACGTCGCAATTCTCACGCAAAACCTGAGCAGTAGCGTTCAGGTCGGCCAGGTCGGCCTTGCTGATAGAAGATGGCAGATGCAGCCAACCCAAGAAGTCGTTGCCTTTGCCAGTACCGTTCTCTAATGCCTCGCGGGCAGCCTTAGCCTTAGCTGCATAACCGAAGACATTCTCCTTGGATACGAATCCAAAAGTCTTTTCAATGTTTAATGTAATCATGTTTCTATAAATATTTAATTAAATTTCTTTGTCAGTTCCTTCAGCTCCGTACGCGCATTTGCCTTGTTATAGAGAATGTTATATACGGCATTCAGGATGGGCATATCCACCTTGTATCGTTCATTGATCTCATGGATGCACTTGGTGCCGTAATAGCCTTCCACCACCATCTCCATCTCCACCTGGGCAGCTTTCACTGAATATCCCCGTCCGATCATAGTGCCAAACACACGGTTGCGACTGAAGTTGGAGTAGCTCGTCACCAGCAGGTCGCCCAGATAAGCGGAGTTGGCAATGTTTCTTTCTCCTGGTGAGATGGCACTGAGGAACCTTTGCGCCTCGCGAATGGCGTTAGACATCAGCACGGCGTGGAAGTTGTCTCCGAATTTCTGACCGTAATAGATACCGGCACAGATGGCGTAGATGTTCTTCAGCACGGCTCCATATTCTATGCCCACAATGTCGTTGCTGGTAGAGGTCAAGACATAATGATTGGCCATTTTCTGCGCCACGCAAGCGGCTTTCTGGGCATCATGCCCGGCTATCGTAAGATAGGTGAGACGCTCTAAGGCAATCTCTTCTGCATGACTCGGACCGCTTACCACCAGGATGTTCTCATCAGGCATGCCGTAACATTCATGCACATATTCAGAGATGGTCATGTTCTCGTCGGGAACAATACCCTTAGTGGCGCTCAGCAGAACCTTGCCCTTGATGTCAGTCGTCAGCTTCTGCAAGTGAGATTTCAGATAAGGCGAAGGGATGGCGAGCACCAGGATGTCCGACTCCAACACCGTCTCGTTGATGTCTGACGAGAAATGAATCCGGCTGACGTCAAACGACACATCAGTGAGGTAAGCCGGGTTATGTCCCAGTTCGCGAAACTCTTCAATGCGGTCGTCACGGCGCATGTACCAGTTGATCTCCTGTTCTTTCTCCAAGAAGATCTTGGCGATGGCCGTGGCCCAGCTTCCGCCACCTAAGATGCCCACTCGCTTCTCGCTTATTGAATCTTGCTCTGCCATTCAGTAACCTCGGCAACTGTAGGGTTAGTCAGTTCCAGTTTATATTTCTTGTTCACACCACAGATGTCCATGTGGAGCTTCTGCGGGTTCACTTCTTTCATGTCAGCCACGAGGTTGTAGCCTGCCTTCTGAATCACAGGTACCCATTCCTCGCTGATGCCTAAGGCAGTATATTTGTCAACGCTGTCCTTGGGAGTCACCTTCTCAGGACGCATCTGTGGGAACAGCAACACTTCCTGAATGAAGGTCTTGCCAGTCATCAGCATCACCAGACGGTCAATGCCGATGCCGATACCTGATGTTGGAGGCATACCGTACTGCAAGGCACGCAGGAAGTCTTGGTCGATAATCATCGCCTCGTCGTCACCCTTGGCAGCCAGTCGCATCTGCTCCTTGAAACGCTCTTCCTGGTCAATCGGGTCATTCAGTTCAGAATATGCGTTAGCCAGTTCCTTACCGTTCACCATCAGTTCGAAACGTTCTGTCAGTTCAGGATTGTTGCGATGACGCTTGCAGAGCGGAGACATCTCGATTGGATAGTCCGTAATGAAAGTAGGCTGGATAAAGGTACCCTCGCAGAACTCGCCGAACAGCTCATCAATCAGCTTGCCCTTACCCATCGTCTCATCCACCTCCATACCCTTGGAAAGGCAAAAGGCGCGGATCTCTTCTTCAGTCTTGCCATCACAATCGAAGCCTGTCTTTTCCTTGATGGCTTCCAGGATAGGCAGACGACGGTAAGGAGCCTTGAAGCTCACGATGTTGCCGTCAATCTCGCGTTCAGGACTTCCGTTTACGGCGATGCAGATGGTCTCCAACAGCTTCTCGGTGAAAGACATCATCCAGTTGTAGTCCTTATATTGCACATACAGCTCCATGCAGGTGAACTCAGGGTTGTGATTGCGGTCCATACCTTCGTTGCGGAAGTTCTTGCCAATCTCATACACACCCTCGAAACCGCCTACGATGAGTCGCTTCAGATACAGCTCGGTAGCAATGCGCATATACATATCCAGGTCGAGAGCATTGAAATGCGTGGTAAAAGGACGTGCGGAAGCTCCACCAGGGATTGACTGCAGGGTAGGGGTTTCCACCTCGGTATAACCTGCTTCATCCAGGAACTTACGCATGGTCTTCAACACGGTGGCACGCTTGAGGAAGGTTTCCTTCACACCCTCGTTCACCACCAGATCCACATAACGCTGGCGATAACGCAGTTCCGGGTCATCAAACTTATCGTATGCCACACCGTCCTTGTATTTCACGATTGGCAGTGGCTTGAGGCTCTTGGAGAGCAGCGTCAGCTTCTGGGCGTGAACAGAGATTTCTCCCATCTGGGTGCGGAATACGAAACCCTCTATGCCGATGAAGTCGCCAATGTCGAGCAACTTCTTGAATACCACATTATATAAATCCTTGTTTTCATCCGGACAGATGTCGTCACGGGTGATATATACCTGAATACGTCCTTTGGAGTCCTGTAGCTCGATAAACGAAGCCTTACCCATGATACGCTGAGACATCATGCGTCCTGCGATAGAAACCTGTCTGGGTTCATCCTCATCCTTGAATTCCTCACGGATGTCGGTTGAGAAAGCGTTAGTCACATACTCTGCTGCCGGATAGGGATTGATTCCCATTTTGCGAAGCTCTTCCAAGCTGTTGCGACGGATTATCTCCTGCTCGCTTAATTCTAAAACATTCATATATCTTACTGTTTCCTTCAAAATGCAGTGCAAAGGTACGAATAAAAATCGAGATAGCGTTATTTTACAAAGAAAAGTCGTATCTTTGCACCCAAGTTTTCAATAAGTACACATTATTACTATGGTTCAACAGAAAGTCCCGACCGCTTTAGGCACAGAGAAAGTCAGCAAGTTGCTGATGCAATATGCCGTTCCGTCAATCATTGCCATGACGGCGTCATCCTTGTATAATATGGTTGACAGCATCTTCATCGGGCAAGGTGTAGGCGCAATGGCTATCTCCGGCATCGCGATCACTTTCCCCCTGATGAATATAACGGCAGCTTTCGGCTCTCTGGTGGGTGTGGGAGCGGCAACCCTAACCTCTGTCAAGTTAGGTCAGAAAGACTATGATACGGCACGTCGAGTGTTAGGTAACGTGGTGGTGCTGAATGTACTGTTAGGCATATTGCTCACCATAGTCACCCTGCCGATACTTGATCCGATCCTGTATTTCTTCGGAGCCAGCGAGAATACCATCCCTTATGCCCGTGACTACATGCAGATCATCCTGATAGGTAACATGGTGACGCACCTCTATTTCGGCTTGAATGCCTTACTGCGTTCTTCCGGGCATCCTGAGAAAGCCATGTATGCCACGATAGCTACCGTGCTGGTGAACACGATACTTGACCCCATCTTCATCTTCGGATTGGATATGGGCATCCGTGGAGCGGCCATCGCTACCGTGGTGGCTCAGACGCTTTCGCTTATGTGGCAGATCCGCCTTTTCAGTAACAAGAACGAACTGTTGCATTTCCAACCGGGTATTTTCAAACTGAAGAAAAAGATTGTGCTCGACTCCTTGGCTATCGGTCTGTCACCTTTCTTGATGAACCTGGCTTCCTGTGTGGTGGTCATCCTCATCAACAATGCGTTGGTTACTCATGGAGGCGACTACGCCATCGGTGCTTACGGCTTGGTAAACCGTCTGGTATTCGTGGCTGTGATGGTGGTCATGGGTTTCAACCAGGGTATGCAGCCTATTGCGGGCTATAATTTTGGCGCCCATCGCTACGACCGAGTCACCCAGGTCACCAAACTCACCATGCTGTGGGCAACTGGTGTGATGACCTTGGCGTTTGCCCTTTGTATGGGCATTCCCGAACTGCTGGTGCGCATCTTCACCACCGACGAAGAGTTGATACGTATAGCCGTGAAGGCTATGCGCATTGTGACCATATTCTTCCCCGTTATAGGCTTCCAGATGGTGACGGGCAACTTCTTCCAGAGCATCGGTATGGCTGGCAAGGCCATCTTCCTGTCGCTCACGCGCCAGCTGCTCTTCCTGCTGCCCTGCATCCTCATCCTGCCAGGCATATTTGGTGAGAATGGCGTGTGGTACAGCATGCCTGTTTCCGATGCCATATCCACTATTGTGGCAGCTCTTATGCTGTGGCATCAGTTCCAGCTATTCAAGAAACAGCCAGTATAATCTCAATTCTTAAAGATATGGAAAAGTTTGTAATCAATGTGGGTCGCCAGTTAGGTAGTGGCGGACGAGAGGTTTCAGCAGAGTTGGCAAAGCGCCTCGATATCTCCTATTTTGACAAGGAACTGCTGAATGTGGCATCTGAGGAAAGTGGCTTGTGCAAGGAGTTCTTCGAGAAAGCTGATGAGAAGGCTTCGCAGCCCCTTACAGGAGGCTTGTTTGGCTTACGCTTCCCCTTCAGTGGAAATTCCACTGTCAACACCATGAATTATCTCAGCAACGATGCCTTGTTCCAGATTCAGAGTGATGCCATCCGTAAGCTGGCAGAGGAGAAGTCATGCCTGTTCATCGGTCGTTGTGCCGACTATGTGTTGCGCGACAATCCCCGTTGTGTGAATATCTTCATCTCAGCATCCCTGCCTTTCCGCATCGAGCGCATCGCCCGTCTTGACGGCATCAGTGCTGCCAAAGCAGAGGAGAAGATCAACCATGTGGAGAAGCGTCGTGCCGAGTATTACAACTATTACAGCAACAAACGTTGGGGAGCTGCAGAGTCTTATCACCTCTGCATCGATTCTTCCGTGCTGGGTATCGCCAAAACCACCGATTTCATCGAGCAGTTTATAAGGGCGAAACTGGGGCTATGACCCAAACAAGAGAACCTATACCTTCAAATGATAATGTACAATGAAGAGACTTTATAATGTAATGACTATTATTCTGTGTTTTGCTGCTTGTCTTTGTGGGTGTGCTCACGAAGAAATCGAGGCACCTGGCAGAATGAAAAAGATAGTGTTTGAGCCTAATGACTTCAAAATAGATTCTGAAGAAACGACTATAATCGCTCATGCGAGTGAGGGAGGCTGGATTGTCAAAGATGCTAAAATAGAGGATGAAGAGGGAACCAGAATATATTTTGGCCTTGATAAGGGAGTCTATACTTTAGAACAAGATGGACAATACCAACGTGTAGAGAAAGCTGACTTTGAAGAGTGGTTTACCTATATCCGACCAAGTGGGAATAATGGGAATGGTTTAGAAATCCAAATCCATATAGATAAAAACAACTCTGGAAAAAGCCGAAGGCTTACACTCGGCTTTGACGGAGGAGTAATGACTTTATGCACAAACATTGTTATCGAACAAGAAGGCTACTACGGCAACTGACATTCGTATGCTGTGGTGGTTAGTAAATAGAGGTGACAAGGGAATACTCCCTTTGTCACCTCGTTAATTATTATGTGTTATTTAAAAAGATAGAACCGTGTCCCATAAATAGACAATCCCCCGGTAAGGGGGATTGTAATTTACATGTAGATAGGACCATGTCCCATGCACGAGGTAGTGCTGATGGCTGTCAGTGCAGCCGTAAGAACCGATATTACCAGTTGAATAACGGATTTCCAAAATTCCTTGTTTTTCATGATGTCGTAGTGTTTTAGATTGTGTTACATGCTTTGCTCTTAGCCTCATGGATGTGCCGACGGCTGACTGCGAGCAGATATGCCGTCTCACACATCCATTTCGGCTAAATTCGAGCAAAGATCAATACTCAATGTTCAATGTTCAATGTCCAATGTTCAATGTTCAATGTTCAATGTTAAACGTTGAGGTCGTCGCCTTCACCACCGTCGTTGCCTCCAGTGTTACCACCAGTTGAGCCACCAGGGTTAGTGCCAGTGTTACCGCCAGTGCTAGGCGTACTGCCGCCAGAGCGAGTGATAGCTACAGCCGTAGAGATAGGGGTGAGTGTCTGCATCTTGCGAATCTTGCCATTTACGGTCACTTCCTTGGTATCGACGATGTTGCGGAACTCCAGTGCGCATGCCTCCTTGAAGGCCCTGCCGCTGATATTGTCCAGCTTCGATGTGTCAGGCAGGAAGCGGATGTGAATGGCCTCCACGATGTCGTTAGGATTCAAACCGTCCATGTCGGCGATGCTGGCCACAGCTGCGTCCTTCTTCACCTGTGCGGTGGGGTAGAAGGTGCCCAAGCCACCCAGCTGTACAGGGATGCCCTGTGACACCAGTTCAGGAAGACATTCAGTGATTTTGATGAGCACAGCCTCCAGCACGTCGCGTCCGAACACGCTGCCGTGATCTGTCATGTGCTTGGCGAATCCACGCAGAGAGAGAGTCTTCTGCACATCCACC
>JAFUVZ010000015.1 GCA_017471185.1 Bacteroidaceae bacterium
ACTAAAGTTTCGCAAGTGAATGAATATACTATGAATAGCGCCCCGAAGGGGCAGGATGCTAATAGCCCAGGGCATCGCCCTGGGTACAGGGATATGGTTAGGCTCGCCCTGAAAGGGCAAAAGCCTTATCTTGTCTTTCATGCTTTTGCCCTTACAGGGCGTAGATTACGCATCACTTCGACCCCAGGGCGTTGCCCTGGGCTGGGAGCTTACTGGCCTTTCAGGCCGTCAATATTAGCTTGCGAAACTTGAATAAAATAATAACATCAAATACAAGTATTTGGGTTTTCGCTGCTCCAAAATTTGTTTCTGCCATCGACTTTCCGTAACTTTGAATAAGTTACTACGTCTCGGCATAAAAAATAAGTAAACTTATTTTGTTCTGCCCTCGACTTTCCGTAACTTTGCTGCAAGAAGTAATTAAAACAGAATTATGAATCGGATACTTTCAATTTTGGCATTGGGATGTATGCTGACGGCAAGCCCGGTGCAGGCACAGACAAACGCCGAGCCTTTTCAGACTGGGAAACGCTACAGCGTGATTATTGACAACGACTTTATGGGTGATCCTGACGGATTGTTCCAGCTGGTGCATCATGTGCTTTCTCCCTCGTGCGACATCAAGGGCATCGTGGGCGCACATCTCGGTGGCAACGGGCGGGGCTTCTTCAGAGACCTGCAGGGCAAGGATGAGGCGGATATGTCAGTGAATAAGGTGAATGAATGCCTGGAGATGATGGGCATGAAGGGGCAGTTCAAGGTGGTGCCTGGGGCAGCCGTGAAGATGACTGACCCTGATAAGCCTGTGGAGTCTGAAGGCGCAAGGCTCATCGTGGAGGAAGCGCTGAAAGCTACGCCGGAGAAGCCGCTGTATGTTTGCGTGGGCGGTCCGCTGACTGACATCGCCTCCGCCTGGCTGATGAACCCAGAGATTGGCAAGAACATCGTGTTGATATGGATTGGCGGACAGGAGTATCAGGAGACTGGCGCGATTGTGCCTCCGGGCTATTCTATGCCGGAATATAACCTGAACCTGAGTATCGCCGCTGCCCGCACGGTGTTCAACCAGAGTGACATACGCATCTGGCAGATCCCCCGCGACGTATATCGGCAGTGCATGTACAGCATGACCGAACTGGATGTGAAGGTACGTCCTTTGGGAAAGGCGGGCGCTTACCTGTATGACTCTTTGGCTGGCATCATGGCAGGCAGGAACGGCTTCTCGATGGGCGAGACCTATATACTGGGCGACAGTCCGCTGGTATTGATGACGGCTCTGATGAGCAACTTCGAGGCTGATCCCGCATCCTCTCATTATCAGTATGTAACCGTTCCCACGATTGCGGAAGACGGTTCGTACCGCTACAATCATACAGGCCGTCAGATCAGGGTATATGACCGCATTGACACCCGTCTGATGTTTGCCGATATGGAAGCGAAGCTGAAGGCTTTCGCCGTTCTTCATTAACATAAGTTCCTTAAAGTTTGGCTGATTGGGGAATTTGTTGTAATTTTACAAGTTCAAAGGAAAGTTTGGATTGTAATGAAGACGGAAAAGAAAGATAATAAGAAGGTTAAGGTGGAAACCACCGAACAGAATATACCTGGAATACTGAGCGGAGTGAAGGCGTTTTTCAAGAGCGAGCCTGTGCATTTCATCTTCGGACTGGCCATTGTGCTCGTTGCCGCATTCGCGTTGCTGGCGTTTGTCTCCTTCTTCTTCAACGGTGGTGCAGACCAGAGCGTGATAGACACTCCGGCATCTGCAGAAACCCAGGCCGGTGAGAAAGAAGTGCAGAATATCGGAGCCCTTCAGGGCGCAAGGCTGGCTGATTATTTTATCAACGGTACTTTTGGCGCACCTACGGTTTTCCTGGTGTTATTCATGCTGGTGGCTGGACTGAAAATGATGAACATTGCCAAGGTGAGACTGTGGAAATGGTTCATCGGCTGCTCACTGCTGACGGTGTGGTTCTCGGTGTTCTTCGGCTTTATGTTCAAGGGCCTGTATGAAGACACTTTCTTCTATCTGGGCGGCATGCATGGTTATAATGTAAGCAGCTGGCTGGAATCGCAGATAGGCGTGCCCGGCATATTGATGCTGCTGTTCTTCACGGCAGTGTGTCTGCTTGTCTATCTCAGTACCCAGACTATCATCTGGCTGCGCAAGATATTCTCATTCAGTTATCTGAGACGCAAGAAACATGCTGAAGATGAAGAAGATGTTGAAGAAGATAATAAGGATGAGAACCCGGAAACAAATCCTGACGAGGTGGAGCATGATTCATCGGATAATCCTAAGGAGACATTTGAAGATAAAGAGACGCACCCTATTGACTTGGGCGGTCCTGATGACAGGCAGCCTGAAGAGAAAAAGGATGCTGATGATGACCAGGTGGATTTTGAAGTGAATGTGGCAAGTGATACAGACCATCTTTTCACTTCTCACGACGGAGAGAAGGAAAATGACGAGAATGAGCCTGGTTTCAATGTGGATGCTCCGGAAGACGAAGAGACTGTGGAGCTGGAGCCGTATAATCCGCGTCTGGACCTGTCACACTATAATTACCCGACGCTTGACCTGATGAAGCATTTCGACAACGGTGGTCCGAATGTGGATATGGATGAGCAGCAGGAGAATAAAAACCGCATCGTAGATGTACTGCGCAGTTATGGCATTGAAATCAAGACAATCTCGGCAACTGTGGGACCTACCATCACCCTTTATGAACTGACGCTGGAGCAGGGTATCCGTATCGCAAAGATCCGTAATCTGGAAGATGACATCGCTTTGCAGCTGAAGGCATTGGGCATCCGTATCATTGCGCCTATCCCAGGCAAGGGTACCATCGGAATTGAAGTGCCGAACAAGAACCCGCGCATCGTGTCAGGACAGAGCGTGATTGGCAGCAAGAAGTTTCAGGAATGTACATACGATTTGCCGTTAGTGCTGGGAAAAACCATCAGCAACGAACCGTTTATCGTTGATCTCTGTAAGATGCCCCACATGCTCGTGGCTGGTGCCACTGGACAGGGTAAGTCTGTGGGACTGAATGCCATGATTACATCTCTGCTGTATAAAAAACATCCGTCAGAACTGAAGATTGTGCTGGTGGATCCTAAGAAACTGGAGTTTGGCATCTATTCCGAACTGGAGCATCATTTCCTGGCGGAAATGCCTGACGCTACCGAACCTGTGGTGACCGATGTGAAGAAGGTGGTGCGTACACTCAACTCCCTTTGCGTGGAGATGGATGCCCGTTATGACCTGATGAAGGCTGCCAAGGTGAGAACTATCAAGGAATACAATGAGAAATTCATCAACCGTAAGTTGAATCCGGAGAAAGGACACCGCTATCTGCCTTATATCGTGGTGATAATCGATGAGTTCGGCGATCTGATCATGACGGCTGGTAAGGAAATAGAGTTGCCAATCGCACGTATCGCCCAGCTGGCGCGTGCCTGCGGTATTCACATGATTATCGCTACCCAGCGACCGACTACCAACATCATTACGGGTACCATCAAGGCCAACTTCCCGGCACGTGTGGCGTTCCGTGTGGCTTCCATGATTGACTCCCGCACCATCCTCGACCGTCCGGGTGCCAACCAGTTGATTGGTAAGGGTGATATGCTCTTCCTGTCGGGCAACGATCCGGTGCGTGTGCAATGTGCGTTCATCGATACCCCTGAGGTGGAGAACATCGTGAAGTACATTGCCGGGCAGCAAGGTTACAGTACACCGTTCTACTTGCCTGAGGTGGCTGATGAAACAGCCGACGGAGGTGGCGGAGGCGCTGATGTGGACATGGACAAGCTGGATTCTCTGTTTGAGGAAGCGGCAAGACTGATAGTGATTCATCAGCAAGGTTCAACCTCATTGATACAGAGAAAGTTCTCCATTGGCTACAATCGTGCCGGACGACTGATGGACCAGCTCGAGAAAGCCGGCATCGTTGGTCCTGCCATGGGCAGCAAGCCCCGTGAGGTTCTATGTGCAGATGAAATGGACTTAGACCAGAAGCTGCAAGGAATCAGGTGATTGAACATTGAACATTGAACATTGAGCATTGAACATTGAGCATTGAACATTGAGCATTGACTTCTTGGAGCAGTGAGAGCAGAGCCAAAGCTTGCTTGGGCTATGCCGAGTCGCGACAAGATTGATGCGAAGCATAACATTGAACATTTTGTAACTTGAAAATTATGATAAGGTATATCTTCATAGCGATATTATTGTCAATTGTCAATTGTCAATTGTCAATTGTTCATTGTCAGACTCCCATGCAGTTGCTTGATGAGGCTGCTGCCAAGGCTACGTCCGGCGGACACTTGGACATCGCTTTTACCGTACACTTGGCCGATGGCGATATGCAGGGCAGGATTGAGGTGCAGGGCAACAGGTTCGTGCTGCTCACGCCTGGCATGCAGACATGGTTTGATGGTAAGACGCAGTGGACATACGCTGAGGTGAACGAGGAAGTTAGTGTGACTGAACCTACTTTAGAGGAACTGCAAGCCATCAATCCGTATGCCTGGATTTCCCTTTATCAACAGGGCTACGACTTGAAGTTTGCTGAAACGGCTGTGCCGAACGTGCGCAAGGTCATTATGACTTCCAATGTCGCTCGTGAGGAAATGCAGAGCATAGTCTTACTCCTTCATCAGACGGAACTGTATCCTGTGCGTATCAGCATGGCGAGCCGTGCAGGACTGGATGTGGTGGTGATTGATGTGGATGAGTACAATGTTTATCAGCAGCCTTTGCCTGATGGGCATTTCACCTTCAAGCCATCAGACCATCCGGGAGTAGAGGTCATTGACTTGAGATGAAGACAATTGACTGCTTGACCTTGTCACTTTGTATTTTAATACTTAAAAACTAAAAAAACAATATGGAAACAGAAAAAGTAAAATTGCTGATCATAGGTTCTGGTCCTGCAGGTTACACCGCAGCTATCTATGCCTCACGTGCTAATCTCAGCCCTGTGCTTTATGCAGGCTTGCAGCCGGGCGGTCAGCTCACCACAACTACCGAAGTAGAGAATTTCCCAGGTTATCCGCAGGGAGTGGATGGCAACCAGCTTATGGAAGACCTGCGTCAGCAGGCAGAACGCTTTGGCGCTGATTTGCGGCAGGGTGTGGCTACCAAGGCCGACTTGAGCCAGCGTCCTTTCAAGATTACCATCGATGACAGCAAGCTCATTGAGGCAGACGCTCTGATTATTGCCACGGGTGCCGCAGCCAAGTATTTAGGTTTGGAAGATGAAAAGAAATACGCCGGTATGGGTGTCAGCGCCTGTGCCACATGCGATGGTTTCTTCTACCGCAAGAAAACGGTGGCTGTTGTGGGCGGCGGTGATACGGCTTGCGAGGAAGCCACTTATCTGGCAGGTCTTGCCGCTAAGGTTTATCTGATTGTGCGCAAACCATTCCTACGCGCTTCTAAGATTATGCAGGAGCGTGTGCTGAACCATCCGAAGATTGAAGTGCTGTTTGAGCACAACGCTGAAGGTCTATTCGGTGACAACGGTGTGGAAGGTGTACACCTGGTGCATCGCTTGGGCGAAGCTGATGAGCGTCACTACGATTTGCCTATCGACGGTTTCTTCCTGGCTATCGGGCATAAGCCGAGTTCCGACATTTTCAAAGACTATATAGAAACAGATGCCGCAGGCTATATCGTGACGGAAGGAAGCAGTCCTCGTACCAATGTGCCTGGCGTATTTGCCGCAGGTGATGTGGCTGATCCTCACTACCGTCAGGCTATCACGGCCGCCGGAAGCGGATGCAAGGCTGCCATTGAGGCTGAGCGTTTCCTCTTGGCAAATTAGTGTGAGTTGCGGGTTACAAGCTACGGGTTTTTCCCCTCTTCCGCACGCTACTCGTAGCTTGTAACTAAAAAAAACGGCAAAAAGTTCACTTTTATAAAAATAAGTATTACTTTTGTGCTGTAAAACATGTTTTCTGTGCAAAAATGGTAAGAGTGAACATCTCAGATTATAACGTTCCTGAACTGATTTCAGATCTGTGGCTGCCCTTGACGGAAAAGCAGCGTGAACGTCTTGCAGCCAACTTTACCCTGCGTATGTATAAGAAGAATGAAGTGGTGCATTGTGAGGATGAAAACCCCACACACATGAAGTGCCTGCTCAGTGGCAAAGTGAAAGTTTTCAAGGAAGGGGTAGGAGGCAGGAGCCAGATCTTCAGAATGATCAAGCCTGTAGAGTTTTTCGGTTACCGTGCTTATTTCTCGGGAGAGACTTACGTGAATGCTGCCGCTGCTGTGGAAACCTCTGTCATTTGTCTGATACCCAACGAAATCATTGCAGAACTGGTGAGAGAGAACAACGACCTGGCCAATTTCTTTATCCGTAATCTGTGCGATGCCTTGGGGGTGGCAGACCGCAGAACCGTGAATCTGACGCAGAAGCATATACGTGGCCGTCTTGCAGAGTCTCTGCTCTTCCTCAAAGAAAGTTATGGATTGGAGGAAGACAATTCAACGCTCAGTATTTATCTCTCGCGCGAAGACTTGGCCAATCTGTCGAATATGACCACTTCCAATGCCATTAGAACCCTGTCGCAGTTCGCTACTGAGAAACTCATTGCCATCGATGGCAGGAAAATAAAGATAATAGATGAGGATAAACTCAAGAAAATCTCAAAGATTGGCTGACTGAAGTTTCTCTTTATCCTGACTTCTTGTGTAAATCAATAATTATTCGGATATTTGCAAACTCTTTATAACGCGTTAAATAAACAGAAAAACTCAATTCAATATGTGGAATAAACCTTGGAGCATGAAGGAAGGTTTCGTCATAGGCTTCTGTTTGATTATCATTGGGCTTATGCTGCAATTCAGCTTAGGGGCGGTGGAATGGAGCCTGCTTGCCTGGCCGGTCAACATCATAGTTCTGGCGGTTTTTGTAGCGATGGCTTTTATCATGTATGCCTTGAGAAGCAAGGCTTATGCGTTCCGATTTCTGACGACATATCAGTGCGCAGTGCCCGTCTTGATACTTATTTCGCTCATGACAATCGTGATGGGTTTGACCCGCCAGGTGCCTGAAGGGCAGCCAGCCGACGATTTTCTTGGCATTACCCGTATGGTTACTTTTTGGCCTTTCGTGTTGCTATATTTCTTCATGGCGGTAATCCTGTCGCAAGTGCTGATTGGACAACTGCTGCATTTCAAACTCCGCCGCCTTCCGTCATTAGTGAGTCATGCGGGGTTGCTAATGTCTTTATTGACAGCCACATTGGGAAGTGCAGATATGCATCGTCTTACAATGACTGTGAATAAAGATACCCTAGAGTCAAGGGTCTCTGACAGCAATACGGGAGCGATGAAACAACTGAATATCTCCATTAGATTGAAGGATTTCACCATTGACGAATATCCCCCGAAACTGATGTATTATGATGAGGTAAGTGGGGTAATGCTGCCCGAAACTAATCCTGCGACACTACTGATTGATGATGATTTCAGCGGAGGCACTTTGCAAGGATGGAACATCGAGGTAGATAAGGTTTTGGAAGAAGCTCGTCCTGTAACGACAGGTGATTCCGCTTATTATGAAGAATGGCATGAGTCAGGAGCTGTAACGGCTATCCATTTGAAGGCCACAGCACAAGAGGGTGGCCGCAGTATGGAAGGATGGGTAACTGCGGGGAGCTATATGTTTCCTTACCAGTTGCTGAAAGTAACTGAACACCAATATATCATTATGGCGGAACGTGAGCCGCAGCGTTATTTGTCGAAGGTGGAGATTGTGACTGAGAGCGGTAAGCGTGAGGAAGCGGATATCCTGGTGAACCAGCCGTATAGCTTTATGGGTTGGAAAATTTATCAGCTTAGTTACGATGTTGACCGTGGAAAGTGGAGCGAGATCAGCATACTGGAACTTGTTCGCGACCCTTGGCTTCCTTATGTTTATGCAGGTATTTATATGATGATTGCCGGTGCGGTCATGTTGCTGTTTACGGCACAGAGAAGAAACAATAAAGAATAATTGTCGATTAAAATGAGCTGGGATTATTTCATATATTTTGCGATGTTTTCCATCCTATGCTGGATCTATGGTGCATACGGCGCATGGAAAGATAAGACAAAGACGGCATATTTAGCCACCGTAACGGGATTGCTGGTGTTTCTGTCTTTCATCGTCTCGATGTGGATTTCACTGGAAAGGCCACCGTTGCGGACGATGGGCGAAACACGCCTGTGGTACAGTTTCTTCCTCCCTTTTGCAGGCATTATCGTGTATAGCCGTTGGAAATACAAGTGGATACTGAGCTTTTCCACCATGCTGTCCGTGGTGTTCATCTGTGTAAACCTTTTCAAGCCTGAGATACACAACAAGACATTGATGCCTGCTTTGCAGAGCCCTTGGTTCGCGCCACACGTTATTGTCTATATGTTCGCTTATGCCTTATTGGGAGCGGCTGCCGTTATGGCTGTCTATCTGCTGTTCTTTGGACAATGGAAGATAGAGAACGGTAAGTTGGTAAAACATTCAGCTGTCAATGTTCAACGTTCCATGGAAATGGACATTTGCGACAACCTCGTCTATGTCGGCTTGTCGTTCATGACCTTCGGAATGCTTTTCGGGGCTTTGTGGGCAAAGGAAGCCTGGGGGCACTACTGGGCGTGGGATCCCAAGGAAACCTGGGCAGCCATCACTTGGTTTGCCTATCTGGCTTATATCCATTACCGCCTGTATCCCAAGTCGAATCCCAGGGTTGCCTTATGGATGCTGTTAGTGGCTTTCGTTCTGTTGCAGATGTGCTGGTGGGGTATCAATTACCTGCCTTCTGCCCAAGGTACCAGTGTACACACTTATACGAATTGATAGATTCTGAAGGAGAAGCTGTCTCGCACGGCAATGCTCTCTCTCGCCGTTACCATTCATAATCTGCCGGAGGGAATGGCGGTTGGTGTGGTGCTGGCTGGCGCTCTGCAAGCAGGTGTAGATATCTCTATGACCGCTGCTTTGGCTACTGCTGTAGGTATAGCCATTCAGAATATACCAGAAGGCGCTATTATATCCATGCCCATGCGTGCCGAGGGTAACAGCAGGATGAAATCTTTCGTCATAGGTAGCCTGAGCGGCATTGTAGAACCGCTTGGCGGGGCTTTGGTCATCTTGCTGGCATCAATGATAACACCAATGTTGCCTTATCTGCTGGCATTTGCCGCAGGAGCCATGTTTTATGTTGTGATAGAGGAACTGATACCTGAAGCGTCAGAAGGAGAGCACAGCAATCTGAGTACCATAGGCTTCGCCATTGGTTTCGTGCTCATGATGATGTTAGATGTTGTGTTGGGATGATTATTGGTTGGCCAGGTTGATGATGTGGCAGGCAACGAGAGCAGCTGTCTCAGTGCGAAGTCTTGAAGGTCCTAAACTGACGGGTGTGAAGCCGTGCTCCAAAGCTAAGTTCACTTCTTCCTCACTGAAGTCGCCCTCAGGGCCAATTAGAACCACAGCGTCCTCACCGGGCTTCACGATGTCTTTCAGTTCTTGTTTCTTGTTCTTGTAGCAGTGGGCGATGAACTTCTGTCCTGCAAACGGCTGGCACACAAACCGGTCGAAGTCGGTCATCTCATGCAGCAAAGGCAAACGCGCTTTCAGCGATTGCTTGATGGCTGAAACGAGAATCTTCTCTATTCTTTCGGTCTTGATGACCTTACGCTCAGAAAACCTGCAGTTCAGGAACGTTAGCTCATCCATCCCTATCTCGGTGGCTTTCTCGGCAAACCATTCTATACGGTCCATATTCTTGGTGGGAGCCAATGCCACGTGGATGTGGTTCTTCCACAGAGGAGGCTGTTCCTGTCTCTCCAGGATGTTTACCAGGCAGTGTTTCTTATCTGCCACACTGATCTCTGCCAGATAGAAAAAACCCTTGCCGTCAGTTAGCGTTACCTGTTCGCCAGGCTGAAGCCTCAATACACGTACAGCATGGGCGGCTTCCTCTTCCGGTAGGCTGGCGGATTGTCTCCCTTCCTCAATGTCAGGTGTGTAGAATATATGCATGTAGGGACGTTATTTGTCAAGTTCCTTCAACTGGTCTCTCAGTTGCGCGGCTTTCTCGTAGTCTTCTTTCTTGATGGCTTCGTCGAGCTGCTCCTTTAAACGGTCGATGCCGGGAGTAACCACCTTTATCTCTTTAAACTCTTCGAGGTCGTCTTCTACCCTGATGGTGCAGTCTTTGCCAATCAGTGCGTTAATCAGCAGCTCTTTGTAGGTGAAGATCGGGCCGTTCATCCTTACAGCTAAGGCCAATGCGTCGCTGGTGCGGGCGTCAACCCTCATTATTCCATATTCTTTCTGCAAGTAAATGTAAGAGTAAAATATGTTCTTCTCCACTTTATAAATCAGCACACGCCACAATTTCACAGTCATGGCTCCCAGGACAGCTGAGAAAAGGTCGTGCGTTTGCGGGCGGTTTTGCTGAATACCCTTGGCACCTAAATAAATAGCACGGCCTTCGTATGATCCGATGGCTAATGACAAAACATCATCTGTGCCCTCAGCCCTCAAGGTCACACGACACGTATTCGGATCGTTTACAATCGTGTTTATGCTTTCTAAGTGAAGTTGTACTTTTTCGTTTTTCAGCATAGGCAGTAGTTATCCTTTCTTAGTTTCCGGTTTATATTCATATTTAAAGAAGATAGCGAACAGGATGGCGATGACCAGAGAGTAAGCGGCGAAAATGTACCATGCGCTGCTCCAGTCGCCTATCATGACACCGTCAACATTCTCTGTATAGTAATTCACGATATTCTGCGCGCCCAAAGTGCCCAAGGTAGCGCCTATACCGTTGGTCATCAGCATGAACAGACCTTGTGCGCTGCTTCGCATACTCTTGTCGGTGGCTTGGTTTACGAACAGTGAGCCAGACACGTTGAAGAAATCGAATGCAACACCATATACTATCATTGAGATAATGAACATCCAGACGCCACTTCCTGGGTTACCAGCGCCGAACAATCCGAAGCGGAATACCCACGCCAGCATAGCAATCAGCATCACCTTCTTGATTCCGAAACGTTTCAGGAAGAACGGAATCAACAGAATGCACAGCGTTTCAGAACACTGCGAGAGAGAAATCAGCGCATTAGCGTGGTTAGCTCCGAAGGTTGAAGCGAATTCAGGTATCGCCTTGAAGCTGGTGATGAACGGATTGGCATAACTGTTACTCAACTGAAGAGCCACACCTAACAGCATTGAGAATATGAAGAAGGTGGCCATCGTGCCGTCTTTAAACAAACTGAAGGCACGTAAGCCGAGAGCATCCACCAGTGTTTTCTTCTCGGCATTCTTGTTGATGGGGCAGGGTGGCAAGGTCATTGCGTAGAATCCTAACAGGATGCCCAGCACGCCTGATACGATAAACTGCATATAAGTTGTCTGATATCCAAGAGCATCCACCAGCAACATGGTGCAGATAAAGCCTACGGTGCCGAAAGTACGGATGGGTGGAAAGGCCGTGATAGTGTCCATGCCTGCTTTCTCTAACGCATTATAAGCCACAGAGTAGGAGAGAGACAATGAAGGCATGTAGAATCCGATGCCTACAGCGAAGAGGCTGATGAGCACACCGAAATTAGCTTCTGTTCCGCTCATCATGGCGTAGTATCCCAATGCTAGCATGAAGCTGCTGGAAATGAGGTGACAGATTCCCATCATCTTCTGGGCAGGAATCCAACGATCGGCCACGATACCGATTAATGCTGGCATGAAGATGCTCGTGATGCCCTGCATAGCGTAAAACACACCGATGTTAGCTCCCTGACCGGCACTGGCCAGATAACTACCCATAGAAGTTAGATAAGCTCCCCACACGGCAAACTGCAGGAAGTTCATAATGATAAGTCGTACTTTCAGATTCATTGTTTGTCTATCATTTTTTGCGGTGACAAAGTTAATGATTATTTATTGAAATTAATCAAAAAAGGAACATAAAAAAAAGAAGGGTATCTATCGCAGACACCCAATCTTTATAACCTTAAATCTAATACCATGAAAAACACAGTGCAAAGGTAAGCATTATTTTATGTTCTACAGCATATTTGTCGTAAAAACCGCATATTATTAACATTATTTAAACATTTACTCAACATAAAGCACCAATCCTTTGAGGTATTCACTCTCGGGATGGTAAATGTTTACAGGATGGTCGGCCGGCTGTGTCAGCTGATGCAGGATGCTGACCTTGCGTCCTGTTGAAGCTGCTGCTGAAAAGACTGAAGTGCGGAACTGATCCTTGTTCACCGCTTGTGAGCAAGAGAAGGTGAAGAGGATGCCTCCGTGCTTGATTTTCTCAAAAGCCTTAGCGTTGATGCGCCTGTAGCCTTGTAGCGCATTGCGCAGGGCGTCACGATGTTTGGCGAAAGCCGGTGGGTCGAGGACAATCAGGTCATACTTGTCTTTCTCCATCGTGTCCAGATATTTGAAAGCATCTTCCGCATAAGCGTTATGCCGATTGTCATCAGTGAAATTCAACGCCACATTCTGCTTGGTCAGTTCGATAGCTTTAGCTGAGCTATCGATAGAATATACCGACTTGGCGCCACCTCTTAACGCATAGACAGAGAAACCGCCTGTGTAGCAGAACATATTGAGCACGCTCCTGTCCTTAGCATATTTCTCCAGCAAGGCACGGTTCTCACGTTGATCTACGAAGAAACCTGTCTTCTGACCTTTCAGCCAGTCAATGTGGAACTTCATCCCGTATTCGATGGCGATGTTTTCTTTGCTGCCACCTATCAGGAATCCGTTCTCCTGACCGAGGTCTGCTTTATAGGGCAAGGTGGTTTCTGATTTATAATAGACATGTTTGATTTTTCCATCCATTACCTCCATCAGAGCTTTCGCTATCTCCTGACGCTGGTAGTGCATACCGGCTGAATGAGCCTGCATCACGGCTGTTTGTCCATATATGTCTATCACAAGTCCAGACAAATAGTCTCCCTCACCGTGAACCAATCTGAAAGTATTGTTGTCAGGATGTTGTGCAATACCGATGGCCGTTCTCTTGCGATAAGCCTCTTGCAGACGACTTCGCCAGAAATCTCTGTCAATGGCCTCATGCTCGTCGAAAGTGAGCACACGCACCATGATGCTGCCCACTTGGTAATGCCCTTTGGCGATGAATTCCTTATGTGAGGTATAGACATCCACTAAGTCGCCTTCCTGTACGTTGCCCTCTATACGGCTGATGGCACCAGAGAACACCCATGGATGGAAGCGTTTCAATGATTCTTCCTTGCCTGATTTCAGATAAATCCTACTCATCTTGAATATTAATAGTTTCTTCTATAGGTTCTTCAACAGTCTGTATTTCAAAATCGCCCGTCTCACGCAGTTCCTCCAGCAGACGGTAAATCTTAAGACAAGCCCAGGCGTCAATTGACGCATACTCTCGTTGCGGAATGGTCAGCGTATCAGCCTCCCAGTTGGAGAGCTGTTGCGCTTTTGATATCTTGGCCCCGAAGAGATTGGCATAAATCTTCTGCAGGCTCATGTCCTTGATGCCGAAGACACGCACATACTCCTGTAGTTCGATAATGCTATGTGGCTCAAAAGGCGCACGCTGGTGAAGCATCAGGAAGTCATCCTTCAATGACAAACCTACTTTCGTGATGCTTGGGTTTTCTAAAAGTCTGATGAGGGAAAGAGTCATGCCGAACTTGCAGAGGCGGAAGAGGTAACAGCGGTCGTCTGTCGCAATCTGCAATAACGCCACCTTGTGATTTGAGCCTTTCTTAAACGAGGGGCGCGTCTCGCTGTCAATGCCTAAGAGGGGGAACTGACTCAAATACTTCACGGCATTATCCGCCTGCTGGGGGGTATCTATGACAAATGACTGCCCTTGATACTCTACTTTGGGCATCTCATTGATCTCTTCCTTTGATATTTTGTTTTTTATGACAATCATTAATCCTCTACGTTCAAACTCCATACCTCGTGCAAGGCCCTCAGCGTATTCACCAGTTTCTGACCCCAATACAGGCGGAAGTTCTCCTGGCACTTGGCAAGTGCATTGTGCATATTGCGGTTCACGCCTTGCTTAAATACAAAGATAAAGTCTTTGATATCCTGATAGATGTCAGCCAATCCTTCAGATATATACCTTGTAACGGGTTGGTCGCTGTATTTCATATCCTCCACGAATACATCCAGATAGTCGTCGCGGTCGCCCATGATGTCTGCCAGTTGTGCGTTCATCAGGCTGTAAGACTCTTCCGTCACGTAGTTCTCCAGTTCGTCGTCTTCATCCATCAGCTCCATTTCTGGCAACAGCAAAGCCTTTACATACAGCAGGGGCAGCATTTTCAGCGCAGTGTCCACAAATTCCTCACGCTCCATTCCCTGGGATTCTTCCAGAAAACTGCAGAATTGCGCGGCAACCGTCACAAACTCCACGCTGTTCCTTTCGAAAATCACTTTACTCCGACTGTCCATATTCTTCATCTTTGCCACAAAATTAGTGATATTTTCGGAGACTGCCAAACAATCCCTTACTTAATAAAAAAAGCCCCGTACGCTATTTCAGCTACGGGGCTTTCTGTGTCTCAAGCGTCAATCTTTTCCTTCATGTCAATCTCTTCGCCATCCTTGTTTATGAAAGAATATTGCAAGAATGCGAAGCTTTGGTTCGGGATAACCTTGATGCCGAATCCATACTTCATCTGCCACTGTCGTTTCAGTGAGAGCAGTCCTTTGTTGACGTATGCCGCCACATAAGGATGGACATGTAGTGTGAATTTGCTAATCTTCAGTTTGTTGACCAGATAGTCAATCTTGCTCTCCAGAGAGTCTGTGAACAGTATAGACGGCCTGATTTTACCTTTACCGAAGCATGTAGGGCATGTTTCGGCAGTGTCGATATCCAGCACAGGACGAACCCTCTGACGAGTAATCTGCATAAGTCCAAACTTGCTCAAAGGCAGGATTTTGTGACGAGCCCTGTCTTTCTGCATGTTAGCGCTCATGCGTTCATAAAGCTTCTGACGGTCTTCTGGAAGTGCCATATCAATGAAGTCAACCACAATAATGCCACCCATGTCACGCAGTCTTAGCTGCCGTGCCAGTTCGTCGGCGGCACCCAGATTCACCTCCAGGGCGGTGGTTTCCTGATTGTTGGTCTTCGTACGGTTTCCGCTGTTAACATCTACCACATGTAAAGCTTCCGTATGCTCTATAATCAGGTATGCTCCATTTTTATAAGAGATCGTTCGTCCGAACGACGACTTGATCTGCTTAGTAATGGCGAAGTTGTCAAAAATCGGGAGTTCGCCTTGATACAGTTTCACGATTCCTGCCTTCTCAGGGGCAATAAGAGATACGTAATCCTTGATTTCGTTGAATTCCGCTTCATCATTTACATAGATGTGTTCGAAATCTGGATTAAACAAGTCGCGTATCATGCCAACGGCACGGCTTGTCTCTTCGTAAATCAGTGTCGGAAATTTCGTGGCTTTCTGCACCTTTGTTATGGCGTCTTCCCATCGCTTTATCAATACTTTAAGTTCACCGTCAAGTTCTGCCACACGTTTTCCTTCCGCTACTGTCCTGACGATGACGCCGAAATTCTTGGGCTTGATGCTCATCAGCAGTTGCTTGAGTCGTGTGCGCTCTTCACTTGACTTAATTTTTTGTGAAACGGAAACCTTGTCATCAAAAGGCATGAGTACCAGATATCTGCCGGCAAACGACAATTCTGTAGTTACTCTCGGTCCCTTTGTTGAGATAGGCTCCTTCACGATTTGTACCACTACTTCCTGTCCCACTTTCAGATGGTCAGCTATAGATCCTTCTTTGGGCAGGTCAGCCAGGTTCTGCGCCTTGCTGAGTGGAGTCAGCTTCTTCTTGTCACTTAAAGTCTGTCTGATGTACTTGTCGATAGAGCTGAACTTAGATCCTAAGTCCAAGTAGTGAAGAAAAGCTACCTTCTCGTACCCCACATCCACGAAGCATGCGTTTAGACCGGGCATCACTTTCTTTACCCGGCCAAGATAAATGTTTCCCACGTTGTAAGACGTGTCGCTGCCTTCCTTCTGAAGTTCAACGAGCTGCTTGTCTTCCAACAGGGCGATGGAAACCTCCTGAGGTTTCACATCCACCACAAGTTCGTTTGTCACAGGGCTTTTCTACTTTTCTAGTAAATTAAAGAACTCTTTGTAATACAGCTGAATGAAATAAATAAAAGGACAAACTTGAACAATACTTACCAAGCCTGTCCTTTATTTATCTCATCACCAGACTTAAGAATTTACTTGCTCTTATGCCTGTTCTTTCTTAGTCTTTTCTTACGCTTATGCGTTGACATCTTATGTCTTTTTTTCTTCTTTCCGCTTGGCATAGCTTTTGAAAAAATTTAAAGGGTTAATAAAAACAGTTAGTTATTTCTTTACTTGCAGGGTAAAAGTCTTTGCTGGCTTGAAAGCTGGGATGTTGTGCTCTGGGATAATCAGAGTAGTATTCTTGGAAATGTTACGAGCTGTTTTCTGTGCGCGTTTCTTTACGATAAAGCTACCGAAACCACGCAGATAAACGTTCTCTTCTTTCTCCAGAGATTCCTTCACTGCAACCATGAAAGCTTCTACGGTTGCTGTCACTGACTTCTTGTCGACGCCAGTTTTCTTAACGATTTCACTAATAATATCAGCCTTTGTCATTTTCTTAATATTTAAGATGTTTATATTTTCGGAGTGCAAATATAGCTTGAAATTTCCAAATACACAAAATTGGAATGCTTTATTTTTTCAAAAGTTCGCATTTTGAGTAAATTAAGTATTTTCTTCGTCTTTTTTTTATACTTTTGCAGGCAGAATACACCCGCATGACCTATGAGTGAATTTAGCGACAATATATTAATATGGTATGGGGAAAACAGGCGCGACCTGCCTTGGAGGAATACCAAAGACCCGTATTTGATATGGATATCTGAAATTATCCTGCAGCAGACACGTGTCAGTCAGGGCTATGATTACTATCTGAGTTTCGTCAGCAGATTCCCTGATGTCTGCTCGCTGGCTTCGGCTCCCGAAGATGAGGTGATGCGTTACTGGCAAGGGTTAGGTTATTATACCCGGGCACGAAACCTTCATGCGGCTGCCAAGAGTATGAACGGCACTTTCCCAACTACCTATGAGGGTGTGAGGGCTTTGAAAGGGGTAGGCGATTACACCGCTGCCGCCATCTGCTCGTTTGCCTACGGTATGCCTTACGCTGTAGTGGATGGAAATGTCTTTCGTGTGTTATCGCGATACTTTGGTATTGACACCCCGATTGACTCTACGACTGGCAAGAAACTTTTCACTGCTTTGGCACAAGATAACCTGGATGAGTCTTGTCCTGCGGAATATAACCAGGCGATGATGGATTTCGGAGCTTTGCAATGTACCCCTCAGTCGCCCACCTGTATGTACTGCCCTTTGGCGGAAACCTGCGTTGCCTTCCGTACTGGAATGGCTGAAGAACTTCCTGTAAAACAGAAGAAGCTTAGTGTCAAGACGCGACACTTCAATTATCTGTGGGTGAAAGCTGGCGAATACACCTACATTAATAAGCGTACGGAAAAAGATATCTGGCAGAATCTTTACGAGTTGCCCTTGGTTGAGAGCGAACACGAACTGTCTCAAATAGAACTGCTTGAAAGAATGAAACCATGGCTCACTGATGACGAGGAGATTCAACTCGACTTGCTCATTCAGGGAGTGAAGCATGTGCTGACTCACAGGGTGATTATGGCTAATTTCTACCAGGTTACCTTGCCTCCTGGCTCCAGCTCCTTCTCTTCGTTTATCATGGTGAAACCCGAAAGCCTTGCCAGCTATGCCTTCCCCCGGCTTATCACATCTTTTTTAAATAAATCCCATTGAAAAACTTGCACGATGCGAGAATTTAATCTAAATTTGTGCCCGACAATTAATTTTTAAACAATAACGAATATGAATAAAGCGATTTTGATTGGTAATGTGGGAAGAGATCCCAACGTGAAGTATTTTGAAGGTGGACGTGCTGTGGCTCAATTGCCGCTGGCAACTACTGAAAGGGGCTACACACTTCAGAATGGAACAGTTGTTCCTGATCGTACGGAATGGCATAATCTGGTGTTCCGCAACGGTTTGGCTCAGACGGTAGAAAAATATGTGCATAAAGGCGATAAGCTCTATGTGGAAGGAAAGATTTTAACCCGTAGTTATGACGACCAGTCGGGTATCAAGCGTTATGTAACAGAAATCTATGTAGATGAGATGGAAATGCTTACGCCTAAAGGCGCACAGGCTTCTGTTGAGCCTCAGGCACCAGCTGCCCAGCAACCGGTTGCAGGTGCTGCTTCAGAAGAAACGCCCTTTTAATCAACATGTTTAACTAAAACTGAATTCTTTGGACACAGATTCGTTTTTATCACAGCTGACAGCTGTTTTTTATGATATCACTATCCAGCAGCCATCAACAGCGGCTATTGTTGTTATTGTTGTGGCTGCTGTCTTGTTGCTGTTCTCTGCTTTCGCTTCTGCGTCAGAGATTGCTTTTTTCTCTCTTTCGCCAACCGACCTGAGTGTAATAGAGGAAGGAAAGGACGCTACTGACAAACGCATCTCTCGTATGCTGACGGATAAGGAACGTCTGCTGGCGACAATACTGATAACGAATAATTTCGTGAACGTGACTATCGTCATGCTCTCCAATTATTTCTTCATGCAGGTGTTCAAGTTCGCCTCTCCTCTGGCTGAATTCCTGATACTCACCGTTGTGCTGACATTCCTGTTACTGCTGTTCGGTGAGATTGTCCCGAAGATTTATTCAGCACAGAACACCTTGAAGTTCTGCCGTTTCGCAGCTCCAGGCGTAGGATTCTGCTTCTCTTTGTTCAAGCCGTTTTCCTCTGCGTTGGTACGTTCCACTTGGTTTGTCAACAAGTATTTCGCTCCTAAGGGGCACAATATTTCCGTCGATGAACTGGAACAGGCGTTGGAACTGACAGATAAGAAGCAGATAACCGACGAGAGTTCTATCCTGCAAGGTATTATCCGCTTCGGTGGAGAGACAGCCAAGGAGGTGATGACCTCACGCATGGATATGGTGGCGCTTGATATCCGCACTCCTTATAAGGATGTGATGCGTTGCATCATAGACAATGTCTATTCGCGAATCCCTATCTATCAAGGTACGGTTGACAGCATAAAGGGTGTGCTTTATATCAAGGACTTGCTCCCTCATTTGGGCAAGACCGACAATTTCCATTGGCAGTCGTTGATTCGCCCGGCCTATTTCGTGCCTGAGACGAAGATGATCGATGTCTTGCTGAAGGATTTCCAGACGAGCAAGGTTCACATCGCTATCGTGGTCGATGAGTTCGGAGGCACTTCCGGTTTGGTAACGATGGAGGATATCATTGAGGAAATCGTGGGTGAGATTCGTGATGAGTATGATGACGAAGATCGTTCATACGCAGTGATTGACGACCACACCTGGGTGTTTGAGGCTAAGACCCAACTGACTGATTTCTATAAGATTACCCAGCTGGATGAAGACACCTTTGAGGAAGCTTCCGGTGAGAGCGATACCATTGGTGGATTGCTGCTTGAGCTGAAAGGTGAGTTCCCCAAGGTTCATGAGAAGATTGTCTATAAGGGCTACGAGTTTGAAATCCTCTCGCTCGATAAGCGGCGCATCCTCAAAGTAAAATTTACAATCGTTGACCGGTGAGCGTTTAACGCTCAACGGTCAATGACTTGAGGAATTCTGTACAATCCTCAAATGTCTTGAAAGTATGTTCTTCCGGCACTAAGTCGGGAATCACATCCATCGTTTTCAACATATACATAGGCTGAGGCTGTATGATAGTCATCAGCACCATTGCCCCGTGCGACTGGATATCCTTGATCGCTGTCTCCATCGCATACAGTCCGCTCTGGTCCATGAAGCTCACCAGTCTCATTCGGATAATCACAATCTTTGCGTCAACCGGAACGTCATTCATCACGCTCTGGAACTTGGTGATGGTGCCGAAGAAGATAGGTCCGTTCAGGCGCTGAATATAAATATGGCCTTTCATTCCCTCAGGAATGCCGCCCTCATCGCCCCAAGGACTCTCTTTGTCGAAATTGGTCATCTCAGATGAGCTGTATCCGCCTTCCACTAAGTCGCTTGCACGCTTCATAAACAATACGCAAGCAATCACCATACCGATACCTACTGCCGTCAGCAGATCCACCAATACTGTAAGGCCGAACACAATGAGTAATACAGCAGCGTCTGCCTTTGGAATCTTCAGCAAATCCTTGAATCCCTTAAAGTCGATGATGCCCCAGCCAACAGTAATTAGGATACCAGCCAACACTGAAAGCGGCACATACTTCACCAGGCTGCCTAAGCCTAAGAGGATGGCCAGCAGGAAGATAGAGTGAATCATACCGCTGATCTTCGTCCTTCCGCCACTCTTCACGTTAACCACAGTACGCATTGTGGCGCCAGCACCACCGATGCCGCAGAAAAGACCGCTCATCATGTTTCCGATACCCTGTCCGATCAGCTCCTGGTTGCTGTTGTGATGAGTCTTCGTGATGTTATCAGCTACCACAGAGGTCAGCAGTGTATCAATACTGCCCAAGCCAGCCAACGTCAGACCTGGAACAATAGCCACCTTTATCGTCTCATACCAGTCGATACCCGCCAGCGAGATGCTGGAGTTAGCGAAGAAAGGCATAGGCAGACCGCCTGGAATTGCGCCAATCAGCAAGCGGTCTTCCATCTCGAATAACAATGACACCACAGTCATCGCCAGCAGCGCTATAAGGGTGGCCGGTACCTTCTTGGTGATTTTCGGGAAAAACCAGATAATAGCGATGGTTCCAAGACCTAACAGTAAGGCTGTCAGTGAGATGCCACCTGAAAGACGCTCAGGCATCTCCATAATCATATCCACCGTCAACACGGGTGATTTCAAACCCACCAGCGCATAGAGCTGCTGCAGGATGATGATGACACCGATGCCGCTCATGAATCCTGAGAGTACAGGATAGGGGATGTATCTCACGTACTTACCTATCTTGATGACTCCGAAAAGTATCTGGAACAAGCCGCAGAACAAACCAGCCATCGACATACTGATGAGTACGGTGCTCAAAGAGTGATGAGAAGCCCAGACAGCGCTGATCAGACTGGCGGTAATCACCGTCATAGGTCCTGTAGGACCGCTGATCTGTGAGTGAGTGCCTCCGAACAAGGAAGCGAAGAATCCCAGCAGAGTGGCTCCTACCAGGCCTGCGAGGGCTCCCATAGAACTGGCAGCGGGATCATCAATACTGCCAAACGCTTGAATACCAAAGGCAAGAGCCAAAGGTAAGGCGACAATTCCTGCGGTAATTCCACCGAAAATGTCGCCTTTTAAGTTGTTTGTTTCAATAAATGCCATAGTTGTATCATTTTTTGCGGCTGCAAAGTTACGAATAAAGGATATTCTGACAAAATGAAATCATTCTTTTTGCACACAATCGCATCATTTTATTGTTTTCATATAAGGAATTTAAGATTATAATTAGTAGATTTGCAATAAGTTATTGATAAAAAATAATTTTATTTGACTATGAGGAAAATTGTTTTCTTGTGTACGCTCTTGATATTGAGCGCGTCAGCTATGCTGGCTCAGAAAGTGTATAGCCTTGCATCGCCAGATGGCGTGCTGAGAGTTGATGTGAAGATTGGTGAAAACATCTCTTATTCTGTTTTTTCCGGCACAGATTTAGTGCTGAAAGACGCTACCTTGGGTATGCAGTTGGCTGATGGCTGGCTGGGGCATAATCCTCGCTTGAAGAATGCCAAGCGTAGCGTAGTCAATGAAACCATCAGGCGTGAGGTTCCGCTGAAAAACGCCTTTGTGAAGAATCATTGTAATGTGCTGACTCTGAATATGAACGGTGGCTATGGCGTTGAGTTCCGGGCTTATGATGACGGCGTCGCCTATCGTTTCGTCCTCGCTAAAAAAGGTGAGGTGGAGGTCATCCATGAAGACTATACCCTTAATTTCCCCGAAGCATTCCAGGCTCACATCAGCAAGACGCCAGGCTTCAAGACTTCTTATGAATATCCCTATACCCACATCTCTACTGCCGAATATAAGGAAGATGATGAAATGACCTATTTCCCTGTGTTGTTTGAAACCCCTGCTGGCGATAAAGTACTTGTGTCTGAGGCCAATCTGTGCGACTATCCCGCTATGTTCCTCAAGAGTACGGGCAACAACGGCGTGAGGGCTGTTTTCCCGAAGGTGCCTTTGGCCTTTGGCGATGATGGCGACCGAAGCGTGAAGATTACCCAGGAGGCCGACTATATCGCAAAGACCAGTGGCTCACGCACTTTCCCCTGGCGTTTCTTAGTTATTTCTAAGGATGACAGGAAGCTGGTGGAGAACGAGATGGTGTTCAAGTTGTCTGACCCTTGCGAACTGATCGATGCCTCTTGGGTCAAGCCTGGACAGGTTAGCTGGGATTGGTGGAATCATTGGAACGTTACTGGTGTTGATTTCAAGGCTGGCATCAATACCGCCACCTATAAATACTACATCGATTTCGCTTCCAAATACGGAATACCTTATATAATAATGGATGAAGGCTGGTCAAAGAGTACTCGCGAACCGTTTGAGGCAAATCCTGAGCTGGATCTTCCTGAAGTGATTCGCTACGGAAAGGAGAAGAATGTAAGCGTAGTGTTGTGGCTCACTTGGCTGACGGTTGAGAACAACTTCTCCCTTTTCGAGGAATATGAGAAATGGGGCATCGCAGGCGTGAAGATTGATTTCATGGACCGTAGCGACCAATGGATGGTGAATTTCTACGAGCGAGCTGTGAAGGAAGCCGCCAAGCATCATCTCTTCGTCGATTTCCACGGAGCCTTCAAGCCCGCAGGCCTGGAGCGTCGTTATCCGAATCTGCTCTCCTATGAGGGTGTGCTCGGATTGGAGCAAGGTCCTCGCTGCCTACCTTCTAACTCTATCTATCTGCCTTTCATGCGTGGTGCAGTAGGTCCGATGGACTTCACCCCAGGCTCTATGTTCTCTGCCCAGCCGGAGGACAACCGTTCTTCCCGCAGTAATGCGATGGGGTCTGGAACGCGTGCTTACCAAATGGCCCTGTATGTGGTCTTCGAGAGTGGTGTCCAGATGCTGGCCGATACCCCAACGCTCTATTTGCAAGAGGATGAGTGCACTCGTTTTATCTCCTCAGTGCCAACCGTTTGGGACGAATTGAAAGTGCTTGATGCCAAAGTGGGCGAGTATGTAGTGCTGGCTCGTCGTACAGGAAACAAGTGGTTCGTTGGAGCCATCACGACCGACAAATCTCAGCAGCTTACCCTCGACCTGAGCTTCCTCTCTGGCAACGGAAACCGCCAGATGACCAGCTTCGAAGACGGTATCAATGCCGACCGCTTCGCTCGCGACTATAAGAAACGTACCTCTACCGTGAATAAGGACACCAAGCTGGCAATCAACTTGGTTCGTAACGGAGGCTGGTGTGCTGTTATCGAATAATCACACACCAGATTCAAGCGAAAAGGGACACAAGAAGTGTCCCTTTTTTGGTTCTGCCCGAAGTCAATGTTCAATGATATGCTTCGCATTAATCTTGTCGCGACTCGGCATAGCCCAGGCAAGCTTTGGCTCTGCTCTCACTGCTCCAAGAAGTCAATGTTCAATGCTCAATTATCTGTATAACGCCCCGAAGGGGCAATGAGCACATAGCCCAGGGCAACGCCCTGGGGAAAATGAGTCCTCCCGTTTTTCGCCCTGAAGGGGCAACAGCATTGATATACATCTAAAAGCTTTTGCCCTCACAGGGCGTATATCCTTGAATGCTTCCATCCCCAGGGCGTTGCCCTGGGCTGTTGGCTCATTGCCCCTTCTGGGCGCAACTCTCATCCACTACATTTTTTTTATGTGTCTCCAAATAAAAATATGATACATATCCGCAAAAAGTATTATCTTCGCCTTCATTTTTTTAATTTAAATTATATCGATAATGAAAAAGCGAAGATCAAAGACAAGCAAGAGGCTGCAGAAGCAACGCCGTCAGGAGAATGATTTTTTCAAAGTAGTAGAGAAACAGATTGAGGGCATGAGGGCCTTGTGCAGGCCCAAGACCGTTTATAACTGCCAGACCGCCTTGCGGGCATTCAGGCGTTACCTCAAGGAAGAAATGCCCTGTTATAAAGACCGGCTTCCCTTGC
>JAFUVZ010000016.1 GCA_017471185.1 Bacteroidaceae bacterium
ATGCCATCACCAACAGGATGATTCTGGTGTCTTCTGACCGGAACTTTCCCTATTACGTACAGTATGGCTTAGACCTGCTCTATAACGAGAAGTAATCACTCTTTATTACAGACCTTTAACCAATACACCGCCAAAGGCAACAACCTTTGACGGTGTTTTTGTTTGTGCACAGAAGGGACGGTTCTTATTGTGCACCGCAGGCCTGCGCCCCGAAGGGGCAGTAAGCTCCCAGCCCAGGGCAACGCCCTGGGTATAGAGATGCCAGGTATGTTTCGCCCTGTAAGGGCAAAAGCCTTAAGGTGCATATAAGTGCTGTTGCCCCTTCAGGGCGCAATAACCAATCGCCAGCCTACCCATGGCAACGCCCTGGGTATAGAGATGCGGGGTGTTTTTCGCCCTGTAAGGGCAAAAGCCTTTAGATGCATATGAGTGCTGTTGCCCCTTTAGGGCGGAATAACCAATCGCCTACATACCCAGGGCGATGCCCTGGGCTAAGTGCAGGTTGCCCCTTCGGGGCGTTTGAAAGAGCGCAAAAGGTTCGGTTCTAATTGTGCACCAATCCGGGCGGTAGGGGAGTTAGCTCTCCTCTCCGCCACGAAACCCAGCGATGGGAAAACGGTCTATGACTTATTGACATAAAAGCCGCAAAAGATTTGGAGGTTTTGATATAAAGCTGTATCTTTACAGCCGTAAATATTACAGAGTTATGGCAAGACAGGCTAATAAAGATGAACGGGTTCAGACAGCAGAAAACAATGATACACTTTTATTAGAAGGTGGTAAGTTTTGTTTGGATGTTGCCAAGCTTGTCTTTGCCGGGGTTATTTTGGCTGGCATCATGAAAGAAAATGCTGATGCTGCCATCCTTTATACTATTGGTATTGTAGTAGTCGCTTTCTTTGTGATATTTGGTTTCTATTTAATAAAGCATTCAAAAAGAAAAAGGAGGTAAATATGGGACTTGTTTATTTTCTATTAGCTGTATTGGCGATTGGTATTATAGCTTTTATTATTACTGCTATTAATATTAAGAAACAAGAATAATTTTATTACATTACGATTATGGCATTTGTTGCACTCATGGGTATTTTAACCTTTTTGGTTCTCATAGCCCTTGCCTGGATGAATTATGATGACAGGCGCTCAAAAAGCATCGAAAGTGAATAGTTGAATCACCGGATATTTTGTTTTTGCGGCACTCTGACTGGAAACAGTCAGGGTGCTTTTTTTATGTCAGTTTTGAGGATAAAGCAAGGGGCTTGCCCCTTTGTCGGGAACATAAAGTTCTGAGAATAAAATATGTGTTACGATGCATGGTTTTTACTGTGCACGAAAGAGATCTATGAAAGACAATGTACGATTTTTCGGTTTTAAAACTAACGTTGTAGCTGATACAACCGGGACACCGAGACCGTCACCGTGAGGCGACGTGTCCCAGTCATTTATTGTTATTAATCATTCGTTGCTATCGATATTGATAGCATGAGTATTCTCGTCCACTGCTCTTTGTGAAAAGGGCGGTGCTGACTAAACCAAGGCAGGGAGGCTGCCTTAGCGAAGGAGCTTCCCTCCTTATTTAATGGAGACTTTTTGGAGCAGCGAGAGCAGAGTGATGCTTGCATCGGCTATGCCGAGTCGCGACAAAATTGGGCGAAGCCAATGGAGAATGGAGAATGGAGAATGAAATAATTTTCATACATCGGTATATATTGCTAAAGAGTTGTTTTACAACCGGGAATCCACAAAAAGTCACCGTGAGGCGGCGAGTTCCCAAACCGTTATTAATCATTTGCGGTTAGCCCATGTTATGGATAACCCTATGTATTATTTTTCTCGGTCTTCCTGCTCTTTGTGAAAAGGGCAGAGATAATTAAGGCAGGGAGGCTGCCTTAGCGTAGGAGCTTCCCTCCTTAATTTAATGGATAATGGATAATGGAGAATGGAGAATGAAGAATGGAGAATGGAGAATGAAGGGAGTAGGGTGTAACATATTTAAATATAATAAAAATTGACAATGATGATTGTGAATTTACGACATATGGCATTTTGGCTGAGCTGCCTGCTTCTGCTGGCGGCAACACCCGCCATGCCCCAGCGGAATGCTTCTATGGAGCGGCCTCTCCTTGCTGATACCTTGGAGATACGCTTCCCCTTAGACAGCTTCGCCGTCAACCTGGGCTTCGATGGCAACGCTGCCCGCTGGCAGACCTTCGAGCGGAACTTCAACCGCCTCTTCGCAGGCAAGGAGCCCGCAGGCATCGTGCTTGATATCTACGCCGGCGCTTCCCCCGAAGGATCAGCCGCCCACAACTTCACGCTGGCTCAGCGTCGTGGCGAGAGCATCAGACGGTTCTTGGAGCAGCGGCTGAAGGGCAGGGTGGGCGACATCACCCTCCACAACGAGGGCCCACGCTGGCAACGGCTCTACGATGAGATAGCTGCCGGCAACGAGTACTGGCGCGATGAGGCGCTGGCCATCATCAGCCAGCCTGCCAAAACAGCCGCCAACGGCCGTGACGAGCGTGAGAACAAGCTCCGCAAGCTGCACGACGGCTGGGTGTGGACCAAGCTGCAACGCCTCTATATGCCGCAGCTGCGCAGCGGTGGCTCTGCCGTGGTGTCCTGGCAGCCTGAACGCATAGCCGCAGAGCGTGATACCATATATATCAAAGATACGATAGTGATAGTTGACAAGGTGCCTGTCTATCCCAAGGACCTGGTTTATGCCAGTAAGGAAGGCGACCTGTATAACACCACTGACAGTACCCGCGTGTATAAGCCTGTGGTACGTAAGCCCGTATGGCTGTTGCGCACCAACCTGCCGCTGCTGGCAGTAGGTACGCCGAACCTGCAGGCAGAGTGGTCTTTAGACAGCCGCGACCGCTGGAGCGTGAACTTAGAGGCGGCGTTCTCGTGGTGGACCTTCGCCTACAACGGCTACGCCAACCAGCTGATTTACGGCAGTGCGGAGTTGCGCTACTGGCTGGGCCGTCGCTGGCGGCACCATACGCTCGACGGCTGGCACATCGGCCTGGGTGTCGGTGGCGGCTATGGCGATGTGGAGTGGCGCAGCCGAGGCTACCAGGCTGAGTTGTATTCGGGCTTCCTGAACATAGGCTGGCAGAAGCGTTTCGGCCGTAACCGCCAGTGGGCGTTCGACCTCGGCATCGGGTTGGGCTATGCGCACATACCTTACCGCCGCTACCGTGGCAGCCGCATCTTCCCCGAAGGTCATGAGGAGGTGCATGACGACCATCTGATGTGGCAGGAGACTAACCGCCTGAACTGGATCGGCACGCCTCACGTGAACATCTCCATCGGCTATGTGTTCCCGCAGCGTGATGCCGAGTGGAAGCGCGACAAGGCGGTGAAGCGTCAGGCGGAGCGCAACGAGTACCTGCACTTCCGCGACAGCATGAGGGTGCGCGAGCGGTATGAGCGTGACAGCCTGCACACGGCACAGCGTCAGCGTCGCATGGAGATAGTGGCGATGCCGAAGAGCGATGAGCGTAAGGCCGCCTTCGAGGCATACTATGCGGAGAAGAGGCAGCTGAAGGCAGAGAACCGGGAGTTGAGGAAGCAGGCTAAGCTTGAGGACAACCGGCAGAAGCAGTTAGAGCGTCAGGAGAAGAAGCTGCTCCGTGAGCAGGCTAAGCAGGAGAAGGCGTTGCGCAAGGCCCAGCTGCGTGAGATGAAAGCGTGGAAGCGTACGGAAGAAGGGCGTATCGTGCTGCGTCAGATGAAGGTGGAGGACCAGGTGGCACGCCGTCAGATGAAGGAGGAGGCCAAGCAGGCCAAGGCGCAGGCTAAGCAGGAGCGCAAGGCCAGCCGCATCCGCAAGCGCATCGAGGCGCAGCAACGCCGTAACCAGGAGCGCATGAGGCGCGAACTTGAACAGACGAAGAACAAGTACAGGATTAATGGAGAATGGAAAATGGAGAATGGAGAATGAAGGTTAAAGATATACATAATATTATAATGAGTAATAAGTTGACAGGCTTTACCGGCTTATTGAAACGTTCCCTCTCTGGCAGGGTAAAATTGTCAATTGTCAATTGCCAATTGTCAATTCTGTTATCGCTGCTTGCAGCATTAACCTCCTGTGAACGCCGTGAGATGTACGTCTATGGCGAGGAGTTCCAGTCAGTGGAGATGGACGTGAACTGGCGGAAATACGCAGAAACTGACCCCGACGGCATGACCGTGTGGTTCTATCCTTTGGGCAGCGAGCTGCAGAAACCTTACCGCACGACCACCGCCAACGTGCGCACTCCGAGCCTCTACCTGCCCGGTGGCAGCTACCGTGGCGTGGTGGTTGACTACTCTCCCGAGGAGTTCTCCCGCCAGCGTTTCGTCGGTCTCGACAGCCTGTCGTCCGTCCGTGTGGAGGCCACGCCCTCCGCTTATCAGCCCGACTCGCTGACCGTGGCCGGTGAGGGTGTGCCGGCAGGGTTGAGCGAGAGCGTGAACAGTGAGCTGTTCGGCGAGGCAGCATGGCCCGGCAGATATGCCGACCGTCCTTCACTGCAGGCAAACGGTCTGCTCACCGTAGCCAACCAGCCTGAGGAGATGGCACTCGACACGCTCTTCAACGTGGTGGTGAAGAAGGGCGAGTATGGCGACTACATCCCCTGGAAAGAGCGTGGCAGCTATCAGGAGAAGATTGAGATACTCACCATCCACTCAGAGCCTGAGAGCATCATCTGGAAGATCCGCATCCGCATATATATAAGGAGTGGCTTCAACAGCCTGTGGCAGCAGCCTGCCAGCATAGCGGGCCTGAGCGACGGTCATTACCTGGCAGGCGACAACAACACCGACACCCCGTGTCTGATGAGCATCGACGACTGGGAGCTGGAGCGGGCAGGCGAGGACAGCGGCTACATCCAGACCACGCTCAACACCTTCGGTCTGTGTCCGAGCAGCATCAAAGGCGGCACGCCGCACCATGTCTCCTCAGCAGGCTTGACCGGTGCGGTTTGGCAGACAGTGTCCGGGATTGACAATTTGGAGCGAAGCTCAATGTTCAATGTTCACATTTCGGAGCAGCGAGAGCAAAGTCAAGCTTGCTTGAACTTTGCCGAGCGTGACGAAATAGGACGAAGTCAATGTTCAATGTTTAATGTTCAACGTTCAACGTCAACCCGTGCTGGCGAGACAGAGCCGCAGGCCGATCCTCCGGGCTGGTATAACTACATCACCGACCTGTGCGAGCCAGAAGCCATCCGCCTGAACCTGGCGTTCACCTTGCGCGACCACGCCACCACTGTCTTCTACCATTTCGATGTGGGCAGGGCATTGGTGGAGTATGAGGAGCAGGAGGTGCTGCGCATAGACCTCGGCTCTGAGTTTTTTGAGCAGGAGGGCATAGCCCCGATAGACCTCCCCTACGTGGATGCCTTCAACGGCGCCGGCTTTGATGCCCATGTGACCGACTGGCAGGAGGGAGGCACTGCGGATACGACGATGTGATTTAATTGAACATTGAACATTGATAATGGAGAACAATATATTATTAACCTTTTTAATAAAAGTAATTATGGACAAAAAGTATTTATTGACAATGGCAGCAGCTGCGGCGATGTTCGCGGCTTGCTCAGATGATGCGAAGGAATCCCTCGCAGGGCTTCCCGAGGTTGCCAAGAATCCTACGGAGGTCAATGCTGACAAGATCCCCGTATCATTCGGTGCTTATGTGAATCGTGCTACAACCCGTGCAGGTGTGGCAGGTGATTTGGCTGTAGGTACATGGAGTGGTTCAGAATCACGCTGGGATGGTGTTGCAGGCTCAGGTTTCGGTGTTTTCGGTTACTATACCGATAACAAGGACTACGACCAGCTGGCTTCTCCTAACTTCTTCTATAATGAGAGAGTTTATAGAGAAAGTTCGGAAGGTGGTGAATGGAAGTATAATATCATCAGGTATTGGCCAAATGAGTATGGATCAAGTGCCGTTAGTGATGATGCCGACCGTGTTACATTCTTCGCTTACGCTCCATACGTAGAAGTGGAGCCAGCTTCTGGCAAGGTTAAAAAGACTGATGACGATGATGATACTTGGGGTATCACAGGCATGAGCCGTAACACGGTTTCCGGCGACCCTATCATTAAATATGTTGCCAGCTTTGACCAGAACAAGGCAGTTGACCTGCTTTGGGGCGTTTGCGACCAGACAGACTGGACTAATGTGCAGACTGGTAAAGCTCAGTCTTTCACCACTGGTAAGCCATGGTTAGATGTACAGCGTCCTGCCCAGACTGACCAGAAGCTGAAATTCTCTTTCCGTCATGCCTTGGCCAAGTTGGCGATTAATGTGGATGAGTTTAAAGATAATGAGACAGTCAACGGTTCTGTAGCTAACGAAACACGTATCTGGATCCGCAGCGTGCGTTTCAAGGGCTTTACCATGAGGGGTGCCTTGAACCTGAACAATGAGACTGTCAACCAGCCATACTGGATGAACTATAATGGTATAGGCGACCTGGAGTCTGACGGTGAGGTGATTGTGTATGATGGCCGTAAGGACGGTAAGGAAGGTACTCTTGGTGCTGTGGCTACCAACGAGAAGACTCTTGGCCTGAATCCAAAGTTCATTGAGAATGAAAAGCAGTATGGTGATAAGGCGTGGGCAACTCATAATGAATCTTCAGATCCTCATGATGGAATATATGGCGGTGTTGATGCTACAAAGACTCCATTATTTGCCAATGGCGGCATCTTCTATGTGATTCCAGCCGATGATAATCTGGAAGTTGAAGTTACCTATGATGTTGAGACTATTGATTCGAAACTTGGCACATTGCTGAGCGACGGCAAGACTCCAGGTTCTCATATAGAGAATACCATTTCTAAGACTATTTCCTTTGGCGGAAACAATACGAAGTTGGAATCAGGCAAGGCATACCAAATCAACCTTCACATAGGCATGAACAGCGTGAAGTTCGACGCTGCTGTTAAGGAATGGGAGACTATGACGCCTGCTGATGTTGATGTTCCTGCAAACGTGGCATTCTTTACCGCTGCTGCAAATGGTACAGGAGAAGTTGACCTGCCATACAACGTAACTTCTTATATTTTCGGTATCAATGGTCTGGAAGGTGGTGAAAGTGTAACTCCAACTGTAGGTAAGAATATTACATCTGAAAATGGTCTTGCTGAGGCTGAAAGTTCATCTGAAGGAGCTCTCACAAACTGGAATGACAATGATGCCAAGAAAAATGCTAATTCCAGCGGCTACGCTATTCAAACCTTAAATACTGCTGCTAATCCAACTACAACAGACCGAATTCAGAAGTGGACCTGGACTGGTAACCAGAGTAATAATAAGCTTGAAATGACTTTCATTCAGAAAGCGCATCCGTTGTTTATGAAGATTACTGATGGTGCTAAAGAGCAAAAAACAATTATTTTGACTCGTTCTGCTTATCAGGCTGCTTCTTCTGATTGGACAAATGCATACGGTTGGATTTGCGATGGATATGGCAAGGAAATTACTCCATCAGATGAAGACGGTAACGACTTTGGTGTTCCCGCAGATAACAAGGATAAAAACTACATCAAGGTATGGCGTAATGGAGCTCGATTGACTTGGGTAGCAGAAATAAATGAACTTACAGCGCCATTGTCTGTATTTACCTTTAAAAACAAAAGTGATGCAACTGGTGAAGGTGCAAATAGCACCAATACTATCACCATCGGTGACAAACTTGAAGCTGGTGATGTGATTAAGGTAACCATCAAGACTGGTGATGCTCCAGAGGAGACGGTTACTTGGACTGTGCCTGAATAAAGCACAAAAGAGACGGTTCTTATTGTGCACTTATTGTGCAGTTGTTAGGCTGATTTGTTCAAATAAATAGTTGGTTGGGGGTGCCGTCATGGCACCGTCTATGGCGGCACCCCTTTTATAAAACAGACATTGAAATGAAGAGTAAATGGAGTAAAAGAGAGGCATCCATATTGGCTTTTGGATTGGCATGTCCGATGATGGTTACTTCTGTGAGTGAGTTGTTGTTTACTGACGGATATAGAAAAATCTTTGTCTTAGTTCTCAGTGTCTGTCTGTTATATGAGTCATATAGACTTATGAAACAAGCAAAGGAAGAAGAAGCTCGGTAGTGGCGGCTTTTTAATGTGTGACAAGCGGATGAATAAGCTATTGAATAACGCCCCGAAGGGGCAAAAAGCCATCAGCCCAGGGCAACGCCCTGGGGATAAAGTCAGCCGGAGGCATTCGCCCTGTAAGGGCAAAAGCCTTGAAACAAATATAATGCTGTTGCCCCTTCAGGGCGCAACTGAAATCACCTGCACACCCAGGGCGATGCCCAGGGCTGGGTGCTGGTTGCCCTTTCAGGGCGTTGAAATCACAGTAGCAGCACGGCAGAAACGGTTCTTTCTGTGCTCAAAAGCACAATAGAAACGGTTCTTTCTGTGCTCAGGCTATAGCACACTGATGATGACTGTAGCTTACTAATGTGTCGTGACAGCCTTAGGCCTGTCCCAATTGGCACGAAACGATCTTTGATTTGTTGACACCGCAAGAAGAATTAATCGGGAATTGTTTGCAATATTAGGCAGTTTTCCATACCTTTGCAGCAGTATTCATAACAATTAAAAAGGAGGATATTTATGGAAACAACTTTATTGATTACAATTGCTTGTATGGCACTGCTTACAGGTATTGCCACTGTTGTGGTTCTTATGGAAATGATTAGTAACCGTAAAAACAAAGCTCGGCAATGACACAGAATCAGAAGAAAAAACTTGCCGATGTGCTTTGTGATTTCGGTAAGTATATAGCTACAGCCGTTCCTTTGGGCTATTTTATTGCAGACAAGCCAGGCGTTGGATATTTGGTGATTGCTACTACCATTTCAGGTGTTTTATTTATTACTTATGGTCTCATTCTCACAAAATATGCTGAAGAGTATTCCGTTAAGAATGGTAAATCCCATAAGCGAAAGGTGAAGATTCTAAAAAATGCTGTCTTCCAAATAGAGGAGCAGCCTTAATAATTTACTGTGGTTTCTTCTTGCGGCACTCTGACTGAATAAGTCAGGGTGCTTTTTTTGTGTCAACTGGAATCAAGCATGGGGGCTTGCCTCCTTGTCATGAGCGCAATGATTTTGATAATGAATTAACGATATGATATGATGATACGGAACATTTACAGATTGATGATGGCAGCCTGGCTGCTTACAGCTTGCTCCGGCAATGAAGACCTGCCGGTGGTAAGTGAGCAGGCGGCTGTGCCCATAGGCTTCTCGGCATTGATGAGCGTGGCGGATGATGACGACTGGCCTGTGACAAGGGCTGATGGAGAGATAACGGAAGGGACAACCAGTTACGAATTCGGCGTGTTTGCCAGCTATACGGGTCTGCACAGATACAGCGAGAGCAACGTTTCGTCAGACTTCATGTATAATGACCGTATATACAAGAGCGGCACAAAGTGGACCTACACACCCCTCCGCTTCTGGCCGAACGGTGAGGGCGAGGCTACTGCCAGTGGAGCCGAACTGCCTCATTATGTGAGCTTCTTCGCTTACGCTCCCTACAGCTACAGCGGCACGGCACAGGCTGATGCAGCTTCCAGGGCTGCCGACTATTGCATTGAGTCGTTCCACCATGCCAGTGAGCATACCAACCCCTGGCTGGTGTATCGCCTGCATACGAACGTGGCCAACCAGGTTGACCTGCTTTATGCCCAGAAACTGGACGAGACGAAGAAAGAGCATCCGCTGAACACCCCGGTAGGCTTCAGCTTCAAGCATGCGCTGGCGTGCGTGGGCGATGAGGTGACCATCCTCTTGAGCGATGCGGTGAAGAACGCTATAAACAGAAGCGGCAATGCCGCCTTGAAACTGACGGATGTGGAGATAACCTACAGCCTGACGGAAAAAGCGCGGCTCATACTGTGGGCGGCTTCAAACACAGCCAACTGGCAGCCTGTATTGAGCGAGAACTTCCTGACAAAGCGCACCGTCAGCTTGCTGAAAAATGCCAACAGGCAGATTTACAGTTCAAACGGTACGCTGGCAGACAATGTAATTACAGGCAAAGGCGTGTTCTTCATCCCGCTGCAGGTGGGCGGCGAAAGGCAGTCGGCTGACATCTATGTGAAGTATGCGGTGGTGCAAGGTAGTGCTACCATCGGTACCGTGGAGGGCGAGAGCACCCTGTATCTCGATGAGATAGCAGACGCATACGAGCCTGGCAAGAAAGTGAAGATTAAAATAACATTAGACAATTACAGATAATAGCAATCAATAACTTTAAAATTTTAGAATATGAAAAAGATGTATTTAATGATGGCAGCCGTCGCCGGCATACTGGCGGCCTGCTCAGGCAATGAGGCGGAAGTGCTGGAAAACGCAGCCGGTGTTTCAAAGAATACTCCCGAAGCTCCCGTGCCCGTGGAGTTCGGAGCGTATGTAAATAGGGCTACTACGAGGGCAGGTATGACAGGGGTGCTTGAAAATGGAACACCTAATACATCGGAAGACTCAAGGACTGGATTGGCAAAAGGCTTCGGAGTTTTCGCCTATTATACTGATGACGATCTTTATAGCCAAATTTATCAGCCCAACTTTATGTATAACACGAAGGTTTATAGTACTGCTTCTAATACATGGACATATACTCCCATCCGCTACTGGCCGAATGAGACAGGTGGCGGTGCCATCAGTGATGGCATTGATCGCCTGAGTTTCTTCGCTTATGCGCCTTATGTGGAAGTAGATCCAACCACTGGTATTGTTTCAGGAGATGGCGTAGATGCAGATCATGGTATTGTGGGCTTAACCCGTAATGCTGCCATAGGTGATCCTTTCGTGAAATACAATGTAAATTTAGATCCAAATTCTCAGGTGGATTTCTGTTGGGGTGTATCAGCTATTAGTACTTTAAGTAGCGTAGAAACACTAACAAATAATTCGGTGACAGCAGGAAAACCTTTCTTGAATTTGATTAAACCCAATGTGTCTGATAAAATCAAATTTGATTTCAAACATGCTTTGGCATCCTTGAATGTTCAGATAGATGGTGCTTTCGATGAAGTATCACCATCATCAACAGATATAGATAACAATACTAAGATTTATGTCCGTAAAATAACTTTCGAGGGCTTTGTATTACAAGGTTCATTTAATTTGAACACTGACAAGGCCACTTGGTATGATTTGGCAGGTACCAGCTATATCAATGGTGGTTCTGTAACAATTTATGACGGCCGAACTGACGGTAGAGAAGGTACGGCTCAAGGAGCTGCTTCTAATGAATCACCAACTGGTTTGAATAAACAACTTATACAGACAAATGAAACAACTATTGCCGGTGTTAAAAAAACAGCTGTAAATCTTTTTGATGACACAAATGTATCAAGCAATAAGGATTCTGCTCCTCTCTTCGTCATTCCTTCAGGTCAGGCTCTGAAAGTAACGATTGTGTACGATGTGGAGACGAAAACTGATGAACTGCCTACTTATGTTTCTGATGGTACTTCTCATGGTACGAGTATTGAAAACACCATCACCAAGACCATCCAGGATAGCTCAAGTAAAGACATTAAGTTGGAATCTGGCAAGAAATACACAATCAAACTCCACTTGGGTATGACCAGCGTGAAGTTTGATGCTTCAGTTTCTAATTGGGATACTACAGAAGTTAATGGTTCTGCCAATCTTCCTGCAAATAAGAGCAATTAAGCACAGAGGTGACGGTTCTTGTTGTGCGCAGCAGGCCAGCGCCCCGAAGGGGCAAAGAGCCATCAGCCCAGGGCAAGGTGCATGTTGCAGGGAGTAGTGTGTAAGGAGTATGGTGCACGCTCCGAAGGGGCAAAGAGCCATCAGCCCAGGGCAACGCCCTGGGAAAAAGGCCACCAGAGTTATTCGCCCTGAAAGGGCAAAAGCTTTGATAAGCTATATAATGCTTTTGCCCCTTCAGGGCGCAAATCCCCTGGTTATCATCCCCCAGGGCGATGCCCTGGGCTACGAGCTGGCTGCCCCTTCGGGGCGTTTGAAATAGCTGACTGAAGTGACAGCTCTTATTGTGCACACTGTTGCCCTTTCAGACGTTTGAATGGAAAAAGTTTCATGATGATTGAAACTTAAAAGGTTAATGATAACTAAATTGTTGGAATGAATAAATTGTTGTTTGTTGTTGCGTTGTTGACATCGTTGTTGGCTTGTTCAGGCGAAGCTGAAAGCCTGGACGGTGGCGGCACGGATGCCTCTGGTAAAACGGAGTTGTCTGTGCCAACACCCTTGGCGTTCGGTGCGTATGTGAACCGTGTTACCACTCGTGCCGGATATGTGGGAGAACTGACCGCATCAACCGGTACTCGAAATCTTCAGACTGAAGGCTTCGGCGTATTTGCCTACTATACCGATGACAAACTATACAGTCCTGCCTATCAGCCTAACTTCATGTATAATACGAAGGTACACACTGCGAACTGGAGCTATGAGCCTGTGCGCTACTGGCCTAACGAAACGGGCTCTAATGCTGAGAGCCAGAGCGTTGACCGCCTGAGCTTCTTCGCATACGCCCCCTGGGTGGAGGTGACTCCTGCCACAGGCATCGTCACTGCTACGGGCGATGATGCTGAATACGGCATTGTGTCACTGACCCGAAACGGGGCAATAGGCGATCCTTTCGTGAGGTACAACGTGAGCCTTGACCCTGCTAAGCAGGTGGATTTCTGCTGGGGCGTGGCTGGCGATGATTTCACCAGTTCTGCTGATGCGTCACTGCCTAACAACATCCAGAGCGGCAAGCCTTTCGTGGATGTGATGAAGCCCGCATCAGGCAGTGCAGGCAAGATAAAATTCAACTTCAAACATGCTTTGACGGCACTGAACGTGAAGATTGACGCTGCCGTTGACGACGGTACAACGGCAAGTACAGCCGTACCTACCGCCACGAAGGTTTACGTGCGTCAGGTGAGCTTTGAGGGCTTTGCCCTGAAAGGCTCGTTCAACCTGAACACAGATAAGGCGACATGGTATGACCCGAGTGGCTCGGCTTTCCTGTCTGGCGGTCCGGTGACGGTTTATGATGGCAGGACCGATGGTAGGGAAGGACAGGCAAAGAATGAGAACGAGACACCCACCGGACTGAATGAGAACATCGTGCAGTCGGTGGCTTACGGAGTTTCTGGCGTGAAGTCTGGCGTAACGGCAACAGCTGCCAACCTCTTCAAGAGTTCTACGCCGGGTGCCTCGCTGTATGTGATACCCACGACTCGCCCTCTGCGGATCACCATCGTGTATAGCGTTGAGACGATAGCTGACAATCTGCCCGGCTACTTGGGCGATGGTCAGACACATGGCAGCAGTGTGCAGAGCAGCATCACCCGGAAGGTGACTTTAGCCGGTTCGTCTGCCGATATCCTGCTGGAAACTGGCAAGAAATATACCGTCAACCTGCACTTGGGCGTAGGCAGTGTGCAGGCAAGCGCTATGGTTGGCGAGTGGGATGGCACAACGACTGGCGAAACGGAAATCAAAATGGAGGAGGTGACGCTCGAGTCATCCATCACTCCGTGGATTTTGGAGAATGAATAATGAACAATGAAGAATGGAGAATGAACAATAAAGAGTTGATTATTAATAATATATGATAACTATGAAGAAACTTGAAATTGCAGCGATAGTGGTCATGGTGCTCTGCACCGTGTGGTTCTTTTGCACCAGCATGGAGCTGAGCGACTGCCTGCTCTTTTGCATAGCCCTGGCTGGTAGCAATGCCGTGGCTGTGTATGCGGAGACAAGCAGTGATGACGCTTGGTATTAGTTGATAATGAATAATGAATAATGAAAAGATTTTTAATCGTATTCATAGCCTGCCTGCTGCCTGTCATGTTGATAGGGGCAGACCGGAACAATAATGCAGTGAATCTCACCGCACTGAAGGCGATGGCCATGCGGGGCGAAGACTGCACCGGCTACTTGGGCTGGTATGTATATGATGATGGCAGTATCACTGAGTATGACCGCCCTGGCGTAACAGGCATCATCGCCTATATCGGCAATCAGGCTGTGGATGTGAGCCTGCCCGACAGCCGTATACTGGTATTGTCAAAGGATGACTTGATGAACAACGGTGGTATGGTGAGCTTCCTCTGGAGCAGAAAATATGAGACAGGTTCTTCTCATGGCGGCAATGGCCTCGACGGCTATCAGAACACACGCCGCCTGTATGAGAACGAGTTGAATCCCCGCACCGGTTGGGAGACGGCCGGGTGGATGTGCTGGAACATGGGCGAGGGCATCAGGGGCAGGCGCACTACCCACTGGTTTCTGCCCACGATGGAGCAATGGGAGCTGATGGCAGGTACCTTCGGCGTTGGTAGTGGCGACCGCCTTACACTGAGCCGCAGTACAGGCATGAGCTTCGGCAGTGGCAACCATGCCGGCTACTGGACTTCTACGTGGCAAGGCGGCAATGTCCTCTTCCTGAATCGCAGCTTAGGGGGTACTGCCTTCAGTACTTACAATTACCTCAAGGTTCGTGCGGTCTTCGCCTTTTGAACCAGCTCGTAGCTTGTAACTAATACTAAATGCTTTTTCAATATTTGATAATGAAATAAAGGATAGCCGCCTGTGAAGGTAGCTATCCTTTTTTTGCTGATGAATGTCTCTGCCGTCCCGTTTTTTCTTTTTATCTGATTAGGAAAAAAATATTTTTATAGCCTCTGATTTTCCTTATCTCTCCGATTACCCTTTTTTTCATCCCTCACGAGAGATTTTTTTGTCCCTCGTGAGGGACGAAATTATTTCTCGTGAGGCAATTTTTCAGACCATATCCGGCGAAGTGGCTTTTAGTAACTTATATATACATTAATTTATGATGAATAAGAAATTTGATGACGAGGCGGGTATGGAAAACCTGATTGCTGTGGCATTCAAGTACCCGCACTCAGAAAGAATCGCGATTATGGGCTTCCTTGCGGATTACGCCCATGAGTATGATTTCAAGCTCCTGAAAGCCATGACCTGTGTGGAGAACGGCTGCTCCCTGAAGGATGTTCCGGCAAGGGAAATCGCCCGTGGCTACGGCCTGGCGTTCCGGGTTAGGGAGTAGTGAGTAGGATGATGGAAATGGATAATCGTTAAAAAGAAAGCTGCTCTCTTTACGGGAGCAGCTTTAATGACATAAAAATTTATCTGTGTTCTCAGAACAGGAAGGTAACGCCTACTCCAACATTGAAGCGGCTGAAACCATTATCAGAAACAATGTACTTAGCTTCTGCGCCTATCTTTACCTGGTCTGCGACAAAATACTCCAAGCCACCACCTAAGTTTACACCGAGACGGGTAGGTATGTCATGGTTGAAGAACGCAATGTTAAGACCTGCCAGAGGATAAACGTTGAACTTGCTTACCACGGGGAATACATAGTGGACATTACCGTTGACATCAACCATAGAAATATCGTTCTTTTTGAAGAATAGGTCGGTAGAAAGATCACCACGAAGCTGATCTACAAAACCGTACTGCAACTTAACGCCAATACCAAACTGACCGTTCCAGTCGTCATAGGAACCGTTAATACCGAAGCCAGTTACTCCTTGTTGAGCAAAGGCAGCAGTGCTCAAGGTAAGCATTGCTACCAACATAAACAAATACTTTTTCATACTTATCTATTTTAATAGTTAATAATTTCAGGGCAAAGATAATACTAATTATTCACAAATGCCACCACTCAGTCAGAAAAGTTTTAATCTCTCCTGCCTGGCTTCTTCCAAAGTGACTAATCGCTGAGACTTGTCAGACACTTCTTCCCGTAAATGAGCATACTCAGCGTCAAGGCTTTCCTGCAATTCCTGCTTGAGCCGGGGATTCATCAGACGGGCTGCCACACCAGGGTTCTGGGAGGCGTCCTTCAGGTGGACTACAGGGGCATGATATACTGGCGCAATCTTCAAGGCTGTATGCAGTTGTGAGGTGGTGGCTCCGCCAATCAGCAAAGGAATATCGAGACCAGCCTTCTCCAGTTCTATCGCCACATGCACCATCTCGTCGAGAGAAGGCGTAATCAGTCCGCTGAGACCAATCATGTCAACCTGCTCTCTTTTAGCTGTCTCTACTATCTGCTCAGCCGGGACCATCGTGCCTAAATCGATGATGTCATACCCGTTGCAAGCCATGACTACTGACACGATGTTCTTGCCGATATCGTGCACGTCTCCTTTCACGGTGGCCAGCAAAACTTTACCAGCTGAAGGCATATCTGCTTTTCTCTCAGCCTCAATAGCCGGCTGCAGGATGCTGACGGCTTTCTTCATGGTGCGTGCCGTCTTCACTACCTGAGGCAGAAACATCTTGCCTGCGCCAAACAGATGACCTACGTGATTCATGCCTGCCATCAATGGCCCTTCAATGATACTGACGGCCTTGGGATATTTGGATAGTGCTTCTTTCAAATCTTCTTCCAGATAATCGGTGATGCCTTTGGTCAAAGCGTAAGTCAGTCGGTCCTCTACAGTCCCCTTACGCCACAGCATCTTTTCCCCTTCATTCTCCCTACTTTCTTTGAACATTGAGCCTTCTCCATTCTCCATTCTCCATTTTCCGTTAACCATCTCAATCAGCCTTTCAGCCGCATCTTTACGGCGATTGAGCAGCACATCCTCTATCCGCTCCAGCAGCTCGGAAGGGATTTCCGAATATAGGACTGATGTGGATGGATTGACAATGCCCATGTCCATACCAGCCTGGATGGCGTGGTAGAGGAATACGGCATGCATTGCCTCGCGGATATAATTGTTGCCGCGGAAGGAGAATGAGAGATTACTTACGCCACCACTGACATGACTGCCAGGCAGGTTCTCTCTGATCCATTGAGCTGCCTTGATGAAATCCACCGCATAGTTGCTGTGCTCTTCCATGCCCGTAGCCACAGCCAGGATGTTGGGGTCGAAGATAATGTCACGGGCAGGGAACCTCACCTTTTCTGTCAGCAGTCTGTAAGCACGCTCGCACACACTGATCTTGCGTTCATAGGTGTCAGCCTGTCCTTCTTCATCGAAAGCCATGACAACTACAGCTGCTCCATATCGTTTGATTTTATATGCCTTTTCCAAAAACAATGTCTCACCTTCCTTGAGTGAGATGGAATTGACTACAGGCTTGCCTTGCAGACATTTCAGTCCTGCTTCGATGACTTCCCAGCGGGATGAGTCAAGCATAACGGGAACCTTAGCGATATCGGGCTCTGAACCAATCAGATTGAGGAAGGTCTTCATTTCCTCAACGGCATCAAGGAGTCCGTCATCCATGTTGATATCCAGTATCTGAGCCCCGTCTTCCACTTGCTTGCGGGCGACAGCAAGGGCTTCGTCATAGTTCTTTTCCTTAATCAGTCTCAAGAACTTACGGGAACCTGCCACATTGCAACGCTCACCGATGTTCACGAAGTTGATGGCTGGCTTCACTTCCAGTAGTTCCAATCCCGCGAGCTGCATGTATGGTGACGGCTTAGCAGGCTGATGGGGGGTGGCTTCCTTTACCAATGGCTGGTAAGCAGCGATATATTCATCGGTGGTTCCGCAGCAGCCGCCCACGATGTTGACCAGCGTTTCGTCTAAATAGGACTTGATTTCAGCTGCCATGTGCCCGGGCGTTTCATCATACTGCCCTAAGCTGTTAGGCAGACCTGCATTGGGATAGGCGCTGATATAATAAGGTGCATGTTGGGCAAGATGTCGCAGGAAGGGCTTCAGCTGCTCAGCCCCAAAGGAACAGTTCAAACCAACGGAGAAGATGTCTGCATGAGCGATAGAGGCCAGGAAAGCGTCTAATGTCTGACCGGAAAGTAACCTGCCGGCTACATCAGAAACGGTGGCGGAGAGCATCAGAGGTACCTTTCTTCCTGTATTCTTCATGGATTCCTCTGCCGCATAGACGGCTGCCTTAGCGTTCAAGGTGTCAAAGATAGTCTCTACCAACAGAGCGTCAACGCCTGCTTCCAGCAGTACGCTCATCTGCTCGACGTAGGCGTTTGCCAGTTCGTCAAAGGAAAGAGAACGTAGGGCTGGATTACTGACATCCGGACTGATGGAGCAAGATTTATTGGTGGGTCCCACAGAACCTGCCACAAAGCGAGGCTTGTCTGGTGTAGAATACCTGCCGGCAAGTTCACGCGCTATCCTGACGCCAGCCCTGTTGATGTCTTTTACATAAGCCTCCAAGTGATAGTCGGCCTGGCTTACGGAAGTGGCGTTAAACGTGTTTGTCTCAATGATATCGGCTCCTGCTTTGAGATATTTCTCATGAATTTCTCTGATGATGTCTGGACGAGTCAGGTTGAGCAGGTCGTTGTCTCCCTTCAGCTGACCTGGAACATCTGAAAACATCGTTCCTCTGAAATCGGCTTCAGTAAGACCATATTGCTGCACCATTGTGCCAAGGGCACCGTCAAGCACCAATACCTTTTCTCTGATGATGGATTGCAAACCTTTCATTTCTTGAACATCCTTGACATCTCACGCTTGTCGTCCTTCTCCTTCAGTGTCTGGCGCTTGTCATATTCCTTCTTACCCTTAGCCAATGCGATGACCAGTTTTGCAAGACCTTTCTCATTCAGGAAGAGTCTGACGGGAACAATGGTATAGCCTGGATTCATGGCGTCACGCTGAAGCTTGTTGAGCTCCTTGCGGTTCAGCAAGAGCTTACGGTCACGCGTAGCGGCATGATTGTTGTATGTGCCATACATATATTGGGCGATATGCATGTTCTTCACCCAAAGCTCCTTTCTGTCGAAGAAGCAATAAGTGTCCACCAGACTGGCCTTGCCCAGGCGGATAGACTTGATTTCTGTACCCGTCAGGACCATACCGGCTGTATATGTGTCGATAAACTCATAGTCGAATGACGCACGTTTGTTCTTGATATTGACAGGAGCCTGCTTCATAATCTCAGTTCAATAGAATGTTAAGTTTGTCGAAAACAAAGCGGATCAAGGCTGGGCAACCCATCAGGACGATAGAGCTTACCACCGTAAAGGTGACGCGCTTGTCTTCCTCAACGTCCATCAGCTTGTCGCTTCCCTCCCATACCAGGTAAATGATGTAAAACTGGAGCATCATAGAGATGATGCCTAAGTCTGGCAGGATACCTGTCAGAATCTGCAAGAGAAAGGTTACCGTCATGGAATAGCCGGCAAACTCTTGCGACAGCAAGATATCATCCTGCTGCTTCAGCATCTGCATCCTCACTTGGTTGATCAGGTAGGCTGCCAGGAAATAGCCGCCGAACAGTGCAACCACTACTCCTGCACACTGCATCATGGCATATTGGTAGTCTGCCGCATCGCTCCAGCCACGTTCCACAATTGATCCGATGAAAACAGATAGGGCGGCGAAGCCTATCATAGGATATACATACTCGAAAGACACATCGCGGATGTCCTTACGCAGACGAATTTCCTCCCATGCGCGGGCAGGGGAGGAAATCAGTAACATAGCGATATGTAGTAAAAACTTATAGTTCAATGCTTCTGTTATTTGTAATCAATATCATACGCCTCTTTGACGGTATTGCCATGAGTTGGGTCATTTGAAACACGGTTCACCATCGCTGAAACGCGGATTTTCTTCAGGGTTCCGTTGGCTGCCTTGAAGCCCTCGATGATATGGTGCAGGTTGAACGCCTGATAGATGTAGCTGCTCTTGGTGCGCTCCACTTCTGGGTCATCCACCACGTCATATATGGTCAGCTCCAGGATACCCTCTTCGTTGTGGAGGTCAGAGGGTGCCTGCAGATAGAAATGGTGCTTTGCCTCTTCCTTGGGCATAGCGTCAGCATTCACGTTCTCTACCCAGAAGATGACAGGTACCAGGATGTAGTCGGCGTTGAACATCACAGGAGTGAGTTCATCCTGATAATTCAGGTCGTACATGTTTACATTACCCTTGTTCTCACCCTGAACCACATTGTTGTTCATCATGCTGATTGGGGTAGAGGTGATCGTCACTTCCAGCTTGTTGTCCTTCCAGGTTGTAGGGTCATACTCAATGCCAAAGGTGTAGATACCTGGAGTAGAAGGCATATAGTTGCTGTTCTTGGGAATCAGCGTGCCGCCGCCGAACTGTTCCAGAGTGCCATTCTCATACAGAGCTATAACGTTTTGAGTCGCTTTGTTGTCACCTTCACTGCTTCCAAGGCAGGAAGCCATTGTCATACCCATCAGCAGGGTCATAGCCGCCAGGGCCATCATTTTAAACTGTTTCATTGTCGATAGTTTTATATTTACGGGGGCAAATTTAGGCAAAAGATTTCAGTTATCAGCCATCCTATCGTTAAATAATATCAAATTGTGGCATCTTCAATCTCTGCGAAGCGGTCTAAGTGCTCGTCCACATAGTTTGCCACCAATGCCGTAAACTCCTCCTCGTTCTCTATAAACTCCTCTTCCAGTTCGTCAAACGCCTCATAATCTTCATACATCGCCATGAACTCATCATCTGTCCGTTCTTTCTCCAAATCTTCCCGATGCAGGTCATAGATGGTTCTGGCACTGTAGATTATCTTGCCCAAGTCCCTCAATCCCCATTGCCTGATGGCTTTGGCAAACGGATTGAGGAATATGTAGCCACCGTAACCGTTCTGTATGAGCTGACAGAATCCCCCTTCCATCAGCTCATCACGCAGAATCTTATATGCCAGCAGCGTATGCTGATCGCCATTGAGCTTAGTCATCGACTCAGCCGTAAACTCTCCGTTCATCTCATGCAGATAGGCGTCAGTAAACACTTGGATAAAACCATCCATCCCGTTTGCAGCACCTTTCCGCAGGTCTGCATCTTTTATCTTAATCATAATTCTTTATCTTAACGTACTGACACTATCTCCACAGGGCCTAACAAGCCTGCCGGCTGCAGTGGAGAAAGGGCGTTGTAATATGGGAACGTGGTGTAGGTCGTCTTTGCTGTCACTTCTGGCTGTGAGTCGCCAATCAGACGGTTCACCCAGGTATTGACAACCTTTATCTGAATGACGTTTGCGCCAACAACCAGCGCATCGGTCACATCCACCTCAAACGGTGTCTTCCAGACAACGCCCATTGATTTGCCGTTGACAATCACCTCAGCCAGATTCTTCACATCGCCCAGCTTGAGCTTTAGCTTGCCAGTATCCCTCAGCTGCTTCTTGGTCAGTGTCAAGGTGTTGGCATAGGTTGTGGTACCAGAGAAATACTTGATGTCATTGTCTTGAGCTTCGGAGAGTGAGAACAGCTGGCGCATAGTAGCTGTAGCTGGAGACTTGCCGAATTTAGACTCGAAGGTCAATACCCAGGGGGTAGTGAAGCTAACGAAAGTGCTCTCATGCAGAACTGGCTGCGTTGCAGCCTCTTGCATCGCGTCTTCCAGAAATACGATGAATACAGCGTCATTGGGCACGAGTTTCAGATAAACCTGGGTGCGTCCGTCAGCTATCTGGTAGGAAACCTCTTCCACCTTGCCTGTCACAGGGTGCCAGAGCTGAGGCTTTTTACCCGTGGTGCGGAATGATACTGTGCAAGACCTGTTCTCGTCACTCATGTTGTTTACCCAATAGATATCACCATTGGTGAGCTGGCGGTGAACATACCTGATGTCATTGTCAGGAGAGATGAAGTCGGGCTGTATGTTTAGCATATTCAATGCCTGCTGTACAGACAGACCGGCAAACACGTTGCTCTTACCGCTTTCCCAAATCTCTTTAACCAGACGGTTGAACTCTTCCTGATTGTCAGAAAGACTTGACAAAGTAGTAGGCTTGGCACCACAGATCATGACTCCCGCCTTTGCCAGGTCGGCAATCTTGCGCAGCACGGTCAGTGACATATTGGAGGCATTGGTGTCAAGATATAACATCCTGTATCTCATGCCGCTGTAGGTGACAAGCTGCCTGTTCTGGCCACTCATCTGGTTGAGCAGTGCGTCAGCGTTGACGAAGTCGTATGCGTAGCCGTTAGGTACTGCTGGTCCTTCGGTTGCGAACAGACTGGTGATGTTGTTGTCTTCACCATAATAATAAGCGATGTCAGCCACAAACTTACCTTGCTGCAGCATATAACTGCTACGAGCCAGGTAGTCGGTCCAAGGACGGGCATATTCCGCCCAGGTATCATGACGGTCGAACCATTGCCCGAAGATAGAGAGGCTCACGCCAGGCTGCTTGTCGTCAACAGGCTGATGAGGAGAGGTATGAATCACGAAACGGTTCAGGCCGTTAGCCAGCTCATGGTCTGCGGCTATCTTCAGGTTGCCAGGATAATAGTTCCAGGCAGAGCCGATGCCCACACTGGTGAATGATTCCGCAGCAGCGATATTCTGTCCGTAGATATGGGCTACAGATGCAGACTCGCGGATGTCAGGATTATAAGCGCCCATAGTCACCCAGAACGCCGACATAGGAATCTGAGCCGTACGCTTCACGTCCATGCCATCCACCACATATACGCGACGCTGCTCGTGCGACTCGGTATATCTGCCCTTCATGCCCCGCTCACGCAGGATTTCCGTCAGCTGGTCATAATGGTTCTCGGCAATCAGTTCGCTGATGGTCTTTCTCCAGTCCCACAGGAAGCGGTCTGTTTCCTCCGCACTGTTCACCACATAGCCCAGCAAGGCAGGCATCCAGGAGATGAGGGCATAGCCGCGACGCTTCTGGAACTCTTGGACCATCTGAGGTGTCCAGGTCTGGGTACCTGCCTCATAGCTGTCATTCAGCATATAGGTGATGCCTGCTGCACCGAGTCTGCCGCCAGATGCCCGCATATACATATCAATATAGTGCTCATAGTAATTCCTCACAGCGTTGCGGTCCATCTTATCTACCTCTAAACCTGTAGCTTCTGGAGAAGCCGGATGATTTTGCTTGCCAGTCAGAGAAAATCCTATGCGGATAACCTGCCATTTGCCGGCAGGCAGATCGCAAGTTAGTACTCCATCGTTGACAAAAGAGGTGATATCCATCACATCGTCCTTAGCGAGGGTTGGACCATCGGCAAGGGTAGGGAACCTGAACAGCGAACCGTCTGCCGCGAAACCGGATTTCTCTTCAGAATAGTTCACGCGTGGAGTAGAGAAGAGGTTTAGTTCAGCCACATGAGACTCAGGCAATGGAGTTACGTTGACACCTCCTGTGGCAGAAGGTGTCATGCTGCTTGGGTTGAGATATTTCATACGGAAGAAACGGGCCGTTGTAGTAGGTACGCTTACCGTATGGCGAATAGCCTTTCCTTGACTCAGCGTTGCGACCTTGCGGAAACTGATGCCGTCATCGCTGGCTTCCAGAATTTTGTTGCCTTCACCGCCAGTAGATTGGTTATAAGTGTCCTGCAGGTTGTCGTCAGTTATGCTGACAGCTCTCAGCGTGAAAGGCTCGGCAAACTCAAACTGAATCCATGCGTAATCGTCATTTGCGTTACGAGGCAAGGCTACCGCATCATTCAGGTCATCGTTCACCAGTTGCTCCAAAGTGAAAGTGCCACCCGAAGAGGTTACTTTAGGTTCCAATGTAAGCAAATCTACTTCATCCTCAGGTACTTTGAATGCCAGGACTGCGATATCCTCATAATATTCTTCCACACTCCCGCTGTTGTCGGCAAAGATGCTGATCAGTGCAGCTGACTCATCCTGCTTGATAGGCACGTTCAGGAAATTGCCCACCGTCTTGTAGGGCTCTGGCAGCTTGCCGCTGAACTTGATGCCTTTCTTGCCGCCGTCAACAGTCATACTGCGCCAGGTCAGTTTCTTCATACCGTCTTTCGGAGCCACCCAAGGGCCACCAGTCTCGCTCCATCCTGGAGCGCTGGCGATGGCGAACTCCAGTCCTAAGGAGTCTGCCAGCTGAGCCGTATAACTGAAGGCATCCTGCCACTCTGGTGTCATGTAGGCCAGTCGTTTCTCCACCAGCTGAGGAGTAGCCAGTCCTCCGTCGAAGTTCTGGAAGCCTCCGATACCGGCACGTTTCATCCAGAAGAGATCCTTGCGGATGCCGTCTTTGGTGATGTTTCCGTTCATCCAGTGCCACCAGACACGAATCCTCGCTGACTCTGGGGGATAATTGAAATTCTGATAAAGATCCTGCCTGCTCTGTGCACTCATACAAAGAGCGCACAACAGCAGTATGAATGTGGTAATTTTTCTCATAATTATTTAATGTTCAATGTTTTCTCTGCTGTTTCAACACCTTCGCCGCTAACGGTTATCTTCACCGTTCCAGGCTTCAGCGCACGGATAACGGCTTGCGACTGGCCGTAGTGGGTTGGATATCTGCCATCCTTGAACGCAGCTTCGGTAATCAGCGTCTGGCTACCGAAACCGAGCAGTTCTGCACCTTCTACCTGTACGTTCAGCTCACGGTCTGCCTTTGATTCTACGACGCCATTCTCGCCAACGAGGTTGATGTCCAGGAATACCAGATCTCCAGCCTTGTAATCGTTAACCATTGACCACTGACCGTTGACTGTCGCCAATCGAGGCTCTGCTTCAATGCTGATGGATGTCTTACCGGTTGCAGAAGTCAGAATCTGTTCGCCGCCAGCTGTCACAGCCTTCAGGGTACCTGGCTCATAGGTCACATCCTCAAATCTTGCCACATAGTCTGTCACTTCCTGTTCGCCAATCAGCTTGTCGTTCACATACAGCTTCACGCTTGGTGCAGAAGTAAATACCTCTACGGTGGTAGTCATGCCCTCGCAACCCTGCCAGCTCCATGATGGTATGCTATTGGTGCCACGCCACATAGACTTCACTAAATTCTCTTTGTAGATAGGGCGAACTGCAATGTTAGGCTCTGCTTGCTTTGTCCAAATAGCCTTAGCCCAGAAAGCTTCGCCTGTAGGATTGCCAATCAGGTCGAGAGCGCCGCCACCAAAGAGTTTCCAAGGATAAGTCTTGTTGGCAAAATCGGGATCGTTGGAGTAATACCAAGCGCCTAATCCAATCTCACCAATATAATCTATCGCGGTCCACATGAAGTCGCCAATCACGTAGGGCAGTTTCTCCACCATAGCCCAGTTCTTGGCCAAGTCTTGCGGATAGGTCTCAGAACCCACGATAACTCTGTTCGGGTGAGCTGTGCCTTCAAGCTGGTAACGTATGCTTGCATAGTTGTAGCCGGCGATGTCCAATGCGTCGAGCACAGGAGTCGTGGCTTCGTCCATAGCTGGCTGGAGTACCATCTGTGACATCCGTTCACTGGAGGTTGTCATCATCATGTTATACTGCTCGCTGGTAATCTGCTGTCCGCCACCCATCATGGAAGAGTTAGACTGCTGGAATAAGTTCACTCCCATCTTCGTCAAGCCGATAATCATCAGGTTGATGCCGGCAGTGACTGGACGTGAGTTGTCCAGCTGATGCAAACGGTCAATCAGTTCCTTGGCCAGTTCTACACCCTTTTCTTGAGCAGGCTCGCCCACTTCATTACCGATAGAATACATAATCACTGAAGGGTGGTTGAAATCCTTCTTCACGAAGTGGCGGATATCCTCCACGTAATTGTCATAGAAATCCTTGGAGTAGTCGAACTCCGTCTTGGTAATGTACCACATATCCCACAGCTCATCCATCACATACATACCCAGTTCGTCGCAAGCCTTCAGCATAGCCTCAGACAACGGGTTATGGGAAGAACGGATGGCGTTGAAACCATATTTCTTCAACAACGCTACCTTGCGGTAAGCGGCATCGTCATACTCAGCGGCGCCTAAGATACCGTTGTCATGATGGATGCAGCCGCCCTGCAGCAGCACGTCTTTACCATTCACCTTCAAGCCTTGCGTGCTCCAGGTAATCTCACGGATACCGAACTGCTTCTCCTGCTTCTCGATGGTCTTGCCGTTCTGCTTCAGCTCCACCACAGCCTTGTAGAGGTTAGGATGCTCTGCAGACCACAGCTTGGCGTTGTCAATCTTCATTTCTACGGCATCACCGTCAGCAGAAGCCACCACAGTGTTGCCGTCGAAGATGCTCACGCTCACTTCGCCGCCTTGGTGGGCAGTCTCAACCTTAACTGTTGCTGGGGCAATGGATGGTGTGCTCACCTTCACATCCTCTATATACTGCTGCTCCTGAACCCTCATATGCAAGGGGCGATAGATGCCTGCGCCAGAATACCAGCGGCTGTTAGGCATCTGGGAGTTGTCAACATCCACACGGATGGTGTTCACGCCCTCTACCAAAAGTCCGTCTAAACAAACCTCGAATGGCATGTAGCCATATTTATAACCACCGGCTTCCTTGCCGTTTACGAACACCTTGCTGTTGCGATAAACGCCCTCGAAGTCCAAGGTCACATGCTTCTGCAGCAAAGCTGCGTCAGCGGTGAATGATTTCTCATAGTGATAAACGTTGCCTGGATAGAAGCCGTTGTGGCGTCCTTCCTTCACGTCAGCAGAGCGAGTCTCCGTCTGCATGGCGTCATGCGGCAGGTTTACGGTTTGCGTCACTGTCTGGCTTTCCGACCAGAATTCCCAATCCAGGTTAAAGTCGGCTTGCTCTGCTGTAGAGCCGCAAGCGCATAATGTCGTCAGTGCGATGGCTGACATGGTTTTCGTTAATGTTTCCTTTTTCATCTTGTAATTAATTTTCCTGCTTCAAAGGTACACCTTTATACAGAATTAGTTCTGTCCTAAAGGGTACCGCTTTTCTCCTATTGGGACAATTCTTTACTTGAACAGCAATGGAGCGAAGTCGTGCAGGTTATGACGCCATACGTGCCAGGTGTGTCCGCCAGGCATAGAAGAATACTCATGCTTGATGCCAGCCTTGTCGAATGCCTCGCGCGTGCCGATGCAGTTCTTGTAGGCGATATCTTCCTCACCACCCATGTAGAACTTATAGATCTTGAAACTCTTGTTCATGGCTGCCGCGTGCTCTTTCAGGTAAGGCTCCCACTTGGCGTAGAGGTCTGAACCTAAGAACCAGCCTGTGCTCAATGGGAATACGTAAGCGAAGCTGTTATAGTGAAGTAGGGAAACGTTCAAAGTCTCCAGACCACCCATTGATAGACCGGCCAAAGCACGATGATCCTTGTCGGTATAAACATTATAATGAGATTCCACGTATGGAATCAGGTCGTTCATCATGTCATCCGTGAACTTGTCAGTATCCACGCTACCGTTTGGCATTACCACAACCATTGGTACGATCTTGCCCTCAGCCAAAAGATTGTCCATGATGAAGCCTGCGCTACCAACGTTTGGCCAAGCGTAATCGTTGTCGCCGCCACCATGAATCAGATACAATACAGGCAGCTTCTGGTTGCCTTTCTCATAGCCGGCTGGAGTCCAGATATGCATGCGGCGAGTGGTGTTGAAGGTAGAAGATTTGTAGTAAACCTCTGCGACGGCGCCATGAGGCACATCCTTCATTGACCAGAATCCGTCGCCCTTCGGATCAACGTTCACTACTGCGGTCAGGTCGGCTGTAGCGGCTGCCTTCGGGTCATTCACGCGCACACCGTCCACCACGAAGTTATAGCGGAAAGTTCCGGCATTCGCGTTCACCGTGTTTGCTTTGCCTTCCCAAACGCCATTAGCCTGTTTCACAAACTTGGGAGCTGGGATGACATCACCATAGCCTGCCAAGTCGCCACCTAAGGTAACGGTCTTTGCCTCTGGTGCATAAATGCGGAAGATGACGCTGTTGTCTGCATTAACGGTTACTGACTGAAGCGTATCGTTTGGGGTAGGGGTACGCTGTGGAAACTGCGCGTTGGCGTTCATAGCCATCAAGGCTAAAGCCATCAGAGATAAAGCTTTCTTCATATTGTTATTGATTTAATAAGCATTTGCATTATTATACAAAGGTATAGAAAAGATATGATATTATCAAATGAAAACGTGATTATTCTGACAAAAACGCCATTTTTGCAACTTTTTTGCATATTAGGTGTTAGGTTACCTACTGTCGGGCTTGCGCGTATATGTTGGGTTTATCAATAATTATAAATAAGGTGTAATTTTTTTTTGGAATTTTTCTCTTGAAATATTTTGAAGGTATTAAAAAAGTACCTACCTTTGCACCCGCTTTCGGAAATGAAAGCGATGCTCCTTGAAGAAATGAGGCTGGTTGCTTGAAGCGATTAAAATAAAATGAAAATTTTTTCAGTTTTCTTTTGGTGGTTTCAAAAAAAAGCCATAACTTTGCAACCGCTTTCCCCTTTTTCGGGGAGTAGTTTGAAAGAGTTCTATGAACGGATGTCGGACAGAGACAGGCAGCCTTATTTATAGGCTGAGGTGAAAGTGCAAGCGTAAATGAATGCAGACCGTCTACCTTATATATAAAAGGTAAGACACAATGAATAGACGGGACGTCCTGTACAGTCAAGAACATGTCGCCTTCCCTTTGTGGGGATGGTGATGAAGATACATTTTTTAGGATGAAGAGTTTGATCCTGGCTCAGGATGAACGCTAGCTACAGGCTTAACACATGCAAGTCGCGGGGCAGCATTAGCGCAGCAATGCGTCAGATGGCGACCGGCGGATGGGTGAGTAACGCGTATCCAACCTGGCCCTTTCCCGGGCACAGCCCCTCGAAAGAGGGATTAATTCCCGATGTTCCCGCAGGTCCGCATGGTCCTTCGGGCAAAGGTTCATACCGGAAAGGGATGGGGATGCGTTCCATTAGGCGGACGGCGGGGTAACGGCCCACCGTGCCATCGATGGATAGGGGTTCTGAGAGGAAGGTCCCCCACATTGGGACTGAGACACGGCCCAAACACCTACGGGAGGAAGCA